>CAYRUP010000069.1:0-9934 GCA_964427485.1 uncultured Coxiellaceae bacterium | reverse complement strand
TGCCCAAAAAAGGCACTGGATCCCGCTTGAAAAGCGTCGCGGGACGACGTTCTAAACTGTAGCTTGACGTCTATGCCGTAAACGTTCGATGGGAGCTAAAACTAGGAACTCCCTTCTCCCGTTTACGGGAGAAGGGTCGGGGATGAGGGTCGAAAATGAGTGGATTACGACACCCGACAATTCCCCATGACCTTAGATGATGACTCCCTGTATTGTTGCCTTGCTTCTTCTTGTTCTCGTTTTCTATCCTTGTTTCCATAAAGCGAGGGCCCTCGAGGAGATTTACTTTCCGGTAACACATGTTTGATCATGTCAGGTGTCGGTTCTGTACCTTTTACCTCAAGCCAGGCTAGTTTAAAAACCTCTATAGTCGTATCAACATCACCATAAATTTCTTTCATGCCCTTCCACAATTCCACAGCCTGTTTAAATTCCGCTTCTTCCCTGACTTGTTTCACTTCTTTCTCAGCTTCATCTTGTTTCTTTTTCAATTCTGCTTCTTTTTTTTGAATCCTTGCTTTGCATTGCAACATTTCCTGTTTATTTTTATCTTCTAGCTCTGTTTTCAACTGCTTCAGCAACTTTTCGCCTTCTAGCGCAACCCTCGCTGCCGTTTCTTTTGCTGCGTTGGGATCAGTGGGTTTAATTTTCACATACAGGTGATTGATTTCTATATAACCGCGTTCAAAATGGCTATCAGCCGCTACCCTTTTTACTATTTCCTGACTAACTTCCGTCCAATTGTTTAATTGCTTAAATGATTTTACGGTAACATAATCACGTGCTGCGTTTTCTACCCATTCTTTAAACCATTTCTGTACATCATCCAATTTATTTTAATGATAAAAAAAATATCAACTTTGCTCGGTAGTAGAAAAAACAATACATTTAGTCAAGATACCGCGTGAAAAAAAAGTTTATTTCAATCAAAACCCAAATGACACTCCCAACACCGGCCCAAATAAACGCATACTCCAATCATATTTATTCAAACCTGACCCGGTCACATAATGTTGATACAACATCCGATAACCCGCATAAAGGGTCGTCGCTTTAAATGATGCAGGACTATAACCCACAAAACCTTGCACATTGTAACTCTTGTCATTCGATGAAGTACCGCCCACATCACCCGCAACAACAACTTGCCATTTTTTATTGAAATCGTAGGTAACACGTGCGCCTAATGTGGGGTCTGTCCAATGATAATCTTTCGTTGTGGTGAAAGAAATGAAGGGAATTTTCAGTGTCGTATTGTTTAATGTATAACGAATTCCTAAATACGGGGCGACTGAAAGATGTTTAGCATCATCTCCACTTTGATAAACAATATAAGACACGCCAGCACTAAAAATCCCAAAATTATTTTTCATTTTAACGGTAATCGGTCCCTTCGAATCATCTTGCTCTAAAATGGCATACAATGCATTGGCATATAAACCCAAATTATTTTTTTGTGCATCGACGTAGAGCATACCCCCACCATGAAACTGATGGAGTATATCGTCAAAATTTTCAGAAATATGCGCCACAGCAGGTCCAACTTGGACTCGCCCCGACATATTGAGCGCCCACACATAAGGTGCAATTTGGAATTTCCATGTCGCATAACTCGTATGAGTAAAAAGAAATAAAGGTATGATAGCCAGAAGATACTGTTTCTTGAAAAACATATTTGCATTCCTTTTGCAGATAAAAATATCACCGTATTTCCGGTGGATTACGGCAAAAAACGCCTAATCCACCCTACGAAAAAACAACGCCTTTTTATAAAGGGAAATCATGATCAGACTGATAACCTTTCTCTACCGCTTTATCCATCCATTCTTTAGCATGCAATGCATTTTGCGGCACTCCTAATCCTTTTTCATACATGAATCCGACTAAATACATAGCAGCAGGATGATAATGCGGACTCGATGCAGCGAGTGTTAACCATTGCATGGCATTATGATAATTTTGTTCGATGCCAATCCCATACAAAAAACGGCGACCCACTTCAAAAATCGCCAGCGCATAACCATGGGCTGCTGCTTCACGCATCACCAGAAACGTCATTGCAAAATCTTGTCGGGTACCTAAACCAAGCTCATACAGTAATCCCAATGAATACAGCGCATAAACATTGGTTTTAGAGGCATTTTTTATGTATAAAAAAACTTGCGACAACTCCGTTGGCGATAATGCTTGATCCAGAAAAAGTTTCTTCAGTGTTTGCCAAGCTTGCTCATCGCCTTCACCGACTTTTTTAATTAATTGGAGAAAATCTGCAATCATGTGGCCATCGCTATCGCGTCATCTTCTTGCATATATTCATGAGCGATGGTTGCTGATTGTGTCACATCCATAGAATCTAACAATGAAACGAGGTTTTGCAATTTTTTCACATGATCCGATTGATGGTTTCGGAGCGCCATATTTTCCTGTTTCAAACGACTCACTTCTTTGCGCGCTCCATCCAATTCCATCAGTAATGTCATTACTTTTTCTTCTAATTTTTGTAACAGATTTTCCGTCATACTCTTTTTCCTTTCATTAAAATTCATTTAGGGATAAACGCAATGCTTAAATTGGAGTTATTTTTCATAAATTTCTGGCCCCACCCCAATTTTTCTTCCACCACCGTATAATTTTGTAAAATTCCTTGTAACTCTGTTTCATACTGTTTTCGGCTTACAAAAATCGTATCACTTTTTTGGTTTGCATTCTTTAAGAAAGGCCATTTTTCTAATAAACTTTCAGTCGTTTGATTCTGACGTTTATCACCCACAATGCTAACATTTTTTACTTCTGGCGCAAGATTCAGATAAAAACGTGTTTTGCTTTCGGGATCCAGCATCACAAAATTCCACTCTGACCAGGGTTTTTGCTGCGCCGCTTGTTTTACCGCTACAGCAAAATTTTCCATACCGCCACCCGCATAATAAAGTAATTGCCCCACATCAAAAAAGATAAAAAAGATGACAAAAAACGTGACGGCAAAACGACCTGACCAACGATTTCGTTTCAGCGTATCAACGCCCGCCAAAATCCAATCTGCTGTCAACAAAATAGCAAACGGAACCAAAGGCAAAACATAATAATTGCGTCGTGAACCACTAATCGTAAAAAAAATAAATAATAATAAAACCGACCAGATCAACCATTTGGAATTTTTTGACAGTGTTTTCCAACGTGCTTTAATCGCAAAAAGCGCAGGAATAAAAAATAACGTCCATGGCAATAAGTAAACGGGCAGAAAAATAAAATAGGTATAAATCGGTCCTTTATGATCGAATGGTTGAAAAAACCGTAAAATATTTTCACGATAAACTAAGACTAAACCATTTTCATCATAATGGGTCGTGCTAAAGTGCGCTGATGCCCAGAATGGCAGCATGTAAACGATAGCAGCCGGAATAACGGCTAAAATAAGGCTGAATCGCAAATGTTTTTTCCATTCGCCCTGAATGCATAAATCCGCCACAATAACGATAAATGCTACGACTGGCGCAACTAAACCTTTACACAGTGCCGTCAACGCTAAAATCAGAAAAAAAACGACGTAATCAAAAAATCGAGTGTGTGCTTTACTCGTAAAATACCAGGCCACCGCGAATAAAGTGCCCGCCATATTCAACATATCCGCACTGCTGGTACGCGCCCAAAAAATAAAATAGAAAGTGGTTAATAACATCCAACCGGCTAACAAACCTAATCGTCGATCTTTTAAATGCGTGCCTAAACTATAGATCGAGCCGATCGCGAGTAAGCCTGCCAAGGCGGACGGCAATCGCATTGTCCAAGTTGTTAATTCGCCTGTCACATAAGAAATAGCCAAGATGAACCAATAAGACAGCAACGGTTTATCATAATAATCCGTGCCGTTTAAAGAAGGGTGGAGAAAATCATGATGAAAAAGCATAGCGGAAACAATATCCGCCCAACGATGTTCCTGGGTCCAAATTTCACGAGTACCCAAACAACTGAACAACATGATAATGGCAGCCATGAAAAGATAAATGAATTTGGCATGCTTGCCCCATAATATTTCAGACCAGGTGTGACGCATTTCATTTCCTTTTAACAACGCAAAATTGGCTGAATTATACGAAAATGAGGCAAAAAAACATAGATAATGTTACTATAAAAAAAACAAATCCTCGGAGTTTTATACCCATGATAAAAGGTAGTATGGTTGCCCTCGTCACCCCTATGCATGCGGATGGCAGCATTGATAAAAAGTCTCTGCATGAATTAATTGAATGGCATATTGACGCTAAAACCCAAGGCATTATTGTCGTTGGGACGACAGGTGAAGCAGCCACACTGACCGAAGATGAACAATACGCTATGATTTCAGATGTTGTCGCACAAGTTGCGGGTCGTGTGCCCGTGATTGCCGGAACGGGAACAAACTCCACGCAACATACCATTCATCTCACTCGCAATGCAGAAAAAGCAGGCGCGGATGCGGCATTAATTGTGACACCTTATTACAATAAACCCACTCAACACGGCTTGTTTGAACACTATAAAATGATTGCAGAAACCATTCCTTTACCCATTATTTTATATAATGTTCCGAGTCGTACCGCCTGTGACATGCTGCCTGAAACCGTAGAAAAAATCGCAAAAATTTCCAATATTATTGGGATTAAAGAAGCGACTGGCAAAGTGGAGCGCACGCAAGAAATTTACCAACGTTGCGGCAAAAACTTCGCGATATACAGCGGCGATGATGCAACAGCACTCGCCTGTATGTTGCAAGGTGCAGTGGGTGTGATCTCTGTCACTGCGAATGTCGCACCGCACAAAATGCATGATTTATGCAAAGCAGCCATGACAGGCAATCAAACCTTAGCTGAACAATTAAATACTGAACTAATGCCATTACACACAAAATTATTTTTAGAATCCAATCCCATCCCAACAAAATGGGTTTTAAACCAAATGGGCTTGATTCCGTCAGGAATCCGGTTACCATTGTCCCCTCTCGATCCTAAGTTTCACGCCGTTTTAAAAGAAGCGATGCGTGAGGCGGGTGTGGTTTAAACTATTAATCTAGGTCTTTTATGCAACACTCTATGAAAATATTTTTCTTACTCCTATTATCGTTGGTACTCACCAGCTGCGCGTCTATGTATGGCAAGACGGGCGTGATTCAAAATCGTGGTACAGATTATTTAAAGGCGAGGTCAATCCCGCCGTTAAAGATTCCGCCGGGTTTATCTTCATCCAGCATCCAGGAGGCCTACCCTATTCCTGATCGATACTATCCCGAAAGCGACAAAGAAATCAGTTTAGTTCCGCCGGGTCTTTAGATTAAAGATTTCTGGCAAACACAAGTTTCCCAGAATATAATCGAGCGCGATTGTTAGGGGAGAGGTACCGAAGCGGCCATAACGGCACCGACTCGAAATCGGATGGGGGGCGTGAGCCTCCACGTGGGTTCGAATCCCACCCTCTCCGCCATATTAAAGTTCTGAAAAATCCAACAACATCAGAAATTCCAGTAAAAATGCTGGTTTTTAACAAAATAATAGACCGAGGCAGCGTGGTAACATCCAGTTGCATCCAACCGTAAACCGTAGTAACTTTCGTGGCAACAAATTAACGATGCTTTGGTGTTACCACGATGGCAACTAACTCTTATCAGCAGCTGCCTGTAAAAATGCTAATGACACGGCTGTCCGCAAACTTCATGATGGCGACGGCTTATATCTCTGGGTATACCGAGAAAATTGAGTGAAATTCATAACCATGTTTTTCTAATTCTTGTAATTGTGATAGGAATCGCTGCATATTTTATATTTAGATAGATATGCAGTTTGCGAACATTCTGAAAAATTAACTTTTTATTGCATTGACACCCGCTTTTCTTTTTAATTTTTGCCATTGTTACTTCCATCAGTCAATTTTCCGATACCGCCGTGATTGATCAATGACCTTAGCTGCATAATTGCAATTTCATTTAATTTTTTCAAACGCTCAGGCTGCGACAAACCCATGCGAATAAATTCCGCGTTCATTGCCTCAATATTAGCTAATACCAAAAGCTGCTCAATGCTAGCAGACTCTCGCATATTGCCTTCTTTACTCGGGTTAGCATCACGCCATTGTTTTGCTGTTTGGCTGAATAAAGCAACATTCAACACATCAGCCTCACTAGCATACACAAAATTAGCCTGCTCAGGGCTGACTATATCAGGAATTATATGAGCCTTAATTGCATCGGTATGAATACGATAATTGAGCTTGGATAACGTGCGATTAAGATTCCACTCCAGCGATAATCTACGATTTTCATCTTCCTTAAGCCGCTGAAATTCTTTAATTAGGTAAAGCTTAAATTCTGGACTGAGCCATGAACCAAATTCAAACGCAATGTCCTTATGAGCATAAGTACCTCCACCATGCCTGCCAGCACGTGACTGCACCCCTATGGCACCCGTCGAGCTTGTCCATTTTTTAGGCGTCAGATGAAAACTGTTCAATCCAGCCTCTTTTCTAAAGGTGTCGAATTCGCCACCTTTAAAATCTGGGTTATGCATTTGTTCCCAGATTCCTAGAAATTCCAAGGTATTACGATTGCGCATCCAGCTATAAATTAAATCATCACCACCAAATTTTTTGGCCATATCTGTTAAACTAATAAAATCTTCATCATTACCTGAAAGAACACTGATCGCAGCACCCTGGACATTCATTGTTGATTTTTTATTCTTCTTCATGCGGCACCTGTCCTTTTGTCTGATTAATTTGCTCTGGGGTTTTTGGATGTTAGAATCAACTTTGGCGCGAATTGTAACGCACTACAACGGTCTTTGTCATTTTTGGGGTATCAACTTTATATTCGTGGTAATAAACGTGGTAACTGTTATTTCAACCATGATTAAAACATCGATAAATACTGGGCTAAACGGCTATATGAATGAATTAATTAAAAATCATTCTTTTATTAATCCTTCGCGGATGGGCTTTTCTAATAATTGGCAAACTGATGGTTTTTGGGGAATATGAAATGGAATCATCTATCAAAATTAGATTAGCCAACGAACAAGATGCCGAAATAATTGCGGCGATTCATGTAGCCTCATGGCAAAAAATCTATCGCGGTCATATTCCTGATGCTGTACTTGATAATCTTTCTATCAAAGAACGTCATCAAATGTGGCATGATCTTATTAAGAATAATGTAAAAATATTTCTAGTAGAAAAAAATAAAGAAATCGTTGGTTTCGCAAGCATTTGTTCTTCTCGTGATACCGACACAGACTCCAAAATTTGTGGTGAAATCAGCGCCATTTATCTTCGCCCTGATGTATGGCGTCAAGGACTAGGCAAGCAACTTTGCCAAAAAGTATTCGTTGAACTAGAAAAAATGGGGTTTAATGAAGTTATTCTTTGGGTTTTAAAAGAAAATACTCAAGCTAAAAGATTTTATGAAAGCATTGGCTTCATTGCTACCGGAGATACTAAATCAGCTAAATACGACAGTGAAGTCTTTTTAAATGAAATCCGCTATCGCAAAAGGCTAACTAATCAATTTACTTTTAAGCCATTGCAAGAGCATGACCTTAACCTGCTTTGCAAATGGTTTGATAAACCACACGTTAAAGAATGGTGGAATGATACTCTCAGTCACGATGAAATTAAAATTAAATATGGAAAAAGAATCGGCGATAAAACTGTTCTTCCTTTTATTGTTTATTTAAATGATAAACCTATTGGCTTTATTCAATATTACTATGCAACTCAAGTGGGTGGTGGATGGTGGCCAAATGAAACAGAAGGAACCGTGGGTGTCGATCAGTTTATTGGCGAAGAAGATTGCATTAATCGTGGGCTTGGAACGCAAATGATTACTGCTTTCACGCAGCAATTATTTTCAATGCCTAACATCAAAAAAATAATTACAGAAGCTGACCCAAACAACCAACGTGCTATTCGTTGTTATAAAAAAGCTGGTTTTAATTTTGTAAAAGAACTAGATACACCGGATGGCTTAGCTTATTTATTTGAACGGGAAAGAACTTCGCACCAAAAATGAAAAGCTTATCAAATCACAAAGACTACCATCAATAAATGGGATTTCATTAAAAATGAGATTATTTGGTAAAGGTGTCTGACCCTCTCCATTTTTTAAAAAAAGCAATATCGAGAGACACAAGAAGATTCTAGTCCAATACAAGAAGCTATGCTTGAACTTATACAATCTTAAAGTTGCATGCGGGGTTTGCGCGGGAACAAATATACATCTTGCTGCGGAAGCAACTCACTGGTATTTTTTTTAGATGCAAGTCGGTCAATCAAACAGCGGCCGTCTTTGGCTAAAGTAACAACATATAAAAAACCATCTTCACTGTGTTCAAACAGCCCTCGCAATGAAATTTCATTGCCTAACATTGCATGATATCGCGGGTCACTAACCTTAACATAAAACCAAATCTGTTTTTCCTGATCTTCGTCAGCCCAAAACACAACATATCTATTGCCATCATCTAATCGACAACTATATAGCTTTGGCTCATCATAAAAATAAAAAATCTCGTCAATTTTTTGACCCTCAATTTGAGCTTGTGTTATATCATTATTCATGGGATCACCTGAAAATTGCTTTCTGGATTACTAGCCTCTACCCACCAAGTTATGTGAAAATTTTTTCCATATGAAATCTTACCATCAGATTTTTCAATGCGACCTTGAGCAATTTTCATTTTTGCAAATGCTGGAAACCGCTGCTGAAGATGCAACATCATTGTATGATCTGTAAAAACTGACGTGCCCAGAAAAATACATTCTGTCTGAAATTTTTTTGCATTTGGAAATTTAACCCTATGGGGTTCAAAATCTTTCTTATTAAGATTTGCATTATCTACAAATCTATAAACAGGGTTAACGTCATCGTTAATAGCTGTTTTTGGTGGACAATTTTGCGTGTAGAGATGTTGCCAATCCGTCATCATCGCACTCCCTAAGACGTTATAAGATTCAAATTAACTTTTTATTCGAGACACTAACAAACTATATAGCTCGCCTAATTTATCTAAATAAAGACTATCTCCTGTAGACACAAATTGCAGCACTTGATTTCCTATAGCCTCAAGCGCATAGGATTCAGAAGGGCTATTAACCATTCGATTGTAATTAGCAATTAATTCACCAAAATCAGCGCCTTTATGTTTATCAAAATCCAAACAAGCTACTGCACTTAAGATTTCAAAAGATAAATTAGTTATCTTCGTTAAATGATTTGATGCGACAAGGCATATCAACATTGCCAGAAACCGCTCATCATCGTTTAAACCAACAATATTTCTACCAGACCTCTTCACAGATTCTTGAGTTATAAAACGGGCAACAGAAATAATAATCGATTCTGTACGCTTCTCAGAGTTATCATAAACATTTATTGAATATACAGAAATCAAATTTTCAAGTGAGTTACAGGAAGACGTTGATAAACTAGGCGCATTTTGTGACATCATTTGTTTTATGGACATGAGGACATGCGCGCGAACTAGTTTTTGATTCAGCCATAATTTAATTATGGCCTCACTAGATTGCGGCTTCATATCTTCAGGCAATGTATAGTAAATAAATATCGCTGTCTCTTTTGGCCAAAAATCCTCTTTTTCGCCAAAAGTTTTTAACTTCTTAATTGTGCCTAGCTCAGCAATTAACGACACAACCCCTAAGCTTGAAAGCGCTCTATCAACTTTATACGAATAAAAAAAAGCCATGTGATCACTCTCATGTAGTTATCTTTTTATTATAAAGTAAATTTTAGTTATTAAACTAAAAATGTCTGACCCCTTCAATACTTTTAAAGACCTTGTAGAAATGGGAGAATTGGTTAAAATTGGCTATGGTATTTACGCCAAAGCTTACATATCCGAAACCCTCAACAAACCTGTTATCCAAGGCGGGTTTGGCCAAGCCTGCAAAGAAG
>CAYRUP010000068.1:0-10101 GCA_964427485.1 uncultured Coxiellaceae bacterium | reverse complement strand
TGTAATTTGCTGTTTTATGCGCTACTTTTAAAAACCCCGTCATTTTGGCGGGGTTTTTTTTGGGGGTTTAACCCTCATCCCCTGCCCTTCTCCCGTTCCGGGAGAAGGGAGCTATATATATAAAACTCCCTTCTCCCACTTGTGGGAGAAGGGTCGGGGATGAGGGTCCAAACACACAATGAATATCGCTAGGAAACCTACTTAATAAGCAAAAGCTCACGATTCCGCCCATGACTCTTTGCCTTGTAAAGAGCTTGGTCAGCCATCTCAATGAGATTATTAGCATCTGTCAAATTTGGGTATGTGGATATTCCGGCGCTAAATGTCACATGGAATTTTTTTCCTTCTGAGGTAAAAACAAATTGCGCGAACTTTTCTCGCAGTTCTGTGCACAACTCCACAGCCATTTCACCATTCGTATTGGGTAAAATAATCGCAAATTCTTCACCACCATAACGTCCCGCCATATCCGTTCGGCGCAAACGCGTCAGTAACAATTCGGATAATTTTCTCAAAACACGGTCCCCCATAGAATGGCCGTACGTATCATTCACTAATTTAAAATGATCAATATCAATTAAAATAAAACTGAGCGCCTGATTTAAACGCAGCGCGCGCGCCAATTCTATTTCAAGATGTTGCAAGATATTGGTGTGATTCAACAAACCTGTCAAACTGTCGCGCGTCATGTAGGACGTTAAAATGCCCGCACGTTTTGCTCGCGAACGCACTGCAGCAACCAAATGCTGCGGCAGGATGGGTTTTGTTAAAAAATCATCGCCGCCTAAATTGAGCGCGGCTAATTGCTTTAAACGATCTTCTTCTGTCGAAAGAAAAATAATTGGAATTCCAGCATAAAGTGTTTCTTGACGTAACACCGCTGCAAGCTCAAGACCAGAACAGCCGGGCATATATACATCGAGTAATAACAAATCAGGGCGAAACTCCGTCAACACATTCAACACACCCAGCGGATCCATCACAATACGCACTTCCATTCCCGCTTCCTGCAAAACAACCGCATAATATTCTGCTAATGATTGGGAATCATCCACAATCATCACTCTTAATGGTTCTAATGCGGAAGAGCCACAGGCTTGATCAAGTGTTTTTGTTAAATAAAATGCTTCGATCGGTTTTTGAAAAAACCCAATCCCTCCCGCACGAATCGCATTAAGCCGTGTATGCAAATCCCCTTGTTTTGCAGTACAAAACAAGGAAATGGGAACCTCACGCTCCTGTATTTTATGCAAATACTCGATGGCATTTTCATCTAAATATTCCACATCAATAATCATTGCACCGGGGATTACAGCAGCAAGCGATTTTTGCAGCATTTGAAAATCCGCAAAGATCTCAACCGTGTAACCCATCGAATCTAAATTTGCTTTAACTTCATTAATAAATTCACGATCGTTATCCAACACATAAACTAATTTATTGGTTGGCAAAAGCTTTATCGGCACAGCAAAATCCTGAACTTCGTTTTCTTCAATCGATAATTCAACTGACGCAAGATTATTTAATAGTTTAAGTACTTCTTGTTGCTCTTGATGTGAAACCCTATTTTTGCCCAGCAAGGTTTTCAGATAAACCTCAAGCTCGCGTGCGCGCTGACTTAACGTCTTATACCCATAAGTTCCAGCTGAACCACATAGACTGTGCACTGCGCGGTGAAATTCAAGCAATTTTTCTTGGTCCCAACTTTGCGATAAATTCTGCCATTGTTTTTCCAACATATTTATTTTATCGGGTAGCTTTTTGGTATAGTCAACAAATAAGGCTTGTAATTTTACTTGGATGCTACTGTCCATTGACTCACTCCCTTTTAGTACTATTAATATTTAAACTGTTAATATATTTACTCCACATCGCATTAATATTTTCAGCCAACTTCATCGGATCAAATGGTTTAGTAATCACGTCAAGCACACCCATTTCTTTATACTGCATAATTTCATTCGGCTGAATTTTTGCCGTCACAAATATAGCAGGGATATCCCACAAATTATCAATGTTGCGTAAAGCTTGCAGCGTTGTTGGACCATCCATGCCAGGCATCATCACATCTAACAACAATAATTGAGGCTGAAAAAAATGCACGGCTTCCAATGCCTCTCTACCGTCCGCACAAAATTTCACAGTAAAACCACCTATATCTTCCAAAGCAATTTGTGCGATGGCACGAATGTCTTCCTCATCTTCAGCATACAAAATATTTTTTAATTTTTTATCTGCCATGATTTATCCTCAAATTCCAAAACATTAACTGACAAGCTGAATTA
This sequence comes from uncultured Coxiellaceae bacterium, assembly GCA_964427485.1. Classification (GTDB taxonomy): domain Bacteria; phylum Pseudomonadota; class Gammaproteobacteria; order DSM-16500; family DSM-16500; genus CAYRUP01. Next base: position 7,816 of record CAYRUP010000068.1, on the reverse strand, counting down.
TTTGTTCAATCGTTTCCAACAATCGCTCATACGAAGTTTCTGACTTGACCAAAGCATCATGCACAAATTTAGCATGTTCGCGGTCAAGCTCAACTGCAGAAAAAACCAGAACGGGTGTATGCAATTTTGCAAGCAAGGGTAAGAGTTCCAATCCATTACCGTCAGGAAGCATCAAATCTAATATAACTAAATCAAATTGATCACGTATCAATTTCACTTTTGCTTCTTGCAAAGTAGAAGCGCAAATGACTTCCGCGGTATTTTTTAATATTGATTTTACGATAGTTCGCGTATCTTCTTCATCTTCTACATGTAAAATGCGAGTCATCTGCAACTTTAATCGACTTAATGACTGAACATCTTTCAAGAGCTTGCTAAAATCGATCGGTTTGTCTAACCAATCCACCACGGAAAAAGCATCGCCATTTAATAGTGATTTACCGGTTTGTGCAATCACGGATATCACAATAATAGGTAGATTTTTTGTTTTATCTTCGGTACGTAACTCACGAATAAATGCAATTCCATCTTGATCAGGCAAAATCAAATCCAGCAGCAAAGCATGATACGTATTTTTTGCTAACAAATCCCGAGCCGCACTCACCGTTCCTGCAGTATCAACACGAAAACCGGCTGTTTGTAACATGCTCGACAAATAAAGCGCCTGATCCTCATCATCTTCACAAATTAATAATGATCGTTGGTTTGACTCCGCATGGAATAATGTCTTCTCGGGCTTTTTTTCCTCAAGGGTGTAAGGCGGCAAGTCAAAATAAAAAGTCGTACCAGTACCGGGTTTAGTGACAAACCCAACCGTTCCATCAAATTTTTCAATAATCGCTTTCGTAATACTTAAACCAAGCCCTGTGCCGCCTTTTATCCGCGTGGTAGTCGAATCTGCCTGAGAAAATTTTTGGAAAATACGGGGTTGAAACTCCAACGAAATGCCAGAGCCCGCATCCGCTACGGCTACACGAACGATATTGTTTATCAATTGAATTGTCACTTTGACAACTTCACCTTGCGGCGAAAATTTAACGGCATTTGAAATTAAATTCGCCATCACTTGCAACAAACGATCTTTATCCACATTCACTAATACATCGCTGACTGATTCCGTCAGCATGACTTTTACGCCAAATTTTTCGCCATACATTTGATTAATTAAGATAGATTCTTTAATAACTTTAGTGATGTCGATCATTTCAAATTTAAAACTCATCTTGCCTGCTTCAATTTTTTCGACATCCAAAATATCATTAATTAAATTAAGCAATCGGTCGCAATTATTGCTAGCAATATCCAATAATTTTTTGGCTTTTTCTGAAAAATCTCCGATGACACCACCTAACAGCAAACCCAATGATCCACGAATTGATGTTAAAGGGGTACGCAATTCATGACTCACGATTGACACGAATTCATTTTTTAGTGTTTCTACTTTTTTACGTTCACTTTCAACGTGTTTTCTTTGGAAAAATTGGCCTATTTGCGGACCGATCGATGCCATCATTTGTAATAATTCTTCGTCGGGTGATTCGATTTGCTTACTATAAAATTCCATCACGCCAAAAACAGTATCTTTTAGTAAAATGGGAAAACAAAATGCGGAATGAAATCCCGCAGATTTTGCTGCTTCTGCACGTACAAAATGAGCATCTTTGGTAACATCCTCGCTCCAATAAGGTTTAGCACTACTCCAGACACGTCCCAGCACACTTTTTCCTAGAGCAAATTTTATGGCTTCTGAAGCCTCTAAAAAAGCATACGCTTCCGTTTTTTTATCACACCACATGCCAATGCAGCGCAATACATTCTCTTCGGAATTTACCATCCAAATTGCACCGCAATCCCAATTCAAACCTAAACAAATTGACTGAATCAGTTCTGGAACGGCTTCTTCCAAATTACTGGCTTCCGACAAAATCTGAGTGACGGTATATTGGGTTACTAAACGTTGCTCGCTAATCTTCTGCTCGGTAATGTCGATCACAGAACCTGCCATGCGCGTCGCGTATCCGTGTTTATTCCACTTGGCTTGACCTACTGCATGAAACCAGTGATATTCTCCTGATTTTCGTCTTAATCGATATTCAATGTTATAAGGTACTTGATGCAAAATATGATTTCGGATTGCAGCACGTGCTTTTTCTAAATCTTCAGGATGTAAATGTTCATCAAACACATTGAGCATATTGGGAATTTCATCGTCAGTGTAGCCCAACAAATTTTTTAAATACGGCGAATAAAAAATATGTTCGGTGCCGACTTCCCAATCCCATAATCCAGCATTACTGCCGCGCACAGCCAACGAATAGCGTTCATCACTGGCTTTTAATAATTTATTACTCTGCGATAATTTTTTTTCTGCATCAAATACACGACGAATCAATGGCATTACGACTAATCGCAACAATAACAATCCCATTAATATCGCGATTAATGTTACCGGTAATACAATCAGTAAATTTTTAATGATCGGCGCATAGAGTTCCTTGGTATCGATTTTGACGATCATGGTTAAGCCTAATGTTCCAATCGGTGCATAGGCTGCCAACACAGGATGCTGCAGAAAGTCATGAGTGATAACCACACCCTTCTTTCCATCTAAAGCAAATCTAAAAAAATCACTTTGTAGATCAGCACCCTGCACAGTGAAAACAGATTGATAAAAACGCGATGGAAAACATACGGCATGGTTATTAACGGGCATACTACAGACATTCACTGAAATTGTCTGACCCATTGATTCTATCTGCTTGAAATAATTGTCAATGGAAACAAGCGGCCATTCTGCAGTGACTTCACCGATTTCTGTTTGTGATAATTTAATGGGACTTTTAAAAATAACAAACCAGCCATCACGCCATGCCAACCAAGCTTGTTCGGGTAAATTTAATTTTACCATTATCGTGGGGTTTAGAATGAAGCGGCCTTTTTCTGCAATCATTTTACCGTTTGGATTTTTAATATTTATTGCTGAAAAACCTTCTAGTAAAAATAATTGGGTCACTTCATCTAAATTATTATTCGTATTTGATAAAATTTCTTGAATCGCTTTTTTTTCAGTAACAGCACGCGTGATTTCTGTTTCAAATTGTATGCTGCTTGCTGTTAACAACTGCTGAAAGGTATTTCGTCGAACAGCTAATTGTTCATTGCTTAAGGTTATAAAACTTGCCAAACCAATCACAAGCCCAATACCCAATAAAATAAAACTGCAGAGCAGTGTGATTTTCTGATCTTCTTTGCCGCGATATAACTCACTCGGATTGGAACTAGCCCATACTCTTTTTATCATAAAATACCCTTACGATGAAAAAGAGACTCAAACCAGCCATTTTTTCAAGAGTCCCCACTAAAACAGCGAGACCCGCTGCACCTTGTTTCACCCCATGTTAAACAGCGCATTCAATCCATTCAGTAACAAAACAATCACTGGCATAATCACATACGATAAAACACCGCTTAGCATTAATAACACTAAAATCAAAAATCCATACGGTTCAAGGCGGTACATATTCCAGCCCATGCGTCCGGGCAACAAGTTGGAAAGCACCCGGCCGCCAATCCAATGGCGGGATTGGTAAACAATTCAAAACGCAAAGGACTATATTAATCATCATACCCGCTTGGCCCATATAAATCAGTGGCACACCAAACCAAGCGTTTAAATTTAATCCTAATTTAGCGATAAAAGCCCAAAAAACGGCCATTAATAAATTGGAAACAGGACCTGCAGCGGCGACTATGACCATATTGTAACGTGGGTGATGCATATTACGCGCATCTACTGGCACGGGTTTTGCCCAGCCAAAAATGAATCCTCCCAAGGTTAACATCAACAATGGAACGATGATGGTTCCCATTAAATCGATATGTTTAAGAGGGTTAATGGTTAAGCGTCCGGCCAAACGTGCGGTTTGATCACCGAATTTCGAAGCCACCCACCCATGTGCCACTTCATGCAACGTGATGGCGAATAACACGGGTAATGCCCATATTGCTATTTTTTGAATGATTGTTAATTCCATTGCTCTTACCTATTTTTTAGAAAATATACTTAGCGCGGCCATAATTTGCGGTTTTTGGCGCTCATCTATAGGTCAGATTGCTTGCTAAAAAATGCGCGCATAGTTATTCATATGTAAGCATTTTTTAGCAAGCAAGATGGCCTATAGTTGGGATGCCAAAAACCGCAAATTATGGCCGCGCTAAGTATATCTGATCCAAATGAGCATCTTTAGTTGCGTATCTACCTATTGCCCACTAAAATTCCCTTCTGACATCTTAGTTTTCAATGTGGAGTAAATCCTATGCCGTGGAATGAACCCGGTAAAAATGATAATAACCAGGATCCTTGGGGCGGTAAACGCGATAAAAACAGCCCTCCGGATTTAGATAAATTACTCGCTAATTTTATCCGTAAGTTACGCGCGCTTATAACAGGAAAAAAGAATAACGATGGCAATGGTTCCCAATGGCAATCGCCGCATTCCAAGGAAATCACTTTTGGCATAGGGTTGTTAGTCGGAGTTTTTGTTGTACTTTGGTTTTTGGCAGGATTTTTTATCGTAAATCCAGCTGAAGAAGCGGTTATCTTGCGTTTGGGGAAATATAGCAGTGTGGTGCAGCCGGGATTACATTGGTATGCGCGTTTCATTGACACCAAATACCTGGTAGACGTCCAAAAAATTTATTCATTTTCTCTGCAAGGGGATTTCCTTACCAAATCATCTGAGCAAAATGACTTGCCTACTCAAGTTCAATTAGATACCACCAAAAAACCGACGATAGGTTCTGATCAATCGAAAAATCTCGTCAATGTTGAATTAAACGTTCAATATCGTATTAGCGATCCTCGCGCCTATTTATTCAATATGGTGAATCCAGACGATACCATTCAGCAGGTCGCTTCAGGCGCTTTATCGGATACGATCGGCACGATGAAACTGGATGAAGTGCTAACCACAGGGCGCGAATTGTTAAGTTCAGGTGTTTATGACCGTAGTAAACAAGTATTGAAAAATTACAATGCCGGTTTAGAACTTATCGCAGTTACTTTACGTAAAGTTCAAGCGCCAGATCAAGTGCGTGGTGCATTCAGCGATGTCAATCGTGCTGATCAAGATAGAGCAACCTATATTCAACAAGCGCAAGCCTACGCCAGCAAAGTGGTTCCACTCGCACAAGGTGATGCTGCACGTACTTTGGCAGATGCGACAGCCTATCAACAGCAAATCGTCTTAACTGCAAAAGCCAATGTCGCGCGTTATCAAGCCTTATTCAAAGCATATACAGATTCACCTGAAACGACGCGTACTCGAATGTATTTTGATACGATGCAAATGATTTTACAAAAAACCACAAAAATTCTGGTTGATGTCAACGCGGGTAATAATTTGGTTTATTTACCGTTGGATAAGTTATTAAAACAAAATTTATCTGAAAAAACAGGAAACAATGAGGAGAGCAATAATGACTCCAACTAAAATTACGACGGTTGTTGCTGTCGTTTTGCTTTTGCTGTTTGGTATGTTAAGTGTTTTTACCGTAAATGAAGGCGAAGGCGGTTTGATTTTGCGGCTGGGAAAAATTGTGAGCCAGTCTAAGTCAGATGAAGCTAAAATAATGCGTCCAGGTATCCATTTCAAAATTCCGTTTATTGATACGGTACGGATATTTGATATGCGCATGCAAGAGTTAGCGACGACAACGTCAAAACCTTTGACTGTGGTGACGAAAGAGCAAACCTATCTCGTGGTTGAATATTTCGCTAAATGGCATATCAGTAATTTAGCCAAATTTTATATTAGCACCGGCGGCAGCGTCAGTTGGGCGGAAACATTGCTCGAACAGCACTTGAACGATATTGTGCGGGCGGAATATGGCAAACGCACCAGTGATCAAGCGATTTCCGCCGATCGAGCTAACATGATGTCAGTCATTCGAGAGCAAGCGGATAAGGTCGGAAAAGATCAGGGTATAAACGTAGTGGATGTACGTATCCAACAGATTACGTTACCCAAAGACGTGATGGATTCTGTATTCAAACGTATGGCGACCGAGCGCAAGCAATTTGCTGAAGCAAAACGTGCCGAAGGTGTTGAGAAGTCCGAGGAAATCAAAGCATTGGCGGATCAGCGCGTGACGGTGATTAAAGCACAAGCCTTGATGCAGGGTGCTGCGATTCGCGCGAAAGGCGATGCCGATGCAGCAACACTCTACGGAGAAGCGTATAATGCCAATCCCGGATTTTATTCTTTTTATCGCAGCTTGCTCGCCTATGAAGGTAGCTTTGCAAACAAATCCGATATTTTGTTGTTAAAACCTGAAGGGCAGTTTTTTCATTACTTTCATGGACCACAAACCAATAATTCCACCCTAACAAAGAAAGATTAAAGAGGGCTTATATGGGCAAAAGTATTGTTATTCTGGGTAGTCAATGGGGCGACGAAGGCAAAGGAAAAATCGTTGATTTATTGATGGATCATGCTGCCGTCGTAGCACGTTTTCAAGGTGGCCATAATGCGGGCCATACACTGGTTATTAATGGCGAAAAAACCGTTTTGCGCTTGATTCCCTCTGGAATTTTACACAGAGAAGTGCAGTGCTTAATTGGTAATGGTGTCGTTTTATCACCAACGGCTTTGTTGCAAGAAATTAGCGAGTTGGAACGTAAAGGCGTGCCGGTGACGGATCGTTTACGCATAAGTGAAGCTTGCACATTGATTTTGCCCTATCATGTCGCCTTAGATCAGGCGCGCGAAAAAGCCAAAGGAAAAGCGGCGATTGGCACAACGGGTCGTGGAATTGGTCCTGCTTACGAAGATAAAACGGCACGTCGCGCGCTGCGTTTTGGTGATTTATTCGATGAAAAACGTTTCAGCGCGAAACTCGAAGAAGTGCTCGAATATCACAATTTCATTTTAGAAAATTATCATCATCACGATCCAATTGATTTTCAACAAGTACGCGATGGTGCTTTAGCCTTGGTTCCTCAATTAAAACCAATGCGCGCGGATGTATCTGCATTGCTGAGAGAACATCGCGCTAAAGGTCATAATATTATTTTTGAAGGCGCACAAGGTACATTGCTTGATGTGGATCATGGTACTTATCCTTATGTAACTTCTTCCAATACCGTAGCGGGTGCGGCGAGTATAGGAAGTGGTTTTGGCCCCCGTTATTTTGATTATATTTTAGGAATTACGAAAGCTTACACCACGCGCGTTGGCGCTGGGCCTTTTCCAACAGAATTACATGATGACATTGGCAAACGCATAGCCGAACGCGGTAACGAATTTGGTTCAGTCACAGGACGTCCGCGTCGTTGTGGTTGGTTGGACATGGTCATTTTGCGTCGCTCAATTCAATTAAATAGTTTTTCTGGATTATGCGTGACTAAATTAGATGTATTGGATGGGCTTGAAACTCTGCGTATTTGTACTAAATATCGATTACACGGACAAGAAATTCAGGATATGCCAATCGATACCGATGTACTAGCCGCTTGTGAACCTGTTTATGAAGATTTACCCGGCTGGACTGAATCGACAGTTGGAGTAAAAACCTTCACAGACCTTCCGAAGAATGCCCAAAATTATTTATTGCGCATAGAAAAATTAGCAGGCATCCCCATTGATATTATTTCCACCGGCCCCGATCGCAATGAAACAATCGTATTGAAGCATCCATTGGAAAATGGAATATGCGAACGTGAAATGAATACGGTTATTTGAAACGCTATAGCTGGAGACGAAAGTAGGGTGGATTAGATGCGTTTTTTGCATCGTAATCCACCAAATTTCCGGTG
>CAYRUP010000067.1:0-10153 GCA_964427485.1 uncultured Coxiellaceae bacterium | reverse complement strand
GCAAAACAAACATAATAATCAAGAAACCAATCACCCATAAGCCAACATGTTTTTGTTCTTGTTCATAGGGATTGGCTGCATAATTTAAAAAATTCACCACATCAGTAATAGTCTCATCAAACTGCGCTTGCGTCATCGAACCTTGCTGTTGCAATACCAACGCATCATACCATCGAAAACTATGATCAAAAATCCCTGTTGTTTTCACTAACTCTGTTGTTTTCAGCAATTGCCCTTGAAAAGGAACCAAAATTCCGGACATAGCAGTATTAGGTACTAATAAATTATTCACACCCGTTGGACGCGCAGGATCTTGATAAAAACTATGTAAATACGTATAAATCCAGTCCGGGCCACGCACATTTGCTTCCAATGACAGATCCGGTGGCTTTATTCCAAAAGGCCAATTTTTCACATTCACAGGCATTTTTTCATACGTAATTCCAGCTTTTTTTGCGACCGAATCATAGCGTAAATAAATCATGGTGTGACAAATCATGCAGTTCGTCGCAAAAAATTTTGCACCACGCTCTATCGAACGCGCGTCGTGTAAATTGATGGGTGCATGCTCTAACGCAACAACGTTCGTCTCATTTGCTAAGACGTCGCTACAAAAAAGCAGCAGTAAAATGAAAAAATATTTCAGCATGCTGTCACACGCTCCGGAACAAGTTTAGTTTTTTCACGTGACGTATAAATTGGCATCAACAAGAAAAATAAAAAATAGCCGACAGAAAAAATTTGCGCCATTAACGAACGCAATGGCGAAACCGGTCGTATGCCAAGATATCCCAAACCAATAAAACAAATTACAAATACGAGAATTGCAATTTTTGATAAAACACCTTTATAACGAATCGAACGTACGGGACTTCGATCCAACCAAGGTAAAACAAACATGAATGCAATAGCAGCAGCCATCGCCATTAAACCAAGTAGTTTATTTGGCACTGCGCGTAATATCGCATAGAAAGGTGTCATATACCACACCGGTGCGATATGCTCGGGTGTGTGTAACGGATCTGCTGGAAGATAATTTTCTGCTTCCAGAAATAAACCGCCCATTTTCGGTAAATAAAATAACACAGCAGAAAACACGAGTAAAAATACCGCTGCACCCACTAAATCTTTCAGCGTGTAATAAGGATGAAAAGGAATACCATCCAACGGATGTCCTCTACTATCTTTCTTTTTCTTGATATCAATGCCATCTGGATTATTCGAGCCGACATAATGTAACGCCACCAAATGCAAGAATACTAAAATGAGCAACACTAAAGGGACTGCGATGACATGTAATGAAAAAAATCGATGTAATGTGACGCCGGAAACTGTGTAATCTCCGCGTAAAAACAACACGAGATTTTTTCCAATGAGTGGAATCGCACTTGCAAATGAAGTAATAACGGAAGCACCCCAAAAAGACATTTGCCCCCAAGGCAATACATAACCTGTAAATGCTTCCAACAACAACGTGACATAAATCAGCATACCAATCAGCCACAATAATTCGCGGGGTTTTTGATAAGATCCATAAATCAACGCACGATACATATGCAAATACACAACGACAAAAAAAGCCGAAGCGCCCGTTGTATGCAGGAGTCGCACTAACCAGCCGTAGCGCACTTCGCGCATGATATGTTGCACAGAGGAAAATGCACCGTCGGCTGTTGGAACATACTCCATCGCCAACCAAATCCCCGTTACAATTTGATTGACTAAAACTAACAATGAAAATGAACCGAAGTAATACCAAAAATTAAAATTCTTGGGCGCATAATAACCGCTTAAATGAGTTCGATTAAATTCGCTGCTGGGAAAACGTGACGCAAACCAACTCGATAAGCGATTTATCATATTGTTATTCCTCGATGCCTTCCTGATCTTTTCCAATCACAATTTCCTTATCGTTTAAATACATGTGACGAGGAATTTTTAAATTTAACGGTGCAGGAACGCCTTTGTAAACACGACCTGCTAAATCATAACGTGATCCGTGACAAGGACAATAAAAACCACCGAGCCAATCGGGTGAAATGCCGCCGACATCGGGACGATAAGTGGGTATACATCCGAGATGCGTACAAATGCCAATGGCGATTAAAATTTCAGGCTTAATTGAACGATGAATGTTTTTAGCATAACTGGGTTGTTGGTCTTCGATCGAATCAGGATCACGCAATTGCCCATTCAATTGCGGAAGTGATGCTAACATTTCTTCCGTGCGATTAATAATCCAAATGGGTTGACCCCGCCAAGAAACAGTGAGCTGCTCTTTCGGTTGCAATGTGCCAATATTGACATTGACGGGCGCTCCTTCCGCTTCCGTGTCAGAACTCGGTAACCAGTAAGAAATAAACGGCACTGACGTCGCAGCCAGACCCACACCACCTACAACCGTCGTTGCACGCCGCAAAAAACAACGACGCGCAGCATCAATTTCCTCTTTCTCTTTTATTGCCATGCTTGTCTTCCTTAACAAAAAAGCGTGACAGCAGAATGCCTGCTTCAAACAATAACCATAATGGTACCGCCAATAATGTTTGCGATACGACATCAGGAGGTGCTAATAACATGCCGATGACAAACGCGCTTACAATCGCATAAGGCCGAATTTTGCGAAGTTTTTCGCGTGAAGTGACACCTGTCCATATCAACAAAACAGTGACAACTGGCACTTCAAAAATGACACCAAAAATTAAAAATAATTTTAACGTAAAATCCAAATATTGACTGATATCCGGACTGACCAAAACACCCTGTGGTGCTGCATGCGTTAAAAAAGTAAATAAAATAGGAAAAATGACAAAGTAGGCAAAACCAATACCGAGATAAAATAAAGTCGTGCTAATCAATAAAAGCGGCCAAATCAATTTCCGTTCAGAAACATACAACGCAGGCGCGATAAAAGCCCAGAGTTGATATAAAAATAAAGGCACACCCAACACAAATGCGACAACAAATGTTAATTCAAATGGCACAAAAAAAGGTGCGACCACATTCGTGCTAATGAGTCCTTGGCCTGCTGGTAAATGTTTTAATAAGGGTAGCGCGAGTAATGTGTAAATATCATTTGCGAAATAAAGTAGGCCACTAAAAATAAATGCCAATATCAATACACACGTCAGCATCCGTTTTCGGAATTCAGTAAAATAGCGCGTTAATTCAACGTTATTTTTGTTCATGTTCAACGTGTTCCGGGTTGGCACGCTGAGATAACAAAGGCACTTCTAATTCACGCTTCAGCGCAGCTATTGTTTGCCGCAACCATTTAAACCAGCGTCCCAGTGTAAATGCTGCTTCTGGGAGATGTTCTGGTTTAATCACGATGAGTGCAACCAGCAAGATGACAAGGATTTCACTGAAGCTCATAGGTTTAATCTTCCGTTTTTTGATTTTCCTCTTCCTGCATCCCTTTACGAAAACTTTTTATTGCTGCACCTAAATCACTGCCAATTTCGCGCAAGCGTTTTGTTCCAAACAACAAAACTACAATAAAAAAAATTATTAACAAGGATCCAAAATTCATGCCTCTAAAGCCCATAGTGACTCCTATATGCCATGCGGTTTAATCCATCCCAATGCGTATGCAATGAAAAGTAAAAAAAATAACAACAAAGATAAGGAAATTCGCCAAGTTAATGCTTTTATCACTTTATCAGCATCAGAATCATTGCGTTCATGGGCGAGATAATAAAGCGCACTGCCCAAGCTATAAATAATCACTATTAAAAAAAGTACGATAATCATTTTGACTAGCATGTGAATCCCTCTTAGAATCAATTATCCTTATGTGTCAGGAAGACAATAGCAATGTCTAACAGAACCTTCGCTTTTAGTGTATTCGGAAATCGTTATTATTTCACGCCTAAATTTTCACTCCTCTTCATCTTGCTTTTAATCATGCTATTGGGATTTGGTGTGTGGCAGTTGCAACAAGCGCAAGGGGTTACGGATACGATCCAGTTAATTAATAAACGTTTAACGCTTGATCCTATTCAAGCCAGCGACATTAACAATGGTTCCGACTGGCGATTTTATCCGATTCAATTGCAAGGTTCATTTGATAACGAACATCAAATTTTACTTTATAACCGTAATTATAAGGGCCAACGAGGTTATGAAGTGTTAACACCCTTTAAACCTGCTGATTCATCCACCGATATTTTAGTCAATCGCGGTTGGGTACCTGCTGCTGCCGATTCAAGCAATCTGCCGGATGTTCCACCTGTTGCTAAAGACGTGCAAATTACCGGTATTCTCTTTAAACCTCTTAACTATTTTACATTGGGCGCGGATTTCGATGAAAATAACCTACAGTGGCCGCTTTTAAGTAAGCGTGCGAATTTGGAAAAACTTTCCAAAGCACTCAATTCTCCTTTATATCCTTATATTGTTTTATTGAGTCCCAGCAATCCTTATGGCTTTGTGCGCGAATGGCCATGGTTAAGTAGTCCGTTGAATGCAGAAAGACATAAGGCATATGCCAATCAATGGTTTGCATTGGCTTTTGTGGTATTTATGATTTTTGTGTTTACTAATATTCATCGTGGCGAATTTTAATCCTACCAAAATCATGGTCTCGACATTATAATTGCCTGCTTTGCGAGCTTAAAACAACGCTATGCCAAAACCTTTTTATGTTTTAATGCAATATTGCTGCCCCCAACATTTCGCCACTAAAATCGTCGGCTGTATTGTCGAGTGTCGTTGGAAGTGGTTCAAAAACTGGGCCATTTCTCGTTTCATTAAAAAATATCACGTTAACATCGCTGAAGCGCTATCCGATAACTTGGATGATTATCCGAATTTTAATAGTTTTTTTACCCGCCGTCTGAAGCCGGAAGTGCGGCCTGTTGCAGAAGGCGCCCTGCAAATTGCAAGTCCTGCCGATGGCTGTGTCAGTCAGATAGGTGATATTCATGAAGATACTATTTTGCAGGCAAAAGGTTTTAACTACAGTGTGACAACAATTCTAGGTGGTTCGAAAGAACTCGCACAGCAATTTCAAAATGGCAAGTTTGCAACGATTTATCTCGCTCCTAAAGATTATCATCGAGTCCACATGCCTATTACGGGGAAATTACGCGAAACAATTTATATCCCTGGGGATTTATTCTCAGTAAACAAATTGACAACGGAAACTGTGCCGAATTTGTTTACCCGTAACGAAAGATTAGTCTGCATCTTCGACACTAAAGTAGGTCCTATGGCAGTGATTTTAGTGGCCGCAATGTTGGTAGGGTATATTGAAACTGTTTGGCCTATGCAACATTCCAGAAAAAAAATCTCCAGAGAAGATTATGCGACTGACATTCAGTTGGAACGAGGAGATGAGCTTGGTCTTTTTAAAATGGGATCGACGGTTATTATGCTGTTTGGTAAAGAGCAAATTGAATGGAGTTCGGCGTTTGGGGAAAGTTCTCTTGTTAAGATGGGGGAAGGGATTGGGTGTTTGAAAGGAGATGGGTAGTTCTCAAACCGCAAACGGGTAACGTTCACGATGTTGTCATCCTGAGCGTCAGCGAAGGATCGCTAAATTATAATAAGGCGATCCTTCGCTGACGCTCAGGATGACACCCATCAGGAGGCGTCTGTCAGAAACAAGAAAGGGGCAACCTTGCGGTCACCCCCCGTTACCTACCCCGGGCATCCTGCCCACTCTACCAATCCCTGGTAGACTTATCCGTTTCGTAAGCACCGAATCCATACGGCCGGTCCCTAAATCCTCCATGAACGGTTTTAATCATAACAAAACAATATTGAGTTACCATTGTTACAGTGTTAAGAGCAATCACTTAAACAAAAACCATCTCAAAAAATAAATTATATTATTTAATAAGTTATATTATTAAAGACGCATGATGTTATCACACCAAGAATGATGCGCTTACAAGTACAATAGTAATTAGCTTACAAAAAAATCGGGCAAAAACTGGCTAGAGAGGTTTGTTAACAGAATATAACTATTTCTATTTTATGAAGATTTTATGCATCACATGTTTAACCCAACGCTGAATAGCAGAGCCAAGATAAATTCCAACACTTGCAGTACCAAATATCATTAATGCCACATAGACAGGCAACAATCCAACCGCCAATACATGAAAATGCCGTGCCCAATGACTAAAGTAAATCCAGGCAGAGTTAATTGACATGGGGGATATAGCATCTTGGTACAGCATATAACAAATGACATACACTGCTGTAATTAAACAGACAGCTTCAAATACACTTAATGTGTAACGTTTATTTATATTTCGTTTAGCTAACACGATATGACCTATTTTTAATGTTGAAAATTATTATTTATATTTTTTACGCAATCTTATATAGACTAAAACCATCGCTCTTTGTAGGAAAAAGCACATATATGCAGCTAATTTTACGTGCTTTTTCTTAAGAAATGCTTAAAGTGAGAGGACATATTTTGAATAGATATACTTAACCACTTTTATAACGTTCAATACTCGCCAAAATTTCAGCTCGAGCGGATTCTATTCCTTCCCAACCATCGATTTTGACCCATTTACCTTCTTCTAAGTCCTTATAATGTTGGAAGAAATGTGCAATTGAAGCGAGTAAATCCTGACTTAAATCTTCGGGTTTTTGCACATGTTTGTAACGTGGGGTCAGTTTATCGACCGGTACAGAGAGAATTTTGGCATCTGGGCCGGATTCATCTGTCATTCTGAGCATACCGATAGGTCGGCAACGCACAATGACACCAGGTTTTAATGGAAATGGCGCGACAACTAAGACATCAACTGGATCGCCATCTTCAGACAGCGTATGCGGTACAAATCCATAATTGCAAGGATAAAACATGCAAGTTCCAACAAAGCGATCCACCATCACCATACCGCTTTCTTTATCGACTTCATATTTCACTGGATCGCTATGTGCGGGAATTTCGATTACGACGTTAATGTCATCTGGCACTGAACGGCCGGATTGTATATGTTCTAATCCCATAACTTTTCTCTTCCTTATTTGAATTGATTAACACATGCTGGGCATGACACGCCTGGAATGTAATGGGCATCCGTTTGCTCCGCTTTTTTCACTGGGCCCTCACAAACTAGACATTGTATCGTACCCGTTGTTACTAAATTTGTATCGACAGCCACGCGCTGATCGAACACAAAACATTCGCCCTGGTAATGATCTCCACCCACTTTCGCAAAGTAATTTAAGATCCCGCCTTGCAGTTGGTAGACATTTTTATAACCAGCATTCAACATGACTAAGGCGGCTTTTTCGCAACGAATTCCACCCGTGCAGAACATGACGATTGGTTTTTCAGCCGAGACATTTTCCAATCTCGTTGGAAATTCCCCAAAATCTTTTAATTCTAAATTCTTTGCATCTTTAAATGTTCCGAAACGCATCTCATATTCATTACGGGTATCTAATATCGTGATATCGCGCTCTTCATCCAACCATTGCTTGAATTCTTCTGGCGAGAGAGCTGGCGCCACTTCATGCATGGGGTCTACATTAGGTTGGCGCAAAGTAATAATTTCATTTCGGATTTTGACTTGCATCCGATTAAATGGCTGAAAGCTGGAATAACTTTCACGAAAAGTCATATCAGAAAAACAGGGGTCATTTTTTAAAGTAGATATAAAGCGCGCGATATTTTCCGGCAATCCAGCAAGACTGAGATTAATTCCTTCGGAGCTTAAGAGAATAGTACCTTTCAACTCTAAGTCAATTGCTTGATCTAAAAGGAATTTACGCCGTTTAAGCAAATCGTCAAGACTTATAAATTTATAACCAGCAATATTTAGAATTCGCATAAAATCAGGTTTAGTTAAGCTAAAAACGAGTGCAAACTTTACTGGAGAATGAAGGATACGTCAAATTTTAATGCCAAACCTGGAAAAACCCCCTGCAACCACGTAAACTAGCGCATCTTGATCAAAAGGAGACGCTGTAAATGGATTGCTTATTTTGCAAAATTGTAGAAGGCGCGATACCGGCCAAAATCATTTATCGTGACGAGTATGTTCTTGCGTTTGATGATATCAACCCACAAGCACCGCATCATAAGTTAATTATTCCATTTAAGCATATTGCGACACTCAATGATGTTTCGGCAGAAGATAGTCAATTGCTGGGTCACATTGTGCAAACCGCCGGGAAATTGGCGAAAGAATTAAATATTGCGGATGATGGTTATCGATTAGTGATGAATTGTAACGCTTTCGCCGGTCAATCCGTATTTCATTTACACGCACATTTGTTAGGTGGTAGACAACTGCGCTGGCCACCAGGTTAAGTTAGGTAATTAGAATGGAACAACTTTTTAAAAAAATGATTGAAGCAATAGGAGAAGACAGCAATCGTGATGGGTTAAAAAATACACCTAAGCGTGCTGCAACCGCATTTCAGTTTCTGACGCAAGGTTACGAACAATCATTAGAAAAAATCGTCAACGGTGCGCTATTTGAAACTGACAATGATGAAATGATTATTGTGAAAGATATCGAGCTTTATTCGTTATGTGAACATCATTTATTACCTTTTATTGGCAAATGCCATGTCGCTTATATTCCGAAAAGAAAAATTATTGGTTTATCCAAAATAGCTCGCATCGTCGATATGTTCGCGAGGCGTCTGCAAGTACAAGAAAGACTTACCAAAGAAATTGCTGAAACCATTTTAGATATCACGCAAGGTCATGGTGTTGGCGTAATTATTGAAGCAAAACATTTATGTATGATGATGCGCGGCGTTGAAAAACAAAATTCTGTGATGACAACTTCTGTTATGTTGGGGACTTTCCGAAAAGACCGCCGGACGCGAGCGGAGTTTTTGAGTTTGGTGCATAAATAAAAATTAAAAAGAGACGTTATGCTACGAGGAATGATAACTGCGTTAAAGAATTCAGATTTACATACGATGAATATTTTAAACCGCGATCTGTATGCTATTTTCGAAGCAAAAATTCCACCTGTTCAAATTGCTAAAAATTCCTATAACATCGAATACAAAACGTCTTCGAGCGATGATTTATTGACTGAACCATTACATCAAGTACTCAATCAAATAGTACTTTGCAGAACTGCTTTGGAAGAAAAAGCAGACGCATTTACGCAAGAAAAAATTCATAAAGAATTAACTGCTAGCGATATCACTACTATTGTAGAAACGTCAATTAAACTCGAGGTTTTTGTTTATCTTCTGAAGGGACTCGGCCGTCAGTTTCCAAATTCAGGTATAAAAGATGCATTAAATGAGTGTAATCTTTTTATAGAGGTTTTTCAGGAAATTTCTATCAAGTTATTTGCAAACAAAATAGAAGAAATGCTTAGAAAAACGCAAAGTTTTATTAAGAGTCAAATACCAAAATGTGAAAATGGAAGTCAAGCTGTTAGACAAAAAGGCGCGAATTTAGCAAAGATTGTTGCTAATTTAGAATTTGTATTAACGTCTATGCAAAATGATGGCCCAAGTTCTTTCATACAGAATTATAATATGATGGATAACGAGTACGCGATGGCGCGTAAGCAATTAAGTGCAGATGAAAATGCTGTGCTTGAGAATCAATTAAAAAGTATCGGTTATCCTATCGTTCTTCCAGAAATTGCTGCGGCACAAAAAGTGGATGCGGCTGAAGCGCACCAAATGCCACTGATTGAAATAAAACGTCGCCAAGTCATCGTTGATTGGTATTTAAGGCATTTATGCGACAAAATTAAAGGCATTAGTGATAAGAATAATAAAAGTAAAGATCTTGATGAAACCGAGCTCAAAAAATTTGATCAGCAAGCCGAAGATGAATTGAAGAAAGCATCGCCAAAACTTTTATGGGAAAAGTATTCTATTGTCAGAAAATTACAAAAACAATTAAACGAACCTGCATTAAAGGGTCATGCAAAACTGGCTGGCTTTGATGAATTACTTTTCGCAAACAGCTTGAAACTATTGACTCATCAACGGCAAAAAGTAGATAAATTTTTTAGAAAAAAAACAACATCTGCTGATGATTTTATGCTGGCATTAGGAGCTGAGGTTGATGCTGCTAAAAAATCTAAAGATAAAAACCCTCATCCCCGACCCTTCTCCCAGTAACCCATGGGCGTCAAGCTAAGCGAAAAAGTTAGTTAGAGCGTCATCCCGCGACGCTTTTCAAGCGGGACCC
>CAYRUP010000066.1:0-10273 GCA_964427485.1 uncultured Coxiellaceae bacterium | reverse complement strand
CCTTCTCCCAGCTTTGCTGGGAGAAGGGAGCTAAATATAAAAACTCCCTTCTCCCGTTTACGGGAGAAGGGTCGGGGATGAGGGTCCTCAACTCACACCACATCCACCCCTTCTTTCACACCAACATATTCCGCTTGTTCCGAAAAATTTATTCGCTCTTTCTCCACAACTAACGGACGCTTCATCACACGAGTATTAATCGAAGCAATATATTCCCCAAGCAAACCAATAAAAAATAATTGCACGGATGAAAAAAAGAATAATCCAATTAAAATAGGCGCAGTGCCGGCGCTAAACGTATTCCAAAAAATACATTTCAAAATTAAAAATATCATTGACAAAAAAAGACTGACAACAGAAAGAAAAAAACCAGCCATCGCTGCTAACCGCAAAGGAATTTTAGAATAGCTCGTAATGCCTAACATACCAATATCATATAATGAATAAAGATTATTTTTGGTAACGCCGCGTCTACGCGTCGGTTGGTTATAAGGAATTTCTGCTATATCAAAACCAATATCGGCAATCATGCCGCGAAAATAAGGATAAGGATCGTCATAATCATGCAACACATTCATGACTTGTTTATCATACAAACCAAACCCGGTAAAATTTTTAATTAATTTAATATCAGCGATGCGATTTATAAAAGAATATCCCATCCGCCGAATCAGAAACATTAACTTGGATTCTTGGCTTTTTGGCTTAATACCAATGACAATTTTAAAACCTTCTTCCCATTTTTTTAAAAAATCTCGAATAAGCTCGGGCGGGTCTTGAAGATCAGCCACCAGAGAAATAACCGCATCACCACTGGCTTGTAATAATGCATGATAAGGCGAACGTATATGACCAAAATTACGCGAGTTCATGATGACTTTTACATTTTTATCTTGTTTGGCCAATATTTTTAATTCATCCACGGTTTTATCCGTGGATGAATTATCAATAAAAATGTGCTCGTAACGATACTGTGGCAATGTATTAAATACCGCTTTTACCTGCTGATATAAATCACTCACATTGCCTTCTTCATTGTAACAAGGTGTAACAATGCTAATTAATTTCATAGGAATCATCTCACACGGCAGCCATTTTTTTAATGTGCACCTTGACAAATTCTTCGAATGATTGGTGAATATGCGCGATCATTTCCGGTGTTAAACCATGATGACAACCCAACAACATTCCACCACGCATTACATGATCCGCACTGGGATAACCATTTTGATCTTCCAATCGTTTGATATTTTGGAAACCAGGCTGTCGTAAAATATTTCCGGTAAATACAGTACGTGTTTGAATATTGCGTTTTTCTAAAAAGATTTGTAACTGACGACGATTAAAGGGTGCGTTATCTTTTATTGTGAGTGCAAATGCAAGCCACCCCGTGCGTGAATGCGGTAATTGTTTTGGCAAAATGAACCACTCTTCATATTGACGAAAAAATTGCGTATGCAGGGCAAAAACTTTTTCGCGCAGAGCAATGTTGTCATGCAGTTTTTTAAATTGCACCAAACCAAATGCAGCGCCCATTTCCGAAGGCTCCAAATTGTAACCCAGTGCTTCAAAAACAAATTTCGCATCATAGTCGATACCATCCACTTGTATGTTAAAACGATTGTCAATCGCTTCTGATTCGACGAATAAAGAAGAACTTCGGCCCCAGCTACGCAATAATTTCGCGCGCTCAGCCAACTTATCATCATTCATGCAAAGCATGCCGCCATTGCCGGCACAGTTGATGACGTGTGAGCCATAAAAACTCGTTGTGCTGAGATCGGTATATTTTCCAACGGATTCGCCATCGAGTGTTGCACCCAGCGTATCAGCCGAATCTTCTATTACAAATAAATTATAATGGTTGGCTAATTCACGTAATTTTTTCCAATCAGGCAAGTTACCTAATAAATTAGGAATCATGAAGGCTTTCGTTTTTGGAGTAATCATTTTTTCAACTTGATTGACATCAATATTAAATGTACCCGGTGTAACATCCACAAAAGCAGGGATAAGTTTATTTTTTACCAGCGGGGCAACGGTTGTCGAGAATGTCAAAACCGGTGTAATCACTTCCGCATCCGGCGGTAAATTTAAAATTTCCACCGCCAAATAATTAGCCGAGGATCCCGAATTCACCATGACGCCATGTTTTTTATTAAATGAACCCGCGATTTTTTCTTCCATTTCTCGCACATGTTTGCCCATTTGTGTCGAGGTGCGTAACACCGAAACAACGGCAGCGATTTCTTCTTCGCCATGCACAGTTTTACCGTATGGCACATGTAAGAACGGTTGACTGCTCATTGGTATCTCCTAATTTATCATGAATAAAACGATTAATTTGCTCTAGCGTGACATCACGCATATTTTGCTCGGCTTGATAGGCTTTGTACCAACTGACGGTTTCTGTAAGACCTTTTGCAATATTCCAACGCGGATGCCAATTCAATTGATTTTTAGCCTTGGTACAATCCAATTTTAAATAACGTGCTTCATGTGGGTGTTGATATAAGTCTTCTTGCCATGCATCTAAATGCGGCCAAAGTTTGAAAATAAACTCTGTAATCCAACGCACTGGTTTGACATCTTCCTCATTGGGACCGAAATTCCAACCTTCCGCATATTGTTTAGGTGAGGCATATAATTTTTCCGCCAATAATAAATAGCCGCTCAATGGTTCGAGTACATGTTGCCAAGGCCGAGTACTATTTGGATTGCGCAGTGTGACAATTGTTTTATTTAAACATGCCTGTAAAATGTCAGGGATTAAACGATCCGACGCCCAATCGCCACCTCCAATGACATTACCTGCGCGTACAGAAGCAAGTCCCATTGCTGATTCACCCTGCAAAAAAGAATTGCGAAACGCGGCTGTAACGAGTTCAGCGCAGGCTTTACTATTGCTATAAGGATCGTGACCACCTAATACATCACTTTCTGTATAACCACGTTCCCAATCTTTGTTTTCATAGCATTTATCTGTGGTGACATTGATAAAGGCTTTGACACTGGCTGTCTTTCTAGCTGCTTCTAATAGGTGTACAGTGCCCATGACATTCGTCGCATAGGTTTCAATAGGCGCTTGATAGGAATAACGTACTAAAGGCTGGGCAGCCATATGAAAAATAATGTCAGGTTGTGCATCTCTGACGACCTCAGCAATTTGGTTAAAATCACGCAAATCACCGATAACGCTTTGCATTCCATGTGCCACTTCTGCCAAGGTAAAAAGATTAATGGGTGTTGGAGGCGGTAAAGAAAAACCAATGACATTCGCACCCAACTTTTGTAACCATAAAGAAAGCCAGCTCCCTTTGAAACCCGTATGACCTGTCACAAGTACTTTTTTATTTGTCCAAAACATGAGCGGTTACCAAATTTTCCAGGGAGCACTTTCTTTGCTCCATAATTCTTCTAGATAATTTTTGTCACGCAGCGTATCCATCGGATGCCAAAAACCGTCGTGTTTATAAGCGGATAATTTGCCGTGTTCAGCCATACTTTCTAGAGGATGTTTTTCCCAAATCGTATCATCATCCGCGATGTAATCAATTGCTTTTGGTGAAACCACAAAAAAACCCCCATTAATCCAACCGCCATCGCCTTGTGGTTTTTCTTTGAAACCACGGATTTTTTCTTGTTGTATATCTAATGCCCCGAAACGTCCAGGGGGTTGGGTAGCCGTCAAAGTCACTAAAGATTGTTGTTTGTTATGAAACTGGATGAGCGCATTAATATTAATATCAGCCACGCCATCCCCGTAAGTAAAACAAAAATCTTCATCATGTGAAAGATATTCTGCAATACGTTTTAATCTGCCACCCGTCATGGTTTTTTCACCCGTTTCAACGAGTGTTATGCGCCATTTTTCGGAGAAATTTTGATGGATTTCGGTTTGATTCGTTGTCATATCAAATGTGATATCGGAGGTATGGAGAAAATAATTCGCAAAATATTCTTTGATCATGTAGCCTTTATAACCGAGGCAAATAATAAAATCATTAATGCCAAATGCGGAATAAATTTTCATAATATGCCAAATGATGGGTTTACCGCCAATTTCGATCATGGGTTTAGGTTTAATTATCGTTTCTTCACTAATCCTTGTGCCTAACCCACCCGCTAAAATAACCGCTTTCATTAGCATCCCTCCTTTTCAAATACGTTTGCGCATCATGCAATAAATGAATAATATAATGCAACAAAAAATTTATCCCATATAATTGCACTTGTTTTGGCCCTAAACATCAAAGGAAGATAGATTTATGTTTAAATTAAAAGTCGCAATTCTCGGTAGTGGCAACATTGGAACAGATCTTTTGATGAAAGTACTGCGTTCCCCTTACTTAGAATGCGGCGTTTTTATCGGCAGAAATTTATTTTCTCCTGGCATGATGAAAGCGCAAACATTAGGCATTAAACTTTCTGCAGAGGGTATTGGTTACATCGAAAAAAATCCTCATTGTTGTGATATCGTTTTTGATGCAACTTCCGCAAAAGCTCATTTCGAACATGCACCCATTTTAGCAAAATTAGGAAAATTTGTGGTGGATTTAACACCTGCCAAAGTAGGCAGCATGTGCGTTCCTGTCGTTAATATAGAGCAATGTCTGGATAAAAAAAATGTGAACATGGTGACTTGCGGCGGACAAGCGTCAGCTCCGATTGCTCATGCACTTGCTACCACACATCAATCCATTAATTATATCGAAGTGATCTCAAGCATTGCTTCACGAAGTGCAGGGCCGGCTACTCGCATTAATTTAGATGAATATATTCAAACAACAGAACACGCCATCAAAACAATTTCGGGCGCAAAAAATACTAAAGCTATTTTAAATCTTAACCCTGCAGAACCTTGTATTAACATGCAAACCACCATTTTTGCAAAAGTGGATAATCCAAACATTGAGGCATTAAAAATGGCTGTCAATGACATTTCAGCCAAAGTTCAAAAATATGTTCCAGGCTATCAAATTATTATTGCTCCTTTCATCGAAAATGATCGCATCGTAGTCATGGTACGCGTGAAAGGTTTAGGGGATTATCTACCGGAATATGCCGGTAATTTGGATATTATTAACTGCACAGCATTAGCCGTTGCAGAAGAATATGCAAAAAAATATTTTCACACCTTAGAAAAGGCTAAGAATTATGAAATCAGTCTTGCTGAATGATCCCACGTTGAGAGATGGAAACCATGCCATTGGTCATACCCTTACTGCAGAACAAATTGCGGCTTATTGTGCTGCGGCAGATAAAGCGGGCATCCCTATTGTTGAAGTGGGTCACGGGAATGGTGTAGGTGCTTCTTCCTTACAATTAGGTTTAGCCACAACATCGGATCACGACGCATTAAAAACTGCGCGCCAACATTTAAAAAAATCGCTGTTAGGCATTCACGTGATTCCGGGGTTTGCCACGATCGAAAAAGACCTAAAACCGGCTATTGATCTTGGCGTTGATGTCATTCGAGTTGCTTCGCATTGTTCTGAAGCAGACATCACGGAAAGACACATCAAATTTGCGCGCAGCGAAAGAAAAATTGTTTACGGTGTCTTGATGATGTCACATATGGTGACGAAAGAAGTGTTAGCGGAAGAAGCCATTAAAATGCAAGCGTATGGCGCGGAAGGAATTATTTTTATGGATTCTTCCGGCAATTATCTTCCTCATGAAGTGACGGAGCGCGTCACCACATTGGTTAATGCACTTTCAATTCCGATAGGTTTCCACGCACATAATAATTTAGGTATGGCCATTGCCAATTCGATTGCTGCAGTGGAAGCAGGTGCCACTATGTTGGATGGCTGTGCGCGTGGTTTTGGTGCAGGTGCTGGCAATGCGCAACTGGAAGTATTAGTTGGCGTGTTGGAACGAATGGGATATAAAACAGGCGTTGATTTTTATCGTATGTTAGATGCTGCAGATCTTGCTGAACAATCTTTAATGAAAGAAATTCCCACAATAAAATCGACTAGCATTGTGAGTGGTTTAGCCGGGGTATTTTCCGGTTTTTTAAAACCTGTGAGTCGAATTGCAAAAGAATTTAATGTGGATCCACGCGATGTTTTTTTTGAACTGGGACGACGCAAAATTGTTGCAGGACAAGAAGATATTATTATTGAAGTTGCAAGTGATCTTGCGAAACTAATGGTTGAGTGATTATTATGCCCACATCCGCTACTGATTTAATTTTAGATGATTATCATGCTGTCACTCAAAACGGCGTTTCATCTCTTTCCGCTCTGAAAAATAATCTCATTGTGATAACAGGCGGAACAGGGTTTATTGGAACGTGGATTACGGGTTTAATTGCTTTTTTAAATGATCATTTTAGTTTTAACACCGAAGTCATGCTCATCGCTCGAAATATTGAACCGTTCAAAAAATCATGTGTGCACTTTGCCAATCGAAAAGATATTCGTTTAGTGAATTCCGATATTCGAAATTTAGTTGAACTGCCGACCGAAACAAATTGGCTTATTCATGCCGCAGGCACACCTGATAATCGATTTCATTCCAGTAATCCGCTTGAAACGATGTCTACGATTGCGAATGGAACTTATTCTATTTTGCGTTTATTAGAACGTTGTTCCAATTTTAAAATGTTATTAAATTTAAGCTCCGGATTAATTTACGGCTTTCAGCCATTAAAACAGACTCGCATGGATGAAACGTATGTTGGCGCACCACGCTGTGGGACGGTTTCTTCCGCTTATGCAGAAGCCAAACGATTTGCTGAAACGTTATGTCACTCTTCTCGCAGTCAAGCACGAATTCCCGTTGTGACGGCGCGTCCTTTTGCATTTATTGGACCTTATCAATCACTCGAAACACCTTGGGCCTTAAATAATTTTATTAAAGACGCACTCTCTGGTAATCCAATCCGAATTTTAGGCGATGGAAAAACCGTGCGAAGTTATATGTATGCGAGTGATTTATCATTTTGGTTAACGAGTATTTTAACGCAAGGAAAATCCGGTGAAATTTATAATGTGGGCAGTCCTCTACCTATCACATTAGAAAAATTGGCACGTTTAATTGCAGAACATATTAATCCGCGCTTGGAAATTCAACTTAAAACAGCAACTAATCCATTACAAAATTCACGTTTCGTTCCAGATGTTTCCTTCGCACAAAATAATTTAGGATTGCAAATTAAAGTAGATCTTAAAACAGCAATAAAACGAACGATTGAATGGAATAAATTAATCTTGTAGGGGCACGCCGTGCTCGTTCGATGCAATGATACAGACAGGAAAAAACAATGAAAAAAGTAAGCGACCTCATAGCAGATTTTTTAGCAGAAAAAGGCATTCGACATGTTTTTGGAATTATTGGTTCAGGCAATGCGCATATCTTTGATTCCATTTCACAGAAAGGTTATACCGAAATTATTTGTGTGCACCACGAACAAGCCGCTTGTATGGCTATGCAAACTTATTATCGGACGTGTGGCAAAATATCTGCTGCCATTGTAACAACCGGCGCAGGCTCAACGAATGCAGTGACAGGTGTTGTCAGTGCCTGGATGGATTCGATTCCAGGTCTTATTATTTCCGGAAATGAAAATTCAAAATTTACCTCGGAGCAAAACCCATTAAGAATTTGGGGCGTACAAGGCTATGATTGCATCGAAATGGTTAGAAAAGTCAGCAAATATGTCAATCGAATTTTAACACCTGAAAATGTCTTAGCAGAATTAGAAACGGCTTATCATCACAGCTTAACAGGACGTCCTGGACCTTGCTGGCTCGATTTTCCCATGAATATTCAAGCGGCTCCCGTTGATCCACTTAAATTGACGCCTTTCATAGCACCTAAAATTGCAACTACGTTACCTTCAGCAAACCTAATAAATTCCGAACAAGGTGCCGCGAAAGTTTTTTCCCTACTGAAATCAGCAAAAAGACCCGTCATTTGGTTGGGACATGGCATACGTTTGGCGAATGCAGTCGATCTCATCGAACCGCTGCTTAATCAATTAGAATGTCCTGCACTCATTTCTTGGGCTGGAATTGATATGATTGATTCTGATCATCCATTCGTTTTTGGTAGAGCGGGTGTATATGGTCAGCGTGCTGCAAATTTTATTTTACAAAATTGTGATTTTCTTTTAACGATTGGCACGCGTCTTGCTATTCCGCAAATAGGTTATGATTTAACAGAATTTGTTCGTGATGCAACAATTGCAGTAGTCGATGTTGATCCACTCGAAGTGATGAAATTGGGTGAGCGAATCACTGCTCCTGTCGTTGCCGATGCGAAAGATTTTCTGACTGACCTATTAAAATTATTAAACCACACCGCATTTGACAAAACGAAAAATGTCGCTTGGCTGAAGCAATGCAGACAATATAAAGCAAAATATCCTATTGTCGGCCCAGAACATGCAGATAAAGACGGTTATATTAATTCATATCCTTTCATGCAAAAATTAACTCTGCATTTTAAACAAGATCAAATAGTTGTAACGGATATGGGCACTGCTTTACTGAGTGGACATCAAGTCTTACACTTTAAAAAAGGTCAGCGTTTAATGACTTCAACGGGCTTGGGAGAAATGGGATATGGACTTCCAGGTGCTATTGGTGCTTCTTTTGCAAATAATAAGCGTGAAGTCCTCTGCCTTAATTGCGATGGCGGCATGATGCTTAATCTACAAGAATTACAAACCATGGTGCATCATCAATTACCCATTAAATTAATTATTTTTAATAATGATGGTTACTTGATGATTAAGCATACGCAGAAAGCGCTTTTTAATGGTCGATATTCCGGAACAGATAAAAAATCCGGTGTAACTTGTCCTGATTTTGCGGCACTTGCTAAAGCATTTCATATTCCTGCGTTTTCAATAAAAACTTGGCGCGATTTTGATTCGGTTATTCCAGAAGTACAAAATCATCAAGGTCCCGTGATCTGTGAAGTGTTTACGCATCCGGAACAATTGTTTGTACCTAAACTCTCGCTGGTTCCGCAACAAGATGGTTCGATTATTTCACCGCCATTGGAAGATTTATCGCCGTTACTGCCACGCGATGAATTGCGAGATAATATGCTGATTGGCATGCATCCAAAATCAGAAAAATTGCATGTTCCATCTAAAACACTGGAAAAAGTTAATGACTAAATTATCTCAACCCATTGCCATCTTAGGTGCGACGAGTCAATTAGCAAAAGATTTTATTCGCCAGGCTGCCAAAACGTTTCAACCCGATTTTAGATTATATGCGCGCGCACCCGAGAAAGTGATTTTGTTTCAACAGGAAGAAGGCTTTACTTACCCTGTATTTTCTTTAAAACATTTCGGCGCAGAAAAATATGCTGCGATTATTAATTTTATTGGCGTTGGCGATCCTGTTCGCGCTAAAGCAATCGGCGCTGATATTTTTGCTATAACGTTAGATATGGATCAAAAAGTGTTGGCTTATTTAGCAGAGAATCCTTCGACTACCTACATTTTTATGAGTAGCGGTGCAGTGTATGGCACGGATTATTTGCATCCGGTGAATAAAGACACCGCTTCTTTAGTGCCCATAAATCATTTGCAGCCACATAATTATTACAGTATCGCAAAGCTCTATGCAGAAGCGCGGCATCGCGCATTACCCGATAATCCTATTTTTGATATTCGAATTTTTAATTATATTAGCCGTACACTTGATTTAAACACGCGATTTTTGATTACGGATATGATTAATGCGATTCGAAATAAAACGACTTTTGAAACTGACGATCAGGAAATTTTACGCGATTTTTTACACCCTCGCGATTTTTGTCATTTAATTCAAACCTGTCTTAACACACCTAAAAATATGCCTTTAGATGCTTATTCGAAAGCGCCCATTAGCAAAATAGTTTTGCTCAAAGCGTTGCAAGAACATTTTGGTCTGAAGTATCGATTGGTGGAGTCTATTAATGCCGTTAATGCGACGGGGCGAAAACCTTTTTATTATTCAGAAAATCGTGCAGCAACGCAATTAGGTTATACGCCACAACATAATTCATTGAGTGGAATTTTGGAAGAAATAGGCGCTATTTTGTAAATACTAAAAATTTATTGAGAATAAACGCAATGCCCGTAATGGGAATCAGCGCCAGAAAACCGGTTAGATAATAATTGGTAGAAAATGTTTTTAATAATTTTATGGTGCCGATATTTAAAAGATATAAAAAGGCATACACTGCAATAAATTTAAAAATTAAAATGGCACGGGTGTTATTAAAAACAATTTTTCCTGTCGTTTGAAAATTAAATACAATA
>CAYRUP010000065.1:0-10397 GCA_964427485.1 uncultured Coxiellaceae bacterium | reverse complement strand
GATCCCGGCCAGAAGCACGCCGGGACGACGGTTTTGTTTTTTGTCGTGTACTGAGGGCCCGCACAGAAGCACTGTCATCCTGAGAGTGTTTTTTTGCTCGAAGGATCACTCAATACGCATCAAGCGATCCTTCGTTCCACTCAGGATGACAAACCTTTGGCTATTTTTCAAAAGTAACCGAAGTCGAGCAATGCTAAGCCAATGAATTAATCTAACATGCCATATTGTTTGAGTTTTTTGCGTAAAGTGCCGCGTGAAATACCCAGGATTTGAGCCATTCTGACTTGGTTATAGTGCGTATGATTAATCAAAACCTCAAGTAATGGACGTTCAATTTCTTCCAATAAAATGGAATAAAAATCAATAGGTTGTTCGCCACCAATATTAGTAAAATAATTTTTTAACGTATCTTTTACCGCTTGTCTTAGTGTGATGCTATCTAAATTTTCGGATATTGCAATTTTTTCAGCCATAAACAAAACTCCATTTTTTATTTACTTTTCCATAACTAGCTTCATGCACACTACCATTAAGTTAAGCATGTCATCCCGCGAAGGCGGGGGCGGGAATGACATGTTTGCGGATCGCTTAACTTAATGGCAGTGAGCTTTAAAAGCATTTTTTTCAAAACACACTTTATCTTAAAAAAGATATTTGTTCAGCAAACTATTCCATTTCAACTGTTTCAGGCGTTTTAGTGGTCATCGGAAATGGTTCTTCCATTTGGTCTTCAGCAGTATGCGTGATTTCTTTAGGTTGCTTTTGCTTTACTAATTTAACTTTTTTTACATCTTTTTTAGGTGCAGGAACAGGTGCTTTAATTTTTTGTATAAGCTGTTTTTCAATTTTAGCTAACTCAGTATTCAATGCGGTATACTTCATTTGTTTTGCGACAAGATCATTGATATTTTTGCTGATTTTAGCGAGGTTAGTAGACAGTTCTTTTATTGTTTTGTTAGCTTGAGCCAAGGTTTTTTTAGCGGCGGCAAATTGTTTTTTTGCAGTTTTTGTCATGGTTGCATTCGCTAACTGCCTATGTTTATTTTCCGCTGCTTTTTGTGAAAGTTCTGCTTTCTTGATTTCAGCTTTCCACTTGGCTTCTTGTTGCTTTAAAGTCATGACTTCTTGACGATATAGCTTGGCAAGTTTGGTTGGGATTTGGCGAAATTCCTTTTCTACCTTTTCCGCGAGTGATAAAACACCTTTGTGTGAGGTACGGGATTTGGCTGTTGTTTTTTTCATTTTAGCGCGCTTTGCATATTTCTTTGGTGCCATGAGTTAAAATCCTTCTCTAGAAAAATTAAGACTCTAAAATTTAACATTCTTTCGCGGACAAAGTCCACTATTCATGCAAAATGATGCAGGATTTTCCAGTTTTTTTATGTTTAATATGCATGTTTCTGGTTGATTTCATGCGGAGAAGTTATTAAAGTACACAAATCTATCATCAGCATAAATACGCGAGAATTTTTTCTAATAAACCCATATTGTCACCAATCCCAAGCGCTATACGATGTAATAGGAGTCACTGCATGAGTAATCCAAGTTTAAAAGAACAATTAAAAGCTTTATCAATGGGGCTTTCATCTTCTCCCACTGAGAATCCAGTCAATCATAAAAATGAAAAGAAAAAGCTAAATCGAGCGAATCCCCCCACTGAAAAAAATGCAAAACAAAAGCCTGCTTGGCTGGAGCATGCGCAATATGGCGTGGAAATGCTAAAAGCGCATTTTCCAGCGTGTTTTAAAGAGCTTAAAGAAATCAAACCATTAAAAATCGGCATCAAGCAAGATTTGGTGAAAGCCTTAAGTACGCGCGAAGATATCGTAATTGGTGACAAAGCGTGTATGGTGAATAGCCTGGCTTATTATGTGAATTCGGTGGCTTATCATAAAAGCATGACAGCTGGCAGCACGCGCATTGATTTGAATGGTAATCCTTCTGGCGTTGTAACGGCGGAAGAAGCGCAATACTCGACTGACTGCCGCAAAGCCAAACAACAAAAAAAACAGTCAAATGGTGCAGTAGCAGATCGCTCAGAACAAGTCTCTCTCAAGTAAAAAGAGAGTTGGAGTCCACATTAAATGGAATTAAACAGACGTTTTACTCCACTGAGCTTATTGATGTTAAGTATCAACGGCATGATTGGTTCAGCGTGGCTATTTGCTCCTTTATATGCAGCAAAAATTGCCGGATCGTCAGCGATTATTGCATGGCTGATTGGAGGTATTGCGACGGCTATTATTGCATTGACCTTTGTTGAATTGTCTGTGCTTTTACCCGTTGCGGGAGGAACAGCACAAATTCCACAATTAAGTCATGGAACGTTTACGAGCTTTGTGATGAGTTGGATTGCTTGGCTATCGGCTTTAACAATGGCGCCGATTGAAGTACAAGCGGTATTGCAATATGCTTCGACCTATTTTATTTCTTTAACCCACCAAATGAATGGCGTGCCATTATTAACAGGCATTGGTTTTGTTTGGGCAACTATTTTGATGCTCGCGTTTTGTATCATCAACATTGTCAGTTTCAAAGGTCTGGTTCGTTTTAATTTTTTGTTATTTTTATTTAAAGTACTCGTGATTATTTTAACGATTGTCACATTACTCAAAGTGAATTTTCATCCTGCAAATTTTAGCGGTATGTTTTCTGATGCGAATACGCATAGTTGGCAAGCCATTTTAACTGCGGTTGCAACAGGCGGTATTGCCTTTGCATTTACTGGCTTTAAGCATGGCGTAGAATTGGCAGGCGAAGCAAAACGATCGGCAGTGACGATTCCTGTTGCGATTGTGGGTTCAGTTGTTTGTTGTTTACTGTTATATCTTGGATTGCAAATTGCTTTTATCGGTGCATTGAATCCGGAAGCATTAGCGAATGGCTGGCATAATTTAAGTTTCAGTGGTGATGCAGGTCCATTTGCGGGATTGATTGCGGGTCTCGGTGTGATTTGGTTGTTGAAATTACTTTACATTGATGCTGCTGTGTCTCCTTCAGGTGCGGGCTTGATTTATGTCACATCGACAGCACGTATTCTTTATGCAATGAGCAAAATTGGCTATGTGCCGCGATTTTTAGCCTTTCTTAATAAAGAAGATTTTCCTGTCACAGCCATTTTCGTCAATTTCGTCATTGGTATGTGTTTATTCCTACCGTTACCGGGTTGGCAGGCGATGGTCAGTTTTCTTGTTTCAGGAATGGTAATTTCATATGCGATGGGCCCTATCGCGTTGCTTTGTTTGCGACGCGAATTACCTAAGCAAGAACGTAAATTTCGTTTGCCCTTCGCGAATATCCTTTGCGTGCTCGCATTTTATTTTTGTAACTTAATTAGTTATTGGACGGGTTGGGATACGATATATAAATTGGCAATCGCTATTTTGGCTGGTTTTGTTTTTTTCGGAATTGCCTGTATGCGCGGTCGAATTAGGCAAACCTCTTTAGGCATGAAATCGGCGATCTGGGTGATTCCTTATTTGAGTGGGCTGGTTTTACTTTCTTATCTCGGTCCCTTTGGCGGTATAAACGTAATTCCATTCGGTTGGGATTTTTTAGCGATTGCCATCTTTAGTATGATGATTTTGTATCTTGCTCTGATCAGTCGAGCTAGCACCGCGACGACGGATTTTCTGAATTTGCAATTAGAGGAATTCATTCACGCGCCGGAATTACCGTAATTTCAATTGGCACATTATCTTTCATCACAAATTCTTGATTGAGCCATTTTGCATCTGAAATAAAAATTCGAACGCAACCATGGCTCGCATTATAGCCAGGCACATGAGGTGAGCCATGAATAGCAAAACCTTTATAGAAATACATACAATAAGGCATGGGCGCTCCGCCACGGTGAACAGGGAATTTACTTGAGACACAGCCACGACCTTCGCTCTGATAAATTTCAAAATGACCCAATTTAGTATGACACCCGCGGCCGATATCAGAACACCAGTCTTGTCCACCGGATGCAGGTCCCCAAGCTTGTAATGTACCCTCCGCATTATAGGCAGCCCAAGCTAAAACATGCGGGTTTAGAGAAACTAAAATTTTCCTCTCGCCCGGCGGATCGATTTGTTTAGGGAAAGGTGCGAAATCAAAAATATTCGCATGTTCCCAATTTTTAGGAATAGCAATTTTCATGCCGCGTTCCAACGGAGTATTCATGCGATTTATTCGTTTGACCATGTCTATTTTTGCAGGTTCTTTAAATAAGCGATCCCACGTGTCATGACGTTTTACGGTGTAACAAGTATATTGAGTTTGATCACGACAGAGGTAACTGCCAAAGGATGCTGCGAAAACACTTTCACTAAAAAGCAGCAAAAGAATGGACAAAGTACGGGAGATAACACCCAACATATTGCCTCCTATACCCTCTATTGTACAGGATTAGGCCATAATATTGTATTAGGTATACTATTAGCACTAAAATCAACGAGTTATTAGTTTCAGAAATGATTGTCGGGATAGAATTAAATATTTTATTCTAATGGATTAATAAAATGGATAAACCTTATGGATAATCAGGATACGATATTACACATTACCCGCCATGATTCAGGCATCTTACAACTTTCACTCAACCGACCAGATGCACTCAATGCACTTAATGCAGATTTAATGGAACAGCTTTATCAAACATTTGTTGCTGCCAAAACCGATAAAACCGTCAAAGCGTTATTAATTACGGGTCAAGGTAAAGCATTCTGTGCAGGTGCTGATATCAAACAACTTGCTAAATTAAATGGACAGGCGGGATATGCATTTGCGCGGCACGGACAAAAAGTATTTCGTATATTAGAACAATTAGGTAAACCATCGTTGGCAGCGATTAATGGTTTTGCACTGGGTGGTGGTTGTGAACTTGCAATGGCTGCAACGCTTCGTATTGCTGCAACAACTGCGGTATTCGGTCAACCGGAAATAAAACTGGGCGTCATTCCAGGTTTTGGTGGCACACAGCGTTTATCTCGTTTGATTGGTAAAGGACGCGCACTCGATTTATGTTTGACTGGACGGTTGATTAAAGCAGCTGATGCAGCAGCCTGGGGATTAGTCACAGAAGTCGTTCAGCCAGAAGAATTATTGCCGCGTGCAACTGCAATTTTATCTGAATTGGTTAAGCTAAGTCCGCTTGCTTTGCAGAGTACAATGGTCACAATTGATAATGGGTATGACTTAGCATTGGATGATGCGCTGGAATTGGAAGCGGCACATTTTGGCATGTGTTGTGCAACACGCGATAAAGAAGAAGGTGTGAAAGCATTTATAGAAAAACGTGCAGCCGCATTTTCTGGAGAATAATATGATAAAAATTTCTGAAATTGAATTTGAAGAAGTGACGGGTCGTAATGGAAATTTAGGCTTAATTACACTCACGCGTCCAGCGGTGTTAAATGCTTTAAATCATGTGATGTTTAATGCGTTAAATGATCAGCTGACTGAATGGGAAACCGCCAATCATATTAAAGCAGTCGTCATTCGTGCTGCAGAAGGACGGGCATTTTGTGTCGGTGGAGATATTCGTTATGCTTACGAACGTAAAATGGCGAATGATCCGACTCTCATCGATTTTTTTCGTGATGAATATCGTATGAACCGGCATATTCATGAATATTCTAAACCGTATATCGCTTTGTTGGATGGTATTACGATGGGTGGTGGCGTCGGTATTTCTGCTCATGCATCACATCGTGTGGCAACGGATCGATTAGTTTTTGCGATGCCTGAAACAGGAATTGGATTTTATCCGGATGTTGGCACAACTTATATTTTAGCTAGATTGCCGCATATGATTGGATTTTATTTGGGACTGACTGGCGCACGCATTTCATTGAATGATTGTATAGCAACGGGTTTAGTTGATTATGCAGTGAAGCGAGAAATTTTTCCTGAGCTTATTTATAAATTAGCGGATACGGATTTGGCAGGCGACGAAAAAGCGATTGTTTCGGGAGTAATACAATCATTCAAAATTTCTGCGGGCGAAGCACCTTTGTGGGAATATCGAGAAAAAATAGAAAAATATTTTAATCACAAAAGTGTCGAAGAAATTTTAGCTGCGCTGGAAACGGATGGAAGTCAATGGTGTCTTGACGTCATTAAAACACTCAAAACAAAATCGCCCACGAGTTTGAAAGTGACATTACAAGCATTGCATGAAGCAGCTAAATTGGATTTTGATGATTGTATGCAAATGGAATTTAGACTGACGAGTCATTTTATTGAAAGTCATGATTTTTTTGAAGGTATTCGTGCGGTGGTGATTGATAAAGATCAAAAGCCGCATTGGAAACCAGCGACATTACGTGGAGTGTCGACAGCGATGGTTAAGAAATTTTTCATACCGATACCCTCATTTCCAACCCTTTTCCCAACTGCGTTGGGAGAAGGGAGCTAGGAATAACATCGCCCTTCTCCCTCTTGCGGGAGAAGGGCAGGGGATGAGGGCAGACACACCATAAACCATAAAAAAAGTTGAAACTTATCCAAAAGATACGATCAAAAACCGCCCTTTTCCGATAATTTATAGGCTTAATTGCTCAAAAGTGGTAAAATTAAAACTGAAGTAGGAAAATTGTATATAATTAAGTAGTGAACCGATTTTTTTCAGGAGGTGTCAATCCCGCAGAACAACCATCCGGCAGGCAAGTCATTAAATTATAAAAACTTTTTATAAAACGCGAGGTTATTTTATGCTGCCAGTTCAAATCACCGTACGTGATATGCCAAGTTCCCCTGCATTAGAAGATCATCTACGCAAAAAAGCCATGAAACTCACTCAATATTTCAACAAAATAAACAGCTGTCGCATCGTGATTCACGTTCCGCAAAAGCACAAGCATCAAGGTAAATTATTCAGCGTGAGCATAGACTTGACTGTGCCAGGCAAGGAAATCGTCGTGAATCGAAAATTAGATGAAGATGTTTATGTAGCGATTCGTGATGCATTTCATGCGCTCGAGCGAAAATTAGAAACATATGCTCGCAAACGGCGGGGCGATGTAAAATTGCATGAATTAGTGATGCACGGTTTTGTGAAAAAAATGTTTATGGAAGATGGGTATGGATTTATTCAGGGTGTGGATGGAAGTGAATATTACTTCAGCCCGACGAATGTTACTTATCCTAGCTTTGAACAATTAGGGCTAGGTGATATGGTGCAATTTATTGGTGTTCCGCAAAGCGAAGGAATGCAAGCACATCGTGTGACTAAAGCAAAAGAAAATGGTTTAGTGCATGAATAGTCATCGCACCCTCGTCCCCACCCTTCTCCCATTGCTGGGAGAAGGGAGTTTTTTTAAATTCCTAATATAACTGCCCCCGCTGTCATACCAGCACCCACTGTCGTTAATAATATTTTTTCACCGGCACGAAAAGGTTTGGCTTGATGGGTAATTGATAACGCGAGTGGAATACCTGCAGCCGAAGAGTTTCCATATTCATTAACAATTGAAACAATTTTTTCTGAAGGAATATTTAATTTTTTTGCTGTATATTCTGCCATTCGCACATTTGCTTGATGTGGAATAAAATGCTGAATATCAGCAGATGATAAATTAGCATTAATCATCGCTTGAGTTGCAGAGCGTGCCATCATTTTTACAGCTTCCGCAAATACGGCTGGGCCATCACGTAAGCGCATTTTGTAATCGTATAATGGAATTTCTGGCGTAAAAGGTCTTTCACTGCCTCCCGCTCTTATCGAAATTAAATGATATGCACTACCCTCTGAAAAAAAATCCATGCCTAAAATTCCTTTTGTTTTTTCTCGCGCAGGTTTAATTATCATTGCACCAGCAGCATCGCCAAATAATATAGCGCTCTGATATTCTGACCAATTAATTCGACGGCTTAAAATATTCGCTGCAATAATGAGCGCTGCTTTTTTGTGTGTGCGCACGAAACCATCGGCCATCACTAATGCACTAAGAAACCCAGAACAGGCGCCGGATAAGTCATAAGCACAAGCATGAGAAAGACCAAGACGATGGGCAAGCAAAGGTGCAGTGGGAGGTAACAAATGATCTGGAGTTGAAGTTGCAAGAATCGTTAAGGCGATGTCTTGTCTTTTCACAACCGCATTGTTAATTGCAGCTAACCCGGCTTTTTCTGCTAAATCAACTAATAACTCACCGTCATGAACCCATCTTCGTGCTTTGATACCCGTTCTTTGTTCTATCCAACCCGATTCAAGATGAAAATAATTTTCTAAATGTTCGTTATCGATGCGCTTAGAAGGAACATAATGACCTAAACCATCCAACTCACTCACCAGACTCATAACATTCCTCACATCTTGTTTTTTGTTTGTGTCCACTATATGCTACCGCTCTCAATTGTCAACTAAATAAAATTATCAAGGTAGACAATCAACCAAGGAAGCCTAAAAATGAAAATCGATATTAATACACTCAATAATTGGGATCAGTCTTTCAGCTGGCATCCATTTACCCAGATGCAAGAATATTTAGAAAATAAACCATTGCATATTACGCATGGTAAAGGTTGTTGGTTATATGATATGGAAGGAAAACGTTATCTGGATGGGAATGCTTCTAACTGGACGAATGTGCATGGACACAGTGATCCAGAACTGAATGCAGCGTTAATACAACAATTAGAAAACTTACCACAATCAAGTTACAAAGATTTAAGTCATCCGGTTGCTTCACAACTTTGTCATGAATTAATAAGCATTGCACCTCCTGGATTGAATCGTGCTTTTTTTACGGATAATGGCGCATCTTCCGTTGAAGCTGCATTGAAGCTCTCTTTTCAATATTGGCAACTCACTGGAAAGCCGCAAAAGAAACTTATTATTGGCATGGAAGGTGGTTATCATGGCGATACGTTTGGTGCGATGTCTGCGGGAAATTCAAGTTTTCATGAAAGATTTTCAGAATGGTTTTTGCCAGCCCATTATTTCAAGGCACCGGAACCAAATGATATGTCAGAAAGTTTGGATGACCTTGATCGTTTGCTTGCGGATTATGGTGATCAAACTGCTATTTTATTTTTAGAACCTTCTGTGCAAGGACCGCGTGGAATGCATTTGCAACCACAAGGATTTTTACAAGCGGTAGCGGAACGTTGTAAAGCCCATCATATCCATTTAGCCTTGGATGAAATTTTCGTTGGTCTTGGCCGTTTAGGTCAAATATTAGTATCCACACACGAAAATGTGACGCCGGATTTTTTATGTTTATCGAAAACGTTAACGGGTGGTTATTTATCTTTAGCCGTCACTTTAACGACGCAACAAATTTATGCTGCTTTCCTTGGAAATTTTAGTGAGGGAAAAACATTTCTGCACGGACATACATTTGCTGCAAATCCACTCGCAACAGCGGTCAGTATTAAAAATATTGAGAAACTGAAACAATGTATCGCGAGTGGTATATTGCAACGCACTTGCCATTATTTTGGTAAAAGCATAGAAGATTATTTTAGTAAACATTCTTTTGTAAAATCAATTCGGCAACGTGGACTGAGTTGTGCTATCGAATTATATCCAGGCAGCAGTAGCGCTATACAAAATTTTGATCCCAAGGACCGTGTAGCACACCATCTCTCACTTTATTTGCGTCAAAAAGAAATTTTATTGAGAGGCGTTGGAAACACACTTTTGCTTGTTCCACCTTTGTGTATTACAGATCTTGAAATTGATTTTTTATGTAAGCAAACGGCAAATGCTATATCGGAGTACACACATGAGTTTGTCTTATCGAGACCTGGAAAGTCTTTATCAATTGCCATTTAATAGCTTGATAAAAGAAGCGCATGAAGTTTTTAAACAGCATCATGCTGTGAATAAAATTCATTTATGCGGGTCACTTTCCATCAAAACAGGTCACTGTCCTGAAGATTGTGCTTATTGCCCTCAATCCGTGCACTATAAAACGGATGTCCTGAAAGAAGCACTTCTCGATGCAAGTGCGGTTGTAAAAACGACACGCTTTGCTAAAGTACAGGGCGTTACCCATTTTTGTTTAGGCGCAGCTTTCAGTTATGTGCCTAAAGGTAACGTCTTTCAAAAAATATTGGAAATCGTTCGAGAAGTGTATAGCACGGGTTTGCAAGTTTGTTGCAGCTTAGGAAAAATTTCTGAAGATCAAGCGAAAGCACTGTTTGAAGCGGGTTGTTCTACTTATAATTTTAATCTAGACACATCACCTGAGTTTTATCCTAAAATAATAACCACACGGACATTTGAAGCTCGCTACCAAACATTGAAAATGCTCTGTAATTCGAATTTAAAAATTTCTTGCGGCGGAATTTTAGGTATGGGCGAATCAATAGCAGATCGCTTAAAATTAATTTATCTTATCAGTCAATTATCACCGCAACCTGAAATGGTGCCACTCAATGCGCTGGTTGCTATAGAAGGGACT
>CAYRUP010000064.1:0-10399 GCA_964427485.1 uncultured Coxiellaceae bacterium | reverse complement strand
TGAACTTCGAGTGCATTACTGTCGACATCATCGCCCCAGCCATAAAGTGATTGAGTGAGATGTTCGCGCGATAAAACACGTCCCGCATTTTCCAATAATTTTTGCAGTAAAGCGAATTCACGGCGTGACACATTAATGGTTTCATTGTGGAGTGAAACCGTATGAGCGGCTGGATCGAGCGTAATATTGCCATGCACTAATAAAGGATCCGCACGTGAGGAAAATCGTCGTTGCAGCGCGCGTAAACGTGCGCATAATTCATCGAGATCGAAAGGTTTCGTTAAATAATCATCAGCACCGCTATCTAAACCTTTGACTCTATCATCAACGGATTCACGTGCAGTGAGAATAAGGACTGGCATGGTTTGTCCACGTGAGCGTAGATTTTGGAGTACGGTAATACCCGGCATTTTAGGTAGTCCCAAATCAAGGACTACAATATCAAAAGTTTCTGTTTTCAATGCTTGGTCAGCAGATAATCCGTCTTTCAGCCAGTCAACGGCATATCCATATTGGATGAGGCCACTTCTTAGGCCATCGCCCAGCATTTCATCGTCTTCTACTAACAATATTCGCATGCCGAATTCTCTTGAGTTCAGATTATAACTTTATCTTTTTTATAAAATTATAGCAAATTTTCGTTAAGGTCAGCTGGAACGTAATAAATGCAAGGGCCCAAAAAACGCTAAAATTTTTGGATTCTGAATAAATGAAATATTATAGGGATGTTCGGCGTAAAGTCGTTTTACTTCAAAATGGTCCACCAGTTTATCGATTGTATTAGCAATATTACCCAATAAAATCAGTTGCACAGTGGGATGTTTTTGAAAAAGAAAATTAAGAACATGATTTATAAAGGGTTGCCATGCGCGCGCGTCTTTTTTTACTTGCTCCGGTTGCAAAATGGGTGTTGCATTTAAAAGTAAAAACCCATGCTCAAGTAGGTTATGGAAGAGTTCTTGGTTAGTTTTAACTAAATGTTGTTTATCGATGTTTCTGATGTCAGACTGGCTGGTTTGTTGAGGAAGCAATTCTCCTTCGGCAATGAGTAACATTTTGATAATGTTTCGGAGTGATGTTGCGCGGTTGACTGTTTTGCTGAGCCCGGTTTCCGACCAGAGTTCCATAACAGCAGCATCCCAAAAAGCATATCCATTGGCAGATGCTGCGCGTGGGTAGGGTGATTCGCCAAATAAAACGTAATTGGTTTTGTTGACGGGTAATGAAAAAGCATTAAATATGTTTTTATGGCCTGGTAACCAATTTGGGTTTTGATATAAATTTTCTAAATAAGTGGAATCTATTTTGCTGAGTGCTTCTTTGAGACACTCATGCCAGGATGAATCAGCAGCTTGAAGATTAAATAATACGTGTGTGGTCATAAAATCTTAAATTAAAAAATGGTGAATCAATCATGGATAAAAATTTATTTGAAATATTAGCATGTCCTGTTTGCAAAGGGGAATTATTGTTTGATAAGGCAAACCAGGAGTTAATTTGCAAATTCGATCGAATTGCGTACCCTGTGATTGATGATATTCCGGTGATGCTAGAATCGCGTTCGCGGCGGATGGGGAGTGATGAGTAGATTTGACCTCCCTCATCCCCAACCCTTCTCCCGCAAGCGGGAGAAGGGAGTTAATACTTTTTATCTCCCTTCTCCCAGTATGCTGGGAGAAGGGCTGGGGATGAGGGTTTAGACCCAAACCCAGCCCCACCATTTATTCTTCAGTATTTTTTTTGTTATAAATATCCTCACCCACCAACTTCTGAGTATTTTGCTCACCTGATTGTGCTTTTCGATGACGATGCTTGCTGAAGCGTTTATGACGTCGATGCTTAGCTGGATGTCGGGATTTTCGATCGGTATTTTCACTCGGCGCATGACTTGGTGTGGTGTGTGATTCCACAGTGGGTGTTTCGATTGTAACAGGCGAAACAGGAATAATTGCCGTTTGTTGTTCATGTTGGATGGGAGACGGCGGTGATTCGTGGAAATGACTGACCTGTTTGGAATGAGCAACCTCAGTTTCTGGTGCATGCGTTACATGCTGATGTTCCCGCTTTGGATGTTCATGCTGATGTTGTCGCGTTTGATCATGGTGTTCATGATGACGCGGAACACGTTCACGTTCCGGACGCTCGTGCTTTTCTTGTCGTGGCTCATGACGCGTATGTTGCTCAGTCGATCTAGGTTGTCTTTGGTGGTCAGCATCCTGGTGATGACTGTGTCTTCTCGGACCACGTCCTTTATTATGATGGCGCGGTTTGCCACGATGAGATGTGCCGCTGGGACGTCTGCCTTCTCCTGTTCTCTGCGCAGGTTTTTTTTCTAGAGGTGGAGTGGATTCTTTCTTTTGGGTAATAAAACCAAATAAGCGTTTTAAGAGACCTTCACCCGATTTCGTTTTACCCGATGGGGTGGGTGTGGGTTGTTCAATGACCATACTTTTGATAGCAGGTTCTTGATGAACACGCGTTGTTGTTTGGCTGGTCGTTGTTAGTTCGAGCTCCGGTTTAATGGCAAGTTTGTAGCTCATTACTTTTTCATCTTTTTCACTTAAATCAGAAAGACGAATACGCTCTACTTCATAATGCGGTGTCATGAAATGCGGATTTGGCACAATAATAACACCGACCTTTTGGCGTTCTTCAATACCCATAATGGCTTGACGTTTTTCATTCAATAAGAAAGT
Organism: uncultured Coxiellaceae bacterium; assembly: GCA_964427485.1. Lineage (GTDB taxonomy): Bacteria > Pseudomonadota > Gammaproteobacteria > DSM-16500 > DSM-16500 > CAYRUP01. The sequence goes on along the minus strand of CAYRUP010000064.1, from coordinate 7,703 downwards.
AGCAATTTCGATAGGTAATACGGCGCGAACTTGTGCAGTATTTTCTTTTAAGGCATGCTCTTCAATGATACGAATAATTGATAATGCAAGTGATTCAATACCACGAATAGTGCCTTGACCAAGACAACGTGGACAACTAATTTGACTGGATTCGCCAAGCGACGGTCGTAAACGCTGACGTGACATTTCCAGCAAGCCAAAGCGTGAGATGCGACCAATTTGTACGCGTGCTCGATCCATAGATAAGGCATTTTTGATACGCTCTTCCACTTCACGTTGATTGCGGGTAGGGGTCATGTCAATAAAATCGATCACAATTAAGCCCCCTAAGTCACGTAAGCGTAACTGTCGGGCAATTTCATCAGCAGCTTCAAGATTGGTCGTGAGTGCGGTTTCTTCAATGTCGCCACCTTTCGTTGCGCGCGCGGAGTTAATGTCGATGGAAACCAGTGCTTCTGTATGATCAATGACAATAGAACCACCAGATGGCAATCTAACTTCACGTTGAAATGCGGATTCAATCTGGCTTTCAATTTGAAAGCGAGTGAATAAAGGGGTTGGATCTTTATAAAGTTTGACGCGATGAATAAAATCGGGTCGGACTAATTTAATGTGGCCAATGATTTCTTCGTATACATCGGGATGATCGATCAACACTTCATCAATGTCTTTGCGCAAATAATCGCGTACTGCACGAATAATGGTGTTGCTTTCCTGATAAACGAGGAAGGGTGCAGGACGGCTTTCAATGACTTTTCGAATGGAATCCCAATGTCTCAATAAGATGTCCAAATCCCATTGTAGTTCTTCAAAACCTTTTCCACTTCCAGCCGTTCGTACGATGACACCCATGCCTTCGGGAAGGCTTAATGCAGAAAGATTTTCACGCAAGTCTGAGCGTTCATCACCTTCAATGCGGCGTGAAATACCACCTGCGCGTGGATTGTTTGGCATTAAAACGAGATAGGAACCGGGTAGAGAAATAAAGGTTGTCAATGCGGCACCTTTATTGCCGCGTTCTTCTTTATCAATTTGTACAATGAGTTCTTGATCTTCTTCGAGCACTTCATTAATGGCTGGACGTTTACCCGTATCGATGTAACTCTCTTTAAAGCAAGAACGTGCCACTTCTTTTAATGGAAGAAATCCATGTCTTTCTTCGCCATAATCAACAAAAGCAGCTTCCAGACTCGGTTCGATACGCGTGACGCGTCCTTTGTAAATATTGGATTGTTTTTGTTCGCGGGCTGAAGATTCAATGATGAGATCATAAAGGTGTTGTCCGCTGGCTAGCGCAATCCGCAACTCTTCATTTTTGTGAGTCGCGTTAATAAGCATTCTTTTCATAGTTACCTTTCAATTTTATCTAAGGTGTTCCATCACTGGATATTGCTGCGGCAATTCGTGTAAGAAGGTTTTTGAAGTCGTTCAATTTAGGCGTATTACTCATTTATAAAATATTCAGCATGTTCGGGACGTTTGAAATTCACTTTCTACTGTTTTCATTGTTAATGTTACCACGTCCGGAAAACTACTTATGTTTTCATGATTGGCTATCGCCTACTTGATGGTTATCTACCATCACTAAATTTTTGCTCTAAAAACCAATGCAGCCACATTTCAGTGCTGGAGCACAAGTTAACAAATGGCAGGGTATTCATTATGTTTAACACTCAGGCTGCTCAATGGTAAAAACCAACTAGGATGTCTGATTCTCTATCTTTTGCATCCAATTAACTCTAATATTCGCGAAAGCCCGATGTGTTGAATACCTTGCTAAATAATTTTACCTATCAAGGTCTTAGCGAATATACCAGTATTTTCTATCTATATCAATTAAAGATGTATGATACTATTTGCAATTAATTTTAATAAAATACTTTTAGATAGTTTTGTAACTATAGGATTATATGGATAAATCTTCATTAACCCCAGTACGCTATATCACCATTGAATCTGATTTTGCTTCCCAACGCATCGATAACTTTTTGGTGACGAAATTAAAAGGCGTTCCTAAAACTCGAATTTATCGCATTTTGCGAAAAGGCGAAGTGCGCGTGAATAAAAAACGGGTGCAGCCAAGTTACCGATTGCAAGCAGGCGATCAAATTCGCCTGCCGCCTATGCAATTAGGGGAAAGAAAGGCGCCAGAAACACCCAGTCATTCTTTAATGGAAGTATTGGCGAGCCGAATAATATACGAAGATAAGAATCTTTTCATTATCAATAAACCCTCAGGGATCCCTGTCCATGGCGGTAGTAAAGTGAAAATGGGGATTGTGGAGGCACTGCGTTCGATGTACCCGAAACTCCCCCACTTGGAGCTAGCGCATCGTCTGGATGCGGATACTTCAGGGTGTCTGATATTAGCGAAAAAACGCGGTGTACTGAAGGAACTACATGAACTGTTACGTGAAGGCGAAATGACTAAAATTTATTTGGCTTTGACCAAGGGGCACTGGAAATCAGACGAATTGCGGGTCGATGTCTCATTACAGAAAAATCACCTCAAAAGCGGTGAGCGCATTGTTCGCGTAAATAAAGAAGGTAAGCCAGCTCTGACGGTATTTAAAACGATACAATCTTTTCCCAATTCAAAAGCCAGCCTGATGGAAGCAAGGCTTTTTACAGGCCGTACGCATCAAATTCGGGTACATGCACAATATCGAAATCATCCCATTGCAGGGGATGAAAAATATGGTGATCGTGAATTTAGTAAGGAAATGCGCCAGCAAGGATTGAAAAGATTATTTTTACATGCGAAGTCGATTGAATTTGTTTTAGCATCGACAGGGCAGACAATTCGTGCCACAGCGCCTCTGGATGAAGATTTAGTTAACTGCCTTAAGTTACTGACAGTTATGAATTGACACTGTTTCATCATCCTAATACAATCCCGCAGCTATGCATAAAGAGAATCTACCATTAAAAATTGACCCATTCCGTTTCGCTGAAAATGGCTTGAGTTTAAGCGGTTTCTTATTAATCAAGGATATGCCGCGTCTTTCCTCGAGCTTGTTTTCAGAAGAAGGGAAAGTCAATGTGGATATGATTTTTGGGATAGATGAGCAAGGGATCCGTTATGTCAAAGGACATTTGGCGACACATCTCATTTTACAATGTCAGCGTTGTCTAGAGTCTTTCAAATATGAGATAATTGGCGACTTTCTGTCTGGAATTGTACATACAGAGAAAGAAGCGGAAATGCTTCCAGAACGATATGATCCATTGGTAGTGACAGATGGCTCGCTGATTTTAGGCGACATGATTGAAGACGAGTTAATTGTCAGTCTTCCGATTGTACCGATGCATGATGCCAAGCAGTGTAAGGCAAGATTGCCTTTTGAATCTAATTCAAAGGCTGAAGAAAGGGAAAACCCATTTAAAGTAATTGAATCATTGCGTTCAAAACGCAACAAATAGTATCAGTTTATATCTAACTACATAGATAAAGCTGAAGTTTTAATAGTGAGGAGTTTAGCTCATGGCAGTTCAAAAAAGTCGTAAATCACGTTCAAGACGAGGCATGCGTCGTGCTCATTCTGCTTTAGGTGCATCAGCACTTTCTGTGGATGCGGCAACCGGTGAAACACACCGTCGTCACCATGTTAGCCCAGAGGGTTATTATAAAGGCCGTCAGGTTATCAATACAAATACCGTAGTTGAAGAAGAAAACGACGAAGAGTAAATCATTTGAAAAAGATAACCATTGCAGTGGATGCTATGGGGGGCGATCATGGCCCTCCTGTGATTATACCTGCATGTTTGCAGGTGTTGACAGCCTATCCTGCACTTCACCTTATTCTGGTGGGTGATCGTGAGGTTCTGCAAAAAGCATTGCAAGCTTATCCTAATTCCAAGTTGGATAGATTAATCATCCAGCATGCTTCTCAATGTGTCGAAATGGATGAATCTCCTTCACAAGCTCTGCGTACCAAAAAAGATTCTTCTATGCGGATCGCGATTAATCTCGTGAAAGAAGGAGTAGCGGATGCCTGTGTTAGCGCGGGAAATACAGGTGCCTTAATGGCTACAGCGCGTTTTGTATTAAAAACATTGCCTGGAATTGATCGACCAGCGATTATTTCTACCTTTCCAACGAAGTCAGGCAAAAACATGCGTATGCTGGATTTGGGCGCAAATGTAGATTCAACTCCTGAACATTTATTTCAATTTGCTGTCATGGGGTCTGTTTTGGCTGCAGCAGTAGACAATATCCAAAATCCTAAAATTTGCCTGCTTAATATTGGACATGAAGATATTAAAGGCAATGAATTAGTCAGAGAAACCGCCCAACTCTTGTCACGTTCCAAAGCAATTCATTATGCTGGTTTTATTGAAGGTGACCGGATTTATCAGGGCGAAGCAGATGTCGTCGTTTGTGATGGCTTTGTCGGCAATGTGGCGCTGAAAACCACGGAAGGCGTGGCTAATTTTATTCGTAACATGCTTAAAGAAGCCTATAGCCGCAACTGGTTAACGAAATTGGCAGCGTTGATTTCAATGCCTGTATTAAAATCTTTGATCAAACGAATTGATCCTGATCGTTATAATGGTGCCTGTTTTGTTGGATTACCCGGTATTGTGATCAAAAGTCATGGTGGGGCAAAAATACAAGCATTCGCTCACGCCATTGAAGAAGCGATCGTACAAGTTGAAAAAAATATTCCTCAACGAATCAGTGCTGAGGTTGAACTATTGCTCAAACTATCTTCCTCAGATGAAAACTAATTTTTATAAAAAGGCGTAGCTTAAACTATGACATACGCACAAATAATGGGTACTGGCAGTTACTTGCCGGAAAAAATCCTAACGAATTTTGATCTCGAAAAAATTGTTGAAACCACGAATGAGTGGATTATCGAACGTACTGGTATTCGTAATCGCCACATTGCTGCAGAGCATGAAACAGCATTAACCATGGCTGAAAAAGCCGCCCGCCAAGCTATGTCCGCCGCAGATATTTCTCCTGCTGATATTGGCATGATTATTATAGCGACAACGACGCCAGAGAAAATGTTTCCAAGCACAGCCTGTTTATTGCAGCAACGTCTAGGCATCGCAGGCTGTGCTGCATTTGATTTGAATTCCACAGCCTGTGCCGGTTTTATGTATGGTTTGAGTATTGCCGATCAATATATACGTAATAATGCGCTAAAGTATGCATTAGTGATTGGCAGTGAAGTCATGTCACGCGTAGTTGATTGGTCCGATCGCACCACTTGCGTTTTATTTGGTGATGGTGCAGGTGCTGTGATATTAGGAGCAAGTGATAAACCGGGTGTGTTATCGACTCATTTACATGCCGATGGCACTCATAAAGATGTTCTATCATTGAATGTTGGGTTAGGCAAACCAATCGATGTAGAACAAGCACTTTATATCCAAATGACGGGTAACCAATTGTTTAAATTGGCGGTTAATATCCTGGGTAATTTGTTTGATGAAACCCTCGCTGCAAACGCATTAGATAAATCAGCTGTAGATTGGCTCGTGCCGCATCAAGCTAATATTCGAATTATTCAAGCCATGGCAAGAAAACTCAATCTACCTATGGATCGTGTGGCTATTACACTTGAAGATCAAGGTAACACTTCAAGTGCCTCAATTCCGCTCGCTTTAGATAAGGCTGTACGCGATGGCCGTATCAAGAGGGGTGAAATGTTGCTGCTAGAAGGTTTTGGCGGCGGACTTGCTTGGGGCTCTGCTTTAATTCAGTACTAGGAGTAGCAGATGTGACGGCATTAGGTTTCGTTTTTCCAGGTCAAGGATCACAATCCGTCGGCATGTTAGCTGATATCGCTCGTGAATATCCACAAATTGAAACCACTTTTCAAGAAGCATCTCACGTATTGGGTTATGATTTGTGGGCGTTAACACAAGTTGGGCCTTCTGAAGAGTTAGATAAAACAATATATACACAGCCCGCTTTATTAGTGGCATCGTATGCTATTTGGCGTATTTTGGAAGCAGAAAAAAATATTCGTCCTATGCTATTGGCAGGACACAGTCTGGGTGAATATACTGCCTTGGTCGCTGCTCGAGCATTAGAGTTTACTGATGCGATACGCTTGGTAGCGGCGCGTGGAGAATATATGCAAGATGCTGTTCCAGCCGGACAGGGTGCATTAGCTGCGATGGTAGGACTAGATGAGGCTACTGTAAAAACAATTTGTGAAAAAGCCGCATTAAATGAAACACTTGCGCCAGTTAATTTCAATAGTCCAGGACAAGTTGTCGTTGGCGGACATGTCAATGCAGTTGAACGTGCTATTCAGCTCGCCAAAGAAGCGGGTGCAAAATTGGCAAAACGCTTGCCAGTGAGTGTACCTTCGCATTGTTCTTTAATGAAACCAGCCGCAGAACGTTTGGCAAAATTATTAGAAACCATTCAAATTCAAAAACCAGTTATACCCGTTGTTAATAATGTGGATGTTGCTCTGTATGAAAACGAACAAGCTATACGAGATGGTTTAACACGCCAATTGTTTATGCCGGTTCGCTGGGTTGAAATTATTCAGATTTTTAAAAAACAAGGCGTGCAGCGCATTATTGAATGTGGACCTGGTAAAGTTTTAAGTGGATTGAATAAACGTATCGTTTCTGATATAGAACTCGCAAATACCGCCGATTTAAGCAGTTTGCAATGCATATTGGCAATGGAGGATTTTTAAAATGACACAAAAAGACCGTATCGCACTGGTGACGGGTGCCAGCCGAGGCATTGGTCTCGCTATTGCTCTGGGTTTAGGTCGTGAAAGAACTATAGTAATAGGCACAGCCACCACCCAGCAAGGTGCAGACAATATTACCCGCGTATTTGAACAAGCTGGAATTCAAGGTGCTGGACTTCTATTGAATGTTGCTTCGCAAGAATCTATCGATTCGGCCATTGCAACAATAAAAGAACGTTATGGCATGCCTTCTATTTTAGTGAATAATGCGGCGATTACGCAGGATAATTTGTTATTAAGAATGAAAGATGAAGAATGGCATAAAGTCATTGAAACAAATCTCAGTTCCATTTTTCGTCTCAGTAAAATTTGTTTGCGAGATATGTTAAAAGCACGCTGGGGCCGAATTATCAATATTAGTTCGATAGTAGGTACAACCGGTAATGCCGGTCAGGCGAATTATGCTGCTGCAAAAGCAGGATTGATTGGTTTTACCAAAGCATTAGCACAAGAAGTAGGATCACGCGACATTACTGTGAATGCAGTGGCTCCTGGGTTTATCGATACGGATATGACCCGTGGATTGCCGGAAGACCAGCGTAATGCATTGCTGCAAAAAATACCTATTCCACGTTTGGGCCAGCCAGAAGATATTGCGGCAGCTGTCGTGTTTTTAGCCTCGAATGCAGCGGGTTATATCACCGGACAGACACTTCATGTAAATGGCGGAATGTACATGGCATAACACGTAATAAAATTCGACTTGAAAGTTATAGTTTTTTAACTAAACTAGCACAACAGTCATTTTTGTTAAATTTGAGAGGATGAGCGTAACTATGAGTACCATTGAAGCACGTGTTAAGAAAATCGTTGTTGAACAATTAGGTGTTAAAGAAGAAGAAGTTACAAATGATTCTTCTTTTGTAGATGATTTAGGTGCTGATTCTTTAGATACTGTTGAATTAGTTATGGCTTTAGAAGAAGAGTTTGAAACAGAAATTCCAGATGAAGATGCTGAAAAAATTACAA
>CAYRUP010000063.1:4577-10539 GCA_964427485.1 uncultured Coxiellaceae bacterium | reverse complement strand
CGCTTGAAAAGCGTCGCGGGACGACGTTCTAAACTGTATTTTTGCTTAGCTTGACTTTAGCTCCCTTCTCCCAGCGCTAGCTGGGAGAAGGGCAGGGGATGAGGGTGCAGCCCCTCAATCCGTAAAATACTCATCATATTTCTTAGCAGACCCTTTAACCAATTCCGCCGGATATTTTTTATTATTAAGCGCAATTTTATTTTGAATCGCTTCATTCAAATTAATTTGCATTAAATCCGCTAGCCGAATGACATAAAGCATAATGTCAGCTAATTCATGACTGGTTTTTTGTTTCAAAACAGGGTCTTCGTGCGCGATGCGTGAGTCTTCTTCGCTAATCCACTGAAATAGTTCAAGTAGTTCAGCGCTTTCACAAGTGAGTGCCATAGCGAGGTTTTTGGGTGTGTGGAATTTATCCCAATCACGAACCGCTGAAAACGCTTGTTGCAATTTTTTTAAATGCCCTATGTCAATTGTGTCCATTATAGACTCCTTTCTGCAATATCGAATGCCTGCTTTAGCCAAGGAGTAAATTTCCCTGGAGAAAGCGCAATTTCCCTATTTAATTCAAGTGGACTAACCCAGCGAAAATCTTCTACCTCTTCGAGATTAATTTGAAACGTCGGATTTATAGCGGAACCGATCAGCACATGATCCACTTCATTTTCAATCAAGCCATTATCGAAGTGGGCGATATAGTGAAAGCTTCCGACCCATTTTAACATAGTTTCAATACCCATTTCTTCTTTCAAGCGCCGTTGACCGGCCTGTAGAATGTCTTCATTGGGACGTGGATGGGAGCAACAAGTATTGGTCCAAAGTCCGGGGGAATGATATTTATGGCGGGCGCGTTTTTGCAGTAAAACCTCTAATTGAGGTTGTTTGCGAAAGATAAAAACCGAGAAAGCGCGGTGGCACAGGCCTTCCTGGTGGGCGGCAAGCTTTTCAGCCGTACCTTGCGGTTCATCATTCTCATTCACAAGAATAACTTGTTCAGTTGCTGTCATCGATCATTTTCCAGTAAAATGAAACGCTTTTTATAGCATAGATAGTTATAGGGACAAAATTGATTTTAGCCGTCAATGGTTGAGGCTTTAAAGCTTATTACTAAAGGACGCCTTTGTGATTGTTTTAACTGGAAATAAATCTTTTATGCGCTGGCAGACGACAGAACAAATTGCAACAGTTCCAATGCGCTTGATCGGGCCTTTGAAGTTTAGCGGCCCTGAAGTCAATGCAGAATTAATGATTCCACTTGCCACATTTGAGACACCCTTGTGGCCATCAACACACCGTGGAGCGAGAGTTTGTACCCAATCGGGCGGGATTAAGGCTGTGATTGTAGACGACCGAATGACACGATCGATTCTGCTTGAAGCCGATAATATAATTGACGCCCAGGAAGCTGTGTTGAACCTGCAGCAACATAAAGAGGCAATGCAAACCATTATCGCAGAAACCAGCCGTTACGCGCGCTTGGTTGATATGCATACCCAAATTGTTGGCAATTTAATTTATGTCCGCTTTGAATTTAATACCGGCGATGCGGCGGGGCATAACATGTCAACACTTGCAGCGGATCGTTTGATGGAATGGATTTTATTGCGTTTTCGTACCTTGAAATATGTTTCCATTTCAGGAAATTATTGCACGGATAAAAAAGTATCTGCCGTGAACGGGATTTTAGGCCGTGGAAAATATGTGATTGCTGAAGTACAAATTCCTTATGAAGTGTGTGAAAAACAATTAAAAACCACGCCGGAAAAAATCGTCCAATTGAACATTAAGAAAAATTTAATCGGAAATATTATTGCAGGGGGCTTACGCACGGCGAATGCGCATTTTGCCAATATGTTGTTAGGATTTTATTTGGCGACCGGACAAGACGCGGCAAATATTATCGAAGGATCGCAAGGCATGGTCTATGCAGAAGTACGTAATCAAGATTTATATTTTTCAGTGACACTCCCCAATGTCATTGTCGGTTCGGTGGGTAGCGGCAAGACATTTGATTTTGTGCGGGAAAATTTACGCATGCTGGGTTGTTTGGAAGAACGTGAACAAGGTGAGAACGGACGTCGTTTAGCGATTATTGCAGCGGGTGCAGTATTATGCGGTGAGTTATCTTTATTAGCCGCGCAAACAAACCCAGGCGAATTAATGAAAAGTCATTTGAAGTTAGAAAGAAGAAAATCGAGTGAGGGGCAGCCACGTGGTTAAAGTTGGTATTGATACAATTGCTTTTTACACATCGCATTATGCATTGGACTTAGCTGCACTCGCTTCCGCACGCGGAGTGGACCCCGATAAATTTCATATCGGACTCGGCCAACATAAAATGGGTGTGCCTGCTCCAGACGAAGATATTGTCACACTCGCCACCAACGCAGCGCGCCGAGCTATTCGGCATATCGATCCTAATTCCATTGAAATGTTGTTATTCGCAACAGAATCCAGCATCGATCAATCCAAAGCCGCGGGAATTTATGTGCATCATTTGCTGGGTTTATCCGAACGCTGCCGGATTATTGAATTGAAACAAGCTTGCTACAGCGCAACTGTTGCATTGCAACTTGCTCTGCCTTATTTGCGGCAACATCCCGATAAAAAAATATTATTAATTGCATCCGATGTGGCGCGTTATGGTTTAGGTACACCCGGTGAATCATCGCAAGGTTGTGGTGCAGTGGCTATGGTATTGTCAGCAAATCCACGCATTATTGCATTTGAACCTGAATATGGCGTTGTAACGGATAATGTAATGGATTTTTGGCGACCCAATTATTCCGATGAAGCGTTTGTTGAAGGCAAGTATTCCAGTAAATTGTACTTAACGATGTTGGAAAAATCTTGGCAGCAATATCACGCTTGGTCGGGACGTGGATTTCACGATCATGATTATTATTGTTATCACGTTTCAGTACCCCGTTTGGTCGAAAAAGCGCACCAACATTTGGCAAAAATTAATGGGCAACAAAAATTAACGGAAGATGCGTTGTATGCGCAAATAGGCTATTCACTCGAATACGGCCGCAAAATTGGTAATAGTTACACTGCAGCGCTTTATGTAGGATTGACAGCCTTGTTGGATTTGGCACCGGAAGATTTGAGTGGCAAACGCATTGGTTTTTATAGTTATGGATCGGGCTGTGTTGCGGAATATTTCAGTGGTATCGTGCAACCCGGTTATCAAGCCATGCTCGATACAGCGCAGCATGCCAAAATGTTAATGGATCGGACGACGTTAAGTTATCCTGAATACGAAAAATTTTATTCCTACTGCTATCCAAAAGATGGTAGTTTTTGTGAAACCCCACGACATCACACAGGTGCATTCCGCTTGGCAGCGATACGCGATCATAAGCGTATTTATGAGCGTGTGGAAGAGTGAAAAAAATCGGGGCGTTACGATGGTATTTTTTATTGAGACGATAAAATGAAAGTCCACGCCCCAGGCAAATTGATTCTTTCCGGCGAGCATGCTGTTGTATACGGTAAGCCAGCGCTTGCCATGGCGATTAATCGATACGCAACAGCAACGGCGACACCTCAATTATTGCCCTTGGTTTCCTTCGATCTCTCGGATCTTTCTTATGAACATGGATTAACACTCACTGCACTCAATCATTTAAAAAATCGCATTAAACAAAAATATGAACGCTTCATGCATGGTGATTTCAAAATTCGTGATGTATTGCAAAAACCCGTCGAATTGGCGCAATTTGCTTTTACTCTTTTTCTTGAAACGTTGAATCTCAAATTGACGCAAGGCGTCAGAATTCGTTTGCAATCGGATATTCCCATGGGTTGTGGTATGGGATCTTCTGCTGCAACGGTATTAAGTATTGTTCATGCCATTGCGCATCATATGCAAGTTGACATTTCATCAGAACTTTTTTATCGCTTGAGTCTTGAAGCGGAAAATATGCAACATGGTTATTCCAGCGGTTTAGATTTACGGGTTTCTTTGCACGGCGGTTGCATGCTGGTGAAAGAAGGACAAATAGAACAACGTCCCATACCTTCTTTACCTATGTATTTAGTGAATACGGGCGCACCCAAATCGACGACGGGTGAATGTGTCACACAAGCAGCAACACATTTTAAAAAAAGTCAATTAGGCGCTGATTTTGCTGCGATAACGGAAGCGATGGATAAGGCATTGCAAGCGAATAATTTGCAAGAAGTGTTACAGACTGTGCGAATGAATCATCTTTTATTAACAAAAATTGGTGTAGTGCCGCCGAGTGTGCAGCAATTTATTCGCGAAATTGAAAATACAGAAGGCGCTGCAAAAATTTGTGGCGCGGGCGCTGTGTCAGGAGACAAAGGGGGTGTCGTATTGGTGATGACCGAGAATGTCGCTGCATTAATCGATTTATGTGCGCGTTATCAATATGCCATCATACCCATTACCGGCGAAGCGCGAGGTGTGCATGTTATTTAAAGCCTCAGCGCCAGGCAGCTTAATGCTATTGGGTGAATATGCTGTTTTATACGGCCAGCATGCTTTAGTGTGCGCAATTGACAAACGCATGACGGTCACTTTATCGCCGCGTGATGATAGGCGAGTCATTATCGAATCCGCTTTAGGCCAACATCACACAACATTGCAAGATTTAACGAGCGTTCCACCTTTTCAATTTGTTTTAGCAGCACTGCATAAAATGAAAAAATATTTTAAATGCGGCTGTGATTTAAAAATCGAATCCGAGTTTGCAGAAACAGTTGGATTTGCTTCATCTGCTGCAGTGACGGTTGCTACATTGTCGGTTTTATCCACTTGGTTTGGATTGTCTCTCACAGAACATGCATTAATAAAATTGGCTCGAGAAGTCGTGCGCCACGTGCAAGGAACAGGTTCGGGTGCAGATGTCGCAGCGTGTGTCTTGGGTGGTATTGTTTCCTATCGTATGGCACCTTTCTTTACTGAAAAATTTTCTTCATTGCATCCAATTCAGGTCATTTATTCAGGTTATAAAACCCCAACCGTTGCAGCCATTGCGCGCGTGCAAGAAAATTTTCTCCATTTTCCCCAGTTGTTTCGTCATCTTTGTCAGGCCATTAATAGTTGCACTTCACAAGGTGTACTGGCAATAAAAAAAGAAGATTGGCGTGCATTGGGTCAGGTCATGAATATTCAGCAAGGTTTAATGGAAAGCTTGGGTGTGAATACGCCAGACATCAGAGGCATCATAAATAATTTACGCCAACAACCTGGAATTTTAGGTGCTAAAATATCCGGTTCAGGTTTGGGTGATTGTGTGGTTGCTTTGGGAGAAGGTTTTTTTGCAGATGAAAAAAATATAAAAAAAATGGACGTGCGCATGGCAAACCAAGGAGTACTGTGTGAAAAAATCTGATGTTGTGCGTGCGATACTCAAAGAACGAAGCGGTTTATTGCCAGAACATTCTTCTGCAAAAGCCTATGCACCCAGTAATATTGCTTTGTGTAAGTATTGGGGTAAACGCGATACAGAAATCAATTTGCCAGTCACTTCCAGTCTTTCTGTGTCACTCGGCAAAAAGGGCGCAACGACTGAATTGACCCTGGGCACCGGCCCATCTGATTTGGTTTATCATAATGATCAGCAAATCGATTGGGTGTCGCCATTTGGAAAACGCTTGCTCGCTTTTTTTGATTTGTTTCGCGTAAAACCGGATTTATTTTTTGTCGCAAATATTAAAACGAATATTCCAATCGGTGCAGGGCTTGCTTCATCCGCTTGTGGATTTGCATCGATGGTACAAGCATTGAATTTATTATTTGGTTGGAAATTAAAAGAAAATGAATTATCCATTTTAGCGCGACTCGGCAGCGGCAGTGCTTGTCGATCGATTTGGCATGGTTTTGTGGAATGGCATGCCGGTGTGAAAACCGATGGCATGGATAGTCATGGTGAATTAATTTCAGATAGCTGGCCGGAACTCTGTATGGGTTTGCTGGTTTTCAGTGATATTG
>CAYRUP010000063.1:0-4567 GCA_964427485.1 uncultured Coxiellaceae bacterium | reverse complement strand
TATTGAAAAAGAAATCAGTTCACGCGATGCAATGCAACGCACTGTGACAACCAGTCCGCTTTATTCAGCGTGGCCGGCGAAAGTCAATCGTGATTTATCTGCGCTAAAACAAGCCATTAATCTGAAGGATTTTTTTCTTTTAGGTAAAACAGCTGAATCGAATGCGTTAACCATGCATGCAACCATGCTGAGCGCGTGGCCGCCCGTGTCTTATGCATTATCAGAAACGGTTATCGCAATGAGGAAAATCTGGAGTTTGCGTCATCAAGGTTTACCGTTATTTTTTACCCAAGACGCGGGTCCAAATTTGAAATTAATTTTTCTTGAAAAAGATATCCCGATGATTCTGTCCCAGTTTCCTCATCTTGAAATTATTCGGCCATTTGCTATCGATTAAAACGACATTAATAAAATCGAAACCATGGCCAGCATAATGCCAAGCCATTGTTTAAGCGTGACAGCTTCCTTCAATAAAAGATAAGCCAATACGATTGTGACCAATGGATAAAGCGCTGTTAAAGTCACAACAGTAATAATTTTTCCTTTGCTCGCTGCGACAAAATAAAATAAGCAGCCAACTCCATAAGCGGCTCCCGTTAGTACAGCATAAATTAAACCTTTCGTATCCGTTGCGGGTTTGAAATTCACCATACTTAAAGCGATGAGACCAATCACAACAACACCTAGTGTTTGATAAATTAGTGCGCTGCGCGAATCGATATGCACGACGGCTAATTTAGTAAATAAACCCCATAAGCCAAAACTTAATAAGGCGAGAAAAGCGGCAGGTAACCAGTTTGTCATAATTAAATTATCCAGCTGAGAATTTTCATAATAATAAGGCTGTAAATACCAGCGCCTACATCGTCAAGTATCATGCCGATCCCTCCATGCACGTGTGAATCAAGGTAATCAATCGGCCACGGTTTCCAAATATCAAAAATCCGAAATAAAATAAAACCAACCATAATCCAAGTAAAACCATGAGGTGCACCCATCATCGTAACAAAAAAACCAACGAACTCATCCAGACACATGCCTTGATGATCATCTACTTTGATTTCCTCGGAAACGCGCTGACATAACCACATACTGCCAAACATAATCAAAATCACGAGCAGCAAATAAATACTGGTGGGAAATGTGCGAAGTACAAGATAAAAAGGAATTGCCGCTAACGTGCCAAAAGTCCCCGGCGCAAAAGGCATGGCGCCACTACCAAAACCAAACGCAATAAAATGAGAAGGCTTTTGCCAAACGCTAGCAGGAATCGGTGGTACAGTATAATCACGCATGGTCAATCTCTAACGAAAGTGTTGGTATCCATCAATGTGCTGATTGTATTTTGTGTTATCACTATGCCGCAAGTCTAATTCGTTTGAATCAGTGATTTCACCAATGCAAGTACATTGAAGAGGAATTTGGTTTTTTTTATCTTTCGGAACGGTGAAACATAATTCATAATCATCGCCGCCCTGTAATGCGAATGAAAGTGCTTCTTCTTTTTTAACAAACTCACGCAACGCTTTCGAAAGTGGAATAGCATCGATATTCACTGAAGCGCCGACGCGACTGCTTTCTAAAATATGCTTTAGATCGGCAATGAGACCATCGGAAATATCAATCGCAGCACTGGCAATACCACGCAATTGATTGCCAATTTGCACTCTCGGCGTAGGACAATTCAGTCGTGATAAAATAAATTGTTGCTGCGCGGGTGATTGAAGCGCAATTTTATTTTGCAAAAAAGCAAGACCTGCTGCTGCATCGCCTAGCGTGTGGGTAACATAAATTAAATCACCGGATTTAGCACCACTACGTTTTATAAATTGTGAAGTGGGAATGACACCCATGGCTTGCACGGTAATGGATAATGGACCGTGAGTTAAATCGCCACCAATTAATTGTGTCTCGTGTTCTTCGCACAAGGTAAAAAATCCACGCGAAAAATCAGCTAACCATGTTTCATCCGCCATCGGTAAAGTTAATGCCAATGTGACCCAGGCGGGAGTTGCACCCATGGCTGCTAAATCACTCAAGTTTACAGCAAGTGCTTTAAACCCAATATCAAATGCGGAAGTTTTTTTTAGAAAATGTATGTTTTCTAAAAGCGTATCCGTTGTGATAACAATTTGCTGGCCTTCAGGTGGTGTAATCACTGCACCATCATCGCCAACACCGAGTGCGACATCTTGGCGTAATACTTTATTTGAGGTGAAAAATTTGCGGATAATATCAAATTCATTCATGACTTTTTGTCTGCTTTAATTTCATCGCTGCGAAGCTTACGAGCGATTTGATCAAGCACGCCATTCACAAATTTGTATCCTTCAACTGAACCAAAACGTTTTGTCAGTTCAAGCGCCTCATTGATAGCAACTCGATAAGGGATATCGAGACGTTTTGATAATTCATACGTGCCAAGGCGTAAAATCGCCAGTTCAATCGGATCCAATTCAGCAATGGGTCTGCTTAAAAATGGAATCAGATAATTATCCAATTCAGTATGTTCTTTGGGAATGTTGTGGATTAATTCTTTAAAATAATCTAAATCTGTTTTTTGCTTAATATGATGAACCAGAAAATCGAGTTCAAGTTCTTTAATCGATGTGGCGCACAATTGCCATTGATACATGGCTTGCAAAGCATATTGTCTTGCATTGCGCCGCAGAGAAGGTTTCATTTTTATTTCACTCCTCACTTACTGAGTTTTTATTATTTTCCAAACGACTGACTTCTTCGCGGAATTCTTTAATGTCTTGGAAGCTTCGATATACAGAAGCAAATCTTACATAGGCTACTTGATCTAAATTGTGTAATTCCTCCATGACCCATTCTCCTACTTGTTTGGATGGAATTTCTCTTTCCCCAGAAGCGCGGGCTTTGTGGATGATGCGATTGATTGCATTTTCAACTTGATCAAGACTGACTGGACGTTTTTCTAATGCACGCAAAATACCACCACGTAACTTTTCTTCATCAAAAATATCACGACGACCATCACGCTTGACCACGCGGGGTAGTGCAAGCTCAGCGGTTTCATACGTAGTAAAACGTTCTTTGCATATTAAACATTCGCGGCGGCGGCGAACTTGGTTGCCTTCACGAATTAAACGCGAGTCCGTTACTTTTGTATCGTTTGCATAACAAAATGGGCAGTACATAGAGATGCCTTCCCCTTTAATTTCTGCGCAGTTTAGCTGATTTAGAGTTTTTAAGATATACCCATTACACTTCTATTTTTGTCGTAATAAAAGATTATTAGCAAAATCATGTAACAACTGGCCTGCGTTACCTAAAAATTCAATTGAACTCAATGCTTCTTTGAAAAGTGCTTCTACGGTTTGACGACTTTGATCGACACCAATCAAAGTTGGATAAGTGATTTTCTCATTAGCGCGATCAATCCCTATCGGTTTACCCGTCATGTGAGCGTTGCCTTCAATATCCAATAAGTCATCTTGAATTTGAAAGGCCAGTCCAATATTTTCCGCAAATTTTTGCAGGGAAGTTAACGTTTGCTGATTTTCATTATTTGCTGCAATAATACCTAATTCAACGCTCGCTTTGAGTAGAGCCCCCGTTTTCAGTTGATACATTTCAGTTAAGGAAGAAAGTGTATCTACGCCACTTAAATCAAGTGTTTGTCCCGCCACCATGCCATGCATCCCACTTGCTGAACTTATTTTTTTTATCATTTTCAAACGTTGCTCTGTGCTAAGTGTCGCTGGGCGTGTCGCTAGAATTTCAAAAGCCAATGGTAGCAGCGCATCACCGGCCAAAATTGCCATGGCATCGCCAAATACTTTATGACAAGTAGGCTTGCCGCGTCGCAAATCGGAATTATCCATAGCAGGTAAATCAT
This sequence comes from uncultured Coxiellaceae bacterium, assembly GCA_964427485.1. Taxonomy (GTDB): domain Bacteria; phylum Pseudomonadota; class Gammaproteobacteria; order DSM-16500; family DSM-16500; genus CAYRUP01. The sequence continues at coordinate 702 of CAYRUP010000063.1, read as the reverse complement.
CATGAATGAGAGAATATACGTGGATCAGTTCGACAGCTACGGCGGCAGGATCCAAATTTTCCCATGGCGCATTCAATGCATGACCGGTTAAATAGACCAGAAGTGGGCGGATTCGTTTACCGTTATTGAGAACAGCATAAGCGATACTCTCCTGTAATTTAACCGCAGATTGAGGTTGCTCAATAAAATAATATTTAAAAATACGATCTAAACGAGTTTGCGCATGTGCGATAAAATCAATGAGCTTCATTCTTCTTTGTTCTCATAATGACCCAATTCTTCTTGATTATTGTTTTGCATCAAGATCTGCACTTTTTGTTCAGCCTCTTGCAAAATTTTTTGCGCATGTTTAATTAAAGTAACACCCCGTTCGAATTGACTGAGTGATTGTTCCAGACTTAATTCTCCTTGTTCCATTTGTTCAATGAGGCTTGCGATTTCTGTCAATGCTGTCTCAAGATCAGGTTGATTTTGTGTATTAGTCACTCTAAACATACTCCGGATAAAATAATGTGCTATAATGATAATGTTCTCTGTAATGATTTTCGAGCAAAGAATACAAAAGATATCCCTCAAATGATAGTCATCGGAAGAAATCTGTTTTAAATAGAAGAAGTTAATATCAACCCCATCCATATTTCACAGATTGAAAAATAATTTAAAATTATTTTAAAAATGTAGTTGACATGAGATCTGAAGGCT
>CAYRUP010000062.1:0-10902 GCA_964427485.1 uncultured Coxiellaceae bacterium | reverse complement strand
GGAGCAATTATTTGCTGCAATCGAAGCAAAATATGCAGAATATGGCATTCAGTGTAACCCTTTTATTATCATCAAAGCCGATGCGGGCACTTATGGCATGGCGGTGATGACGGTGCGCAGCGTAGAAGAACTTCATTCGTTGAATCGCAAACAACGCACGAGTATGTCGAAAACGAAAAGCGGTCAAACGGTTAATCGCGTGATTGTGCAAGAAGGCGTTTACACATTTGAAACTTGGGGTCCAGAAAATGCCGTGGCTGAACCCGTCGTTTATTTGTGGGGCGAACGTGTCGTCGGCGGTTTTTATCGCGTGCATAAAGAACGTGGCGTGGATGAAAATCTCAATGCACCTGGTATGCATTTTGAACCCCTTGCGTTTGCCACGCCCTGTCATCAACCCAAATGTGATCCAGAACCTGATTCATGCCAAAATCGTTTTTATGCTTATGGTGTTGTAGCGCGGTTAAGCATGTTAGCTGCAGCACGTGAAATGCGGGAGCACACTTAAATGACGATTCAAATCGGTGTGATAATGGATCCCATTGCATCCATTCATTATAAAAAAGACAGCACGCTCGCGATGTTATGGGAGGCAGAAAAACGTGGCTGGGAAATTTTTTATATCGAACAAAAAGATTTGTTTTTGCGTCAGGATGACGTTTTTGCGAATACAAAAAAACTGAAGGTATTTCAAAATCCTGAGCGCTGGTATGAATTGGGTGAGACAAGTTGTATTCCTCTCAGTCAATTAAATGTGATTCTCATGCGTAAAGACCCGCCATTTGATTTGGAATATATTTACAGCACGTATTTATTGGAATATGCCGAGAAAAAAGGCGTCTGTGTTATCAATAAACCGCAAAGCCTGCGTGACGCGAATGAAAAATTATTTACGATGTGGTTTCCAGCCTGTTGTCCGCCGACGCTGGTGAGTCGTGATAGAGATTTATTAAAAAAATTTTTTCACGAACAACAAGATATTGTTTGCAAACCATTAGATGCGATGGGCGGTACAGAAGTATTTCGTTTACGATTCCCTGATGAAAATGCGTCAGTGGTTTTTGAAACATTAACCCGATTGGGCACGCGTATGGCGATGGCACAACGTTATATCCCTGAAATTAAACAAGGGGATAAACGTATTTTATTGATCGATGGTGAACCCGTGCCGCATGCACTCGCACGCATTCCGGCTGCTGGCGAATTGCGTGGTAATCTTGCGGCAGGGGGGCGTGGTGTCGTGCAACCACTTACGAAACAAGATCGTTGGATTTGCGAGCAAGTGGGATTCACGCTTCGTGAAAAAGGTTTGCTCTTTGTAGGTCTTGATATTATTGGGGATTATCTTACGGAAATTAATGTGACAAGCCCTACCTGTATACGCGAAATTGATGATCAAACAGGTTCAACGATTAGCGCGACTTTGTTTGATTGTATTGAGCAGCAATTGAAAAATCTATAAGCCACTTTTTTGTTAAGTCTCTCTTAAGCTAAGCAAGATAGAATCAATTAATTCAGAAATAGTCAATGAATTTGCTTTGTACGGAGTTATTTATCATGCTAAGACAACAAGAGCTGCAACAATTACAATCAAGCCTCCAAGAATTGCGGCGTGAATTATCTCAGGGAGCCTCTAGCGCATTTGAAATTCTTGAAGAGGCACAAAAAACTGCTGCTAGTCTGGATTTAAAAGCACTTGATGAGCTTGCACCATTTCTTTCTCCAGCTTATCTTAAAGATTTGCGTTCGCGAGAAGTCGTACAAGATTTAAGAGATCGTGCCGCAAGAATGGGAGTATCGGATAACGGAGAGCTGCATGCTTTATTAGGCGATGTAACTAACTTGAGTTCTCAACTCGAAAATCAAACGAAAAATTTTCCATCTGATGAATTAGACAAAGCATATGAGGATTTGCGTAAATTATTAATTAAAGGCATTAAGGAAGCGATTGCGCGAGTTTATCGTGATGCAAAAATAAAATGTGAGAAGGCTCAGGAAAATCTTCCGCAATCTCCCAAAGGAAAAGCTAAATTCTTAGAATTAGAACAACAACCTCGCAAAGCAATAGAGAAATTCAACGGCCCTGATTTTGCGAAGATTTTAGAAAACTGCTTGACAAAATTTGAGGGAAATGTCTCGGAGCCTGCTTTTTCCAAATCTTTAGAAAATCTATCACTGGCTGATTTAGTTCCTTTGGCGAAAAATGTTGTCTATGATACCCAACAACACAGTGCTTTTGTTGAGTTGCATGAATCGCCTGTCGGTGAGAATACAACATTTCAGACTTATTTTAAGTGCGAAAAATGGTTGCGTACGGGTGGTTATTTTTATCTTGAACCGACGCCGGAAGGAACTGCATTTCTTAATAAAGTCAGTCAGCACGAATTAGCATTAGTGAGTCGTACACTAGAAGTGCGCAATCTGCAAGAGCGAGTAACCCGCGATATTAAGGCGGTTCAGCGTGATATGCAGAATGTTGTATCTCCAGCGATTAGCGAATGTACTGCACAAATTAATCAGCAACAAACAACATTGTTAGGCATGGCGAGATTTGTAGCAAATGAGAGTAGCAAAAAAATTGCAGCGATAAAATCCGCACAGAATGAAGCAAGAGCGCAAATTGCCGCGTTTGACAAAGAAGTCAAAAAACTGGCAAGTCTGAGTGGTGAGTTGGAAAATTTATTTTCACAAGGAAAAGCGCTTACAGATTTGCTGCCCTTGAAAGAAAAAATGCAGGAAATTAGTAATAAAATTATTGAAATTGGTCAACAGAAGCAATTGATTGTTGCGGCAAAAAAAACAGCAAGTGAGCATGTGGCAACAGTCGCTCCATTACTGGAAGAAGAAAATATAAAACTCAAGCAACAAGGTACTGAATATGCCGCAGTGCAAGCAGAACAAGCCCAAATAGCAAAAGAGTTTGCATCTATTCAGGCACAGAATAAAAGTAATTACGAAAAGCTCTCAACGTTTATTTCAGGCAAGCAAGAATTAGTTGATCGTTTGAGCTTAATGAAACAAGAAAAACAACGAGAAAAAAATGCCCAAAAGGCAATCGAAGAACTTTCAGCGCATTATGATTCTGCCGTTGCTGCATTAAAATTAGTGACATTAACCAATGAATCGATACAACAAGCAAAAACGAAGGTCAATGAATTATGTCAAGATGATGGTGCTTCAGCAGAAACATTGAGCTTAAGATTAGTGCAGGTTAGTGCCTTTATCGATGATGAACGACCTGCTACCGTCATTCGTGAGTTAGCTCATTTGGATAGATCGTTGAAGAGTCTAGATGAAAAGATTCCCTTACTTTCAGAAGAGGTTAAAACGACTCAGGCTTACCAAGCTTTTGCTGCGAAATGCGATAAGCTGAGCACGGACTATCGAAATTATCAGGCTAATCCACAAAATAATGAGGTAATTCAACAAGGGCTCATTGCAAAAAAAGCTGACTTAGAAAAAAGAAGCACGGCGGCTAAGGAACTGAATAATACACTAATTAAAGAAATTCTTGTTTTCTTTAAAGAGGAAGTGTTTAGTGATACAAATATTAAGGGATATTGGAAGGGTCAGGTTTCTATTCCAGGCCAATTCAAGGCTTGGAGAGATGGATCAAGAGTTAGCATACCCGGTGAACCTAAACCGATCGCTGTGCCGCGAGGTGTTTTTAATGGCCGAAAATGGCTTGATCAAGTCGATAAATTGGGTGACAGTAAAAAAGAAAGTGAGCAAAAAATCCTTTTGGGATTTGTTAAGGCTTTAAGTGCAAGACTTCCTATTAATTCCTATGGAAGAGAAAAGCCAACTGAGATAACCTATCAGGCGGCAAAAGATGCACTGCTTTCAGAGGCTGGTACATTAAAACCTGTGACTGAAAATACGCTTATTGAATTAAGAGCAAAAATCAATTTCAAAGGTTTAGTGTTACGAGATCCAAAAGCTTCCCTCCGAAAAACAGTTTCAGCTGCGTAAACTGCGTTCTGAAAACACTGTTATTCCCGCGATGGCGGGAATGACATTTTTTGATGATCCCCCGCCCTTCTCCCAGCTTGCCATGGGTGTCAAGCCTAAGGAACTATGTCATCCTGAGCGCAGCGAAGGATCGCTAAATTATAATAAGGCGATCCTTCGCTGCGCTCAGGATGACATCAAAGCATCTTAAAATGCATAGGAAAAAAATTCTTAGCTTGAGGCCAATGCCCAGCTTGCTGGGAGAAGGGAGTCTTATAAGATCAATACACAAATAGGATTTCTCATGACAAACCCATTACATTGGCTGGCGTTATCGCGCATGCCTGGAATTGGCTCAGTGACGATACGTCATTGGCTAGATTATTTCAAAACCATCGATGCATTATTTTCTGCATCGACACTCGATTTACAATCGGCGGGTTTAACAAAAAAACAAATTTTTGCATTAGAACATCTTGATTGGCAAACGGCGGAAAAAGATTTACGTCTTATTGAAGAAAAACAATATGCGTTTCTCACTTTCGCGGATGAAAAATATCCCGCCTTATTGCGAGAAATTTACGATGCGCCACTCGTACTTTATCTACAGGGAAATATTGATTTAGTAATGAAACCACAGCTAGCTATTGTGGGATCGCGTCATCCAACGATCACAGGCGTTGAAACGGCAAGGCAATTTGCAGAAGTATTGGCACGTGCAGGTTGGGTTGTCACGAGCGGTCTTGCACTCGGTGTCGATGCCGCAAGTCATCGCGGTGCATTAGCTGCTGGGGGTGAAACCATCGCGGTATTAGGAACCGGTTTGCAACACATTTATCCGCGATCTCATCAACGTTTGGCTGAAGAAATTATTGCGCGGGGCGTTTTAGTCAGTGAATTTCCACCGGATGCTTTACCCAAAGCCGCGCATTTTCCGATGCGAAATCGGATTATTAGCGGTTTAAGTTTAGGCGTGTTAGTAGTGGAAGCTGCGATTAAGAGTGGTTCCTTGATTACTGCGCGCCTTGCATTGGAACAAAATCGCGAAGTCTTTGCTATCCCAGGTTCCATTCACAATCCCTTAGCACGCGGTTGTCATCAATTAATCCGGCAAGGAGCAAAATTAGTGGAAACAGCAAAAGATATTTTGGATGAAATAGGTGTGCTTATTCCGGAGGTTACCCTCAATTCAGTGGAGGATAAAAAACAAGAAGCAGTTGACTTGGACCCCAAATTACAGCGAGTATTAGCACAAATTGGTTATGAAGTAACCGCGATCGATGTTATTATCTCGCGCTCTGGATTGACGGCAGGTGAACTTTCCTCCATGCTGTTGTCATTAGAATTAGAGGGTTATGTGCATGCAGTGCCGGGTGGGTATATGCGTGCAGCAACTTAAATGGGTAACTATGTTTGAAGTATTAATGTTTCTTTTCGAAAATTACATGGACGGAAGTGCAGCGTTAAAAACAGATAACGCAGATATTGTATTGGAGCTGGAAAGAATCGGTTTTGACCGCTATGAAATCGATCGCGCGTTAAACTGGCTGGATGGCTTAATGCAAATTCAAACAGCAGTATTGGCGGGACCTAGGCTTACCACACAAGCGATTCGTCACTATCTCCCGGAAGAAAGTGAACGCTTTGGCGTAGAAGGAAAAGGCTTTCTGCTATACTTAGAACAACTCGGTGTGATCGACCCTGTGACCCGAGAAATTGTGATCGATCGCATTATGGCGTTAGATACCCGAGAAATTGATGTGCCGCGTATCAGATGGGTTGTCCTGATGGTGCTGTTTAATCAACCGGATAAGAAAGCTTCATTAGCGCTTTTGCAAGATATGATCTTAGCCGATGCATTTGATGTTTTACACTAGGAGAACATATTCCTATGCCTAAAGCCAAATCTACAACCAAATCTACAACATCATCAAAGTCGGCATCAAAGTCGGCATCGAAATCGTCATCGAAATCGACTTCCAAAGCAACCGCAAAAGCAGCGGCAAATGCGAAGGGTAAAAATTTAGTTATTGTGGAATCCCCTGCCAAAGCAAAAACAATTAAAAAATATTTGGGTAATGATTTTGAGGTATTGGCCTCCTATGGGCATGTTCGTGATTTATTGCCAAAAGAAGGCGCGGTGGATACTGCACATCATTTTGCAATGCATTATGAATTAATTGAGAAAAATGCAAAACATGTCGCGACGATTATTGCGGCGATGAAAAAAGCCAATGCGCTTTATCTTGCAACCGATCCGGATCGTGAAGGCGAAGCCATTTCCTGGCACATGTACGAAGTATTATTAGAGAAAAAAACACTTAAAGATAAAGCTGTCCATCGTGTCGTTTTTCATGAAATTACCAAATCAGCAGTGCAACATGCGATCGATCATCCACGAGAAATTTCCATGGAGTTAGTCAATGCACAACAAGCACGTCGTGCCTTAGATTATTTAGTGGGATTTAATTTATCGCCTTTGTTATGGCGTAAAGTGCGTCGGGGTTTATCCGCAGGCCGTGTGCAAAGTCCAGCTTTACGCATGATTGTCGAACGCGAAGAAGAAATTGAAAAATTTGAAAGCCAAGAATATTGGGATCTTGTGGCAGACACATTTGCGCATGAACAAGATTTCACAGCAAAACTGATTCACTATCAAGGTGAAAAGCTCGAACAATTTTCCATTACCAATGCAGAACAAGCTGAAAAAATTAAAATTGATTTGTTCAAAGCAGCTCAAGGTAAATTGCGTGTTAACAAAGTCGAGAAAAAGCAACGCAAACGAAATCCGGCTGCACCATTTATTACTTCGACACTGCAACAAGAAGCTGCGCGCAAACTTGGGTTTACTGCGCAACGCACCATGCGCAATGCACAGCAATTATATGAAGGTATTGATATTGGCAGTGGCGCTGTCGGTTTGATTAGTTATATGCGTACTGACTCAGTGAATTTGGCGGCGGATGCCATCGCTGAAATTCGGCATTTGATTGTCGAACGATATGGCAAACACAATTTGCCTGAAGAACCGCGTGTCTATAAAACCAAAGCCAAAAACGCGCAAGAAGCGCATGAAGCAATTCGTCCGACTTCAGTGATTCGTACGCCGGATTCGGTCAAAGAATTTTTGAATGCGGAACAATATAAATTATATGATTTAATTTGGAAGCGCACCGTTACTTCGCAAATGATTCACGCAACGATTGATACAGTTGCTGCTGATCTTGCTTGCGGTGATAAAGGTTTATTTCGTGCGAATGGATCGGTTGTCGTAGACCCTGGATTTATGCTGGTTTATAAAGAAGGTGTTGATGACAGCAAAGCGGATCATGATGAAGAACGGATGTTGCCTGGGTTAATCGAAGGTGAAGATGTCGATTTGAAAGCGCTTAATTGCAATCAACATTTTACGGAGCCGCCACCGCGTTATTCGGAAGCCACCTTAATTAAAGCGTTAGAAGAATACGGCATTGGTCGTCCATCGACTTATGCTGCAATCATTCATACCTTGCAATATCGTGAATATGTTGTCATGGATGCAAAACGTTTTCATCCAACGGATGTGGGACGTATTGTGAATAAATTCCTGACCCAACATTTTACGCGTTATGTGGATTATGATTTTACGGCTCGGCTTGAAGATGAATTAGATGATATTTCACGTGGTGAAAAAGAATGGGTGCCTTTGTTGGATGAGTTTTGGGGACCTTTCAAGCATCAAGTGGATGAAGTATTGGAAACCGTTAAACGGAGTGATGTGACGCAAGAAGCGCTTGATGAAAAATGTCCGCAATGTGGGAAACCACTGTCGATACGTTTAGGCAGACACAGTCGTTTCATTGGCTGTACAGGTTATCCAGAATGTACGTATACCCGTAGTTTAGATGATGATAAATCGGGTGGTGTGACAGCAGAAATTGTGGAAGGGCGTACTTGTCCGCAATGTGGTGGTCCCTTGCAATTGAAAACGGGACGTTATGGCAAATTTATTGGTTGCAGTAGTTATCCCAATTGCAAGTTCATTGAATCTTTGAATAAACCAACGGATACCGGCGTCGATTGTCCTGAGTGTCACGAAGGACATATGTTGAAACGTAAATCACGCATGGGAAAAATATTTTTCTCTTGCGCGCGTTATCCTGATTGTAAGTATGCCGTATGGAATGAACCGGTTGCACAAACCTGTCCAAAATGCGCATGGCCCATTTTAACGATCAAAACCACCAAAAAACGTGGCACGGAATTAGTTTGTCCTCATAAACCATGTGATTTTACTAAGCCGATGGTGGATGAGGAAGAGTAAGTCTTTTAACCACCCTCATCCCCAACCCTTCTCCCGTAAACGGGAGAAGGGAGCTAACTTAGCTAAGCACTCCCTTCTCCCGTTTACGGGAGAAGGGTCGGGGATGAGGGTAACAACAAACCCAAACATTAAACACAAACGACACTATGACCAAACAACTAATAGAACAATTGATAGAAAAATCCCTGCAACAATTACAACAATCCGGCCAATTGTCGATAGAGTTGCCGCGTATTCAAATCGATGCGACCAAAGATAAACAACACGGTGACTTTGCCACCAATATCGCGTTAGTTTTGGCAAAACCAGCCCAGCGTAAACCACGCGAAGTCGCCGAGTTAATTGTCGCTGCCTTACCCGCTTCACCCGGCATTAAAAAAGTCGAAATCGCCGGTCCCGGATTTATTAATTTTTTCCTGACCGCCGATGCATTACATAGCGTAATTGGCGAAGTCCTTACGACAACAACCCGCTTTGGGTGTTCTGATGTAGGGAAAAACAAACCTATTATCGTTGAGTTTGTTTCTTCTAATCCAACCGGTCCATTGCACGTGGGTCACGGTCGGCATGGTGCTTATGGCGCGGTTGTCGCCGATTTATTAGCGGCCGTAGGCTATGCTGTGCATCGTGAATATTATGTGAATGACGCAGGACGTCAGATGGATATTTTGGCATCCAGTGTTTGGTTACGTTATCTTACTCTCGCTGGAGAAGTGATTACCTTTCCAACGAATGCTTACAAAGGCGATTATGTCGTCGAAATTTCAAGAAATTTATATGACCAAGTAGGCAAGCAATTAGTTGTTCCTGCCCGTTCTATCTTTGAAAAATTACCCCCCGATGAACCCGCAGGAGGCGATAAAGAAATCTACATTGATGCCATTATCGCGCGCACCAAAGAATTGCTGGGAGTAGCACGCTACGCCGAAGTGTTCGATTTAACATTAGATACGATTATTGGCGATATTAGCGAAGATTTAGCAGAGTTTGGCGTCAGTTTTCAAAAATGGTTTTCTGAGCGTCAATTCGTGCGTACCGATGCGGTCGATCGCACCATTGAAACGTTAAAAAATAAAGGTTTAACCTATACCGCAGAAGGCGCTTTATGGTTTAAAGCAACCGATTTTGGCGATGAAAAAGATCGTGTGTTAGAACGCAAAAATGGCGTTCGTACTTATTTTGCCAATGATCTCGCTTATCACATGCATAAGTTTGAACGGGGTTTTGAATTAGCGATCAATATTTTCGGTTCTGATCATCATGGTTATGTGCCGCGTGTGAAAGCAGGTTTACAAGCATTAGGCGTTGCCCCAGACAAATGGGTGCATAAATTAGTGCAATTTGTCACGCTTTATCGCGGTGGCGAACAAGTGCAAATGTCTACGCGTAGTGGTTCATTTGTGACATTGCGTGAGTTGCGCAATGAAGTCGGTAATGATGCAGCACGTTATTTTTATGTCATGCGTAAGTGTGAGCAGCATGTTGATTTCGATTTAGATTTAGCGAAATCGCAGTCAACTGAAAATCCCGTGTATTATATTCAATACGCCCATGCGCGTATTTGCAGTGTGTTCCGACAGCTTCAAGAAAAGAATCTATCTTACGATGAGGCGGAAGGTTTAAAGCATTTGACCTTGCTCGTTACTCCGCATGAATTGCAGTTGCTTGGCACGATGGCGCGCTATGGCGATGTTATTTTAAGTGCGGCACATCAATATGAACCGCATCTCTTAACCCATTATTTACGTGAACTCGCGAATGATTTCCATGCATACTATAATTCCCAGCAGTTTCTGGTCGATGATACAGCGCTACGTCAAGCTCGCTTGGCACTGATTGCTGCGACTCGGCAAGTTATCGCAAATGGGTTAAGATTATTAGGTGTCTCCACACCGGAAAGTATGTAATGCGCAAAGATTATGCGAAAAACATGTTCACCCATAAACGCAATTTGCGAAAAAAGCCGCCGCGTCTATCGGTTATCGTGACGGTTTTTCTCGTAGCATTTATCGTCAGTGTGACAGGTTTTTGGGTGTACACACATCATGGTTTCAAAGAGGGTTTGAGCGCTTGGGTTTTGAATGTGAAATCGCTCGTCAAGCCTAAAACGAATTCCGTCACTGTCGCAAAACAACAAACGCCAAGCGCTCAAGAAGAAAATAGTGTGCGCTTTGATTTTTATACTGAATTGCCAAAAATGCAGGTGAACTCGGGTACTGTTGCCGAGCTAAAATCAACATCACCTATCCAGCATAAATATGAGGGATTGCCGCGTCCCTTTGAATTGGCAGAGATAGATAAATCAATTCAAACTGTTCTGACGACAAAAAAATCCCAGAGCGTGCAATATACTTTGCAGTTAGGTGTTTTCAAGGATCAGATAAGCGCAAGTCAAATGCGTCTTTCTTTGCTGCTGGCGGGCATTGAAGCGGATGTGGTCAAAATGCAAAATAATATTTATTGGGTACGTAAAGGTTCTTTTGCAAGTGAAAATCAAGCAAAAAGCGTGCAACGCCAATTAAGTAAAAAAGGTTTTGATAGTGAAATCAAGCCTGTTGGATAAATACGATTCAGTCCCGCCCCCGCCTTCGCGGGCATAGGCGTCAAGCTAAGAATTTTTTTGCTTTTTTCCTACGCATTTTAAGAGC
>CAYRUP010000061.1:0-11745 GCA_964427485.1 uncultured Coxiellaceae bacterium | reverse complement strand
CCCGCTTGAAAAGCGTCGCGGGACGACGTCCTAACTAACTTTTTCGCTTAGCTTGATGCCTATGCCTGCTCGTCTCCCTGAAAATCACTGAAGTCAAAGCAGCGTAGATTCCCGACACTCAGAAGAATTCGAAAAATTCGAAAACAACCGGATTATCGTGATAACATAAATCTCTTTTCCGATTCATCCCACAATAACAAGCTTTTTGATATGGACATTGATATGAAAAAACATACTCACTTAATTGTGATTGCTTTTTGTTCGGCGTTGTCAGGGTTACTATTTGGTTATGATGCCGGTATTATTTCAGGCGCATTGTTATTCATTAAAAAATCTTTTTCTATTTCAAGCAGTGTAGAAGGCTGGTTAGTGGCGATGGTGCCGCTTGGGGCACTACTATCGTCTATCATCAGCGGTGAAATCAGTGACTTATTCGGCCGAAAAAAAACGTTATTCTTGACGGCATTGTTTTTCACGATCGGCTCTCTTTTGTGTGCCTTTGCTGACACAATCGAGACGTTAGTGTTTGGACGTTTCCTGTTAGGTATCGCGATTGGTGTCGGTTCGTCTACATCCCCCGTTTATACGGCTGAAGTCGCAGATGAAAAACACCGCGGTTGGTTAGTCAATTTGTTTGTGGTGTTTATTCAAATCGGTGTGTTTCTTTCATTCGTCACGTCTTATTTATTTTCGTATTCAGGAAATTGGCGTTTGATGATAGGGCTCGGTGTCATACCCGCATTGATTTTAGCAATTGCTGTTTTCTCATTGCCAGAAAGTCCGCGTTGGCTCATTATCAAAAATCGCAGCAAAGAAGCCTTAGATATTTTAAAAACGTTATTTTCGGATAAAAAAGCCAATGCTCGCGTTAAAGACATTCAAGATATTGCGGTAAAAGATAAAATCACTTTTTTGAAATTGTTTGAAGATAAACGTTATTTAAAAGTGATTTTCATTGGTGCGGCAGTCAGTTTTTTTACGCAAACAGTCGGGATCAACGCATTTAATTATTATGCACCGACCATTTTTCAAAAAACGGGATTTGCAACACCGTCGATGGCAACGTTCTATACCATGTTTATGGGATTGATGTTGGTTGTTTCCACGATTTCATCACTTTTCTTTATCGATAAAATCGGTCGAAAAAAACCATTGCTGGTGGGCACTATCGGCATATTATTAACATTATGCGTCATTACATTGGGATTCGCGTTTGTTAAAAATCCCATGACATTGGGATGGATATTTTTAATGAGTGCCATTGTGTTTATGGCATTTCACGGCATCAGTATCGGGCCTGCGTGTTTTCTCATTCCATCCGAAGTATTTCCATTACATGTGCGTGGCTTAGGCATGGGCATTTCTGTTGCGTTTAATTGGGGTGCCAATGTTATTGTAGCGGGCTTGGTGCCGGTCGTGATTAATAGTTTTGGTGTTGCTGCATTATTTGGCGGCTTTTTTGTAATCACAGTCATCGCGTGGCTTGTTTTTTATTACGCTATTCCAGAAACCAAAGAAACCACATTGGAACAAATTGAACGAAATGTTTTTGCGAATGTTCGTTTAAGAGATTTAGGGCAAGCAGTATTTCATATGGAGTAAACATGGCTCAACGATTAGCTGGAAAAACAGCACTGATTACAGCTGCTGGTCAAGGTATAGGTTACACAACCGCGTTATTATTCGCGAAAGAAGGTGCGACGGTGTATGCGACCGATATTGATGAAAAAAAATTAGATCAATTAAAAGAACAAAATAATTCAATTCGAACACAACGCTTAGACGTAACGGATGTAGCGGCTATTCAGTCATTCAGTCAACAAATGGAAACATTGGACATTTTGTTTAATTGCGCGGGCTATGTTCATCATGGCACGATTTTAGAATGTGAAGAAAAAGATTGGGATTTTTCATTTCAATTGAATGTCAAATCGATGTATCACATGATTAAATCCTTTTTACCGACCCTGTTAAAAAAAGGTAAAGGAAATATCATTAATATTTCATCTGTCGCATCCAGTGTAAAAGGGGTGCCGAACCGTTTTGTTTATTGTTCTACAAAAGCAGCGGTGATTGGACTCACGAAATCAGTTGCAGCGGATTTCGTATCACAAGGCATTCGTTGTAATGCAGTTTGTCCAGGTACGATTGAAACACCTTCTTTGAATGAGCGCATCGCGGCGCAAGGTGGAAATGCAAAACAAGCGTTTATTGCAAGGCAACCCATAGGCAGAATTGGCAAATCGGATGAAGTCGCTGCATTAGTTCTGTATTTAGCGTCGGATGAATCGGCATTTACAACAGGTGCCATACATATTATTGATGGCGGATGGTCAATGTGAGGCTTCACTATGAAATTATTACGCTACGGATTAAAAGGACAAGAAAAGCCCGGATTACTCGATAAAAATGGTCACATTCGCAGTCTAGCGTCCGTGATTCCCGATTTGTCTCACGATTATTTATCACCGAATGAATTAGACAAATTAAAAAAATTGAATCCTGAGACGCTTCCAGTAATCGATGCCGGCACACGCATTGGACCTTGCGTCACGGGTGTCGGAAAATTTTTATGTATTGGTTTAAATTATCGTGATCATGCTAAAGAAACCGGTATTGAAATTCCTCGAGAACCGATTGTGTTTTCTAAAGCAACCAGCTCGATTATTGGTCCTAATGATGATGTTGTCATTCCGCGACATTCAACAAAAACAGATTGGGAAGTTGAATTAGGTCTCGTGATCGGTAGTCCATGTAAATATGTATCGGTTGAGCATGCTTTAGATTATATTGCAGGCTATTGTTTGATTAACGATCTTTCTGAACGTGCATTTCAATTAGAAGGAACCGGTCAGTGGATCAAGGGAAAAAGTTGCGATACATTCGGTCCTATCGGTCCTTGGCTTGTCACAAAAGATGAAATATCCGATCCACAAAATATCGAAGTTTGGTTGGAAGTGGATGGACATCGTTATCAACACAGCAATACCAAAGAAATGGCTTTTAACGTAGCATTTTTAATTAGTTATTTAAGTCAATTTTTCACATTACATCCGGGTGATATCATATCAACCGGCACACCATCGGGTGTTGGTCTTGGACAAAAACCGGAACCAATTTATTTAAAACCAGGACAAGTCATGCATTTAGGTGCAACAGGTCTTGGCGAACAAACACAAAGAGCTGTCTTAGAGCGCTAGTATCGTATGAAGCCAAATTTAAAAGTAGGTTTATTTGTTACGTGTTTAGTTGATTTATTCCGTCCAGAGATTGCATTTGCGTCTGTTAAATTATTGGAAAATGCCGATGCACACGTTTTCATTCCCAAAGAACAAACCTGCTGCGGTCAACCTGCATATAACAACGGAAATCTTAACGATACAAAAGATATTGCAGTCCAAGTCATTCAGCTTTTTGAAGAATACGATTATATCGTGGTTCCATCGGGTTCATGCGGCGGCATGATCCGTCATCATTATCCAGCCTTATTTAAAAACGATGTTGAAATGGAATTACGCGCAATCGCACTTGCAAAAAAAACCTATGAATTAACTGCTTTTTTAGTCGATGTGTTACATATAAAACAAATTCATCAGAGCTATGCTAAATCCATTACGTATCATGATGCGTGTTCGGGTCTTCGCGAATTAAATATCAAACAGCAACCGCGCGTTTTGTTGTCATCCATCTCTGGGTTAATACTCAATGAAATGAATGAAACAAATGTGTGTTGTGGTTTTGGTGGAACTTTTTGTGTGAAGTATCCTGATATTTCCAATAAAATGGTGAGCAATAAAGTCAAATCAATTGAAGCAACTCAGGCTGATGTTTTACTCGCAGGTGATTTAGGTTGCTTGATGAATATCGCTGGAAAATTAAAACGTGAAGGTTCAGCCATGAAAGTTATGCATATCGCTGAAGTACTAGCAGGCATGACTGATTCGCCGGGTGTGGGGGATCCTACATGACACATTTGACGAGTCACAAATTTAAATTACAATCAAAAAAAGCATTGTCAAATGTCTCGTTACAAAAAGCACTCGGCAATTTAAAAACAGGTTTTGTGCACAAGCGTGCTATAGCGATTGCAGAATTAAACGAATTCGATGCGATTCGTCAAAAAGCAGTCGAAATTAAAAATCATACTTTAGAACACCTCGATTTTTATTTAGAACAATTTGAACGTGAAGTGATCGCAAAAGGCGGTGTCGTTCATTGGGCAGTGGATGCAAAAGAAGCCTGTGATATTACGCTTGCAATCGCTAAATCCGTGGATGCAAAACGAATTACCAAAGGTAAGTCCATGGTCACGGAAGAAATAGAATTAAATAAAGCACTGGAAGCGCAGGGAATAAGTGTCGTTGAAACGGATCTGGGCGAATATATTATTCAATTACGTCAAGAAACACCGTCTCACATTGTGGCGCCTGCGATTCATGTTTTAAAAGAACAAATTGCAACGAGTTTTTATGACACACATCAGACACTTCCCAAAGACAGAAAACTGGATGAACCCGCACAGTTATTAGCGGAAGCACGCGATATTTTAAGACAACAATTTTTAACAGCCGATGTTGGTATGACTGGCGCGAATTTTGTAATTGCAGAAAATGGTGCAACAGCAATCGTCACTAATGAAGGTAATGGTGATTTAACTCAAACCTGTGCGAAAGTCCACATCGTGATAACGGGTATTGAAAAAGTGATGCCTACGATGAATGATGCGATGAATGTATTAAGACTACTTTCGCGCTCTGCAACAGGACAAGCTATTACTTCGTATGTCACTTTTTCGATGGGACCAAAACGTCCAACCGATTTAGATGGACCCGAGCAATTTCATGTCATTTTAGTGGATAATGGGCGCAGCAAAATGTTAGGCACGCCTGTGCAAGATATGTTGCGATGTATTCGATGCGGCGCGTGTCTTAATCATTGTCCTGTGTATGATGCAATCGGCGGGCAAGCCTATGGATCGGTTTATCCTGGTCCCATGGGTGCTGTTTTATCACCCGGTTTATTTGGATTAAAGGAAGCACGCGATTTACCGAATGCGTCTACGTTTTGCGGACGATGTGAAGAAGTGTGTCCCATGAAAATTCCATTACCGAGCATGATGCGTCATTATCGTGAAGAAGAATATAAACAACATTTATCTTCATTTACAGGACGCCAGGGTTTAAAAGCATGGGCATTTCTCGCAAAACATCCAAGGTTGTATCATTTTTTTATAGGATTAGTTTCATATTTTTTACGATGCATGGGACAAAAAAAAGGATCATTGCATAGATTGTTATTAGCAAAAGGATGGACGAAATACCGTGATTTTCCAGTGCCATCAAACAAAACGTTTCATCAACTGTGGCGAGAACGTAAATCATGAATCATCTCTCATCACGACAACATATCTTAACGACTATTCGACGTAATTTAAAACGCGAACAACTCGATGAATCAACATTACATTTACGGTTACAACAAAAACCGCGTGGTGTATTACCCGCATTATCTGACACTGCGCTTGCCGTATTTATTAATAAAATGCAAAAATCATTTGCGAAAGTAGAACAAATTCAGTCTTTGTCAGAGAGTATTTTTGTGCTTGAAAAAATAGTTCAAGATATTCAATTAAATCCACAATTTCGTTTAGCAACAAATCCTCTATTTGATTTAATTTCATTTGCGAAACATCCGAATTGGATTTTACAACAGGGTGCTGCGGATCCAGCAGACATAATCAGTCTTACACACGCTTTTTGTGGAGTAGCAGAAACGGGCACATTGGTTTTATTGTCCAGTGAATCGAGTCCGACAACACTTAATTTTTTACCGCCTATTCATGTTGTTTTATTAAATATTAAAAATATTATGCCGCATTATGAAGATGCATTTGATCTGATTTATCAAACTTATTCTTCGTTAACTTTGCCACGCACAATCAATTTTATTTCAGGGCCATCACGCACCAGTGACATCGAACAAACTGCACAATTGGGTGCACACGGACCCAAACAATTATACGTTTTGCTATATCAAGAGGAAAAATAACGATGATAAAAATAACGGAGGTGTTGGTTAAAGATATTCGATTTCCAACTTCAAAGGAATTAGCTGGATCAGATGCAATGAATTTGGATCCAGATTATTCCGCTGTGTATGTCATTCTAAAAACCAATCAACCCGATTTAGAAGGCCATGGATTAACTTTTACGATTGGTCGCGGCAATGAAATTTGTGTGGCTGCGGTGCATGCATTAAAACCACTCATTAGAGGTATGATGCTAGAAGATATTACACAAAATATGGGTCAATGGTGGCATGCATTCACTGGTGATAGTCAATTACGTTGGGTCGGTCCTGAAAAAGGTGTGATTCATTTAGCGACGGCAGCCGTTGTCAATGCAGTATGGGATCTTTGGGCGAAGTCGATAAACAAACCGCTTTGGCGTTTATTAATTGATTTAACGCCGGAAGAATTAGTTCGATGTGTGGATTTTAAATATATCACAGATGCCATTACACCGAATGAAGCCATTGAATTATTAAAAAAACAAGTGGATGGAAAACAAGAACGAATAGACTATTTATTGAAAAATGGTTACCCCGCTTATTCGACATCAGCCGGTTGGTTGGGTTATTCCGACGAAAAAATGCGTCATTTGTGCCAGCAATTAGTGGCGGATGGTTGGAAATATTTAAAATTAAAAGTCGGTGCTAATTTAGCAGATGATATTCGACGCTGCCGAATTGCAAGAGAAGTCGTCGGACCTGATTTTAAATTAATGATTGATGCGAATCAAAAATGGGATGTGCCAGAAGCCATTACTTGGATGAAATCATTAGCCGAATTTAATCCGTGGTGGATAGAAGAACCAACAAGTCCTGATGATGTATTAGGGCATGCCGGGATTCGTCAAGCCATTGCACCGATTAGAGTGGCGACAGGCGAGCATTGTCAAAATCGAATTCTGTTTAAGCAATTTATGCAAGCGAAAGCGATTGATGTATGTCAGATTGACAGTTGCCGTTTAGGTGGTGTTAATGAAATTCTAGCTGTATTACTCATGGCGGCTAGATTTAATATTCCTGTCTGTCCGCACGCAGGCGGTGTGGGTTTATGCGAATATGTGCAACATTTATCGATGGTTGATTTTATCTGTATTTCGGGCACGTTAGAAAATCGTGTGTTGGAGTATGTCGATCATTTACACGAACATTTTGAAGATCCAGTTCAGATGAAAGCGGGTTGTTATATGCCACCGGTGCTGCCTGGTTATTCGATTACGATGAAATCACATTCATTAAAAGAATATGAATTTCCACATGGTGCGGTTTGGAGATGATAAACCTAATAATACTGCTGCTTCTTAGTACACGACAAAAATTTATTTCAACCCCACAACACGTCGTCCCGACGGTTTTGTTTTTTGTCGTGTACTGAGCGGCTGCTTAATTAAAAACAATGCTTATAATTGGATTAATGTAAAATTAGAATTAATTTCAATAATGGCTGCATTAAAAGGAATAGGATATGTTTCTACGTGAAAAGGATTCTGCGACTGAATATAAACCAGCTAATAATGTAAATACTGATTTTCTTAAGAACTATCTACCTCCTACAGATCGAAATTTAATATTAGTTTTAGGACCAGGTGGCTCAGGAAAAAGTACCTTTGCTAATTATATGGCAGGGTGTCAAATGGAGATGAAACATGAGCATGGAGAAGATTTTCTTGAAGTTAAATCAGGTCAGGAAGAAATTTGTAAAGTAGGCCATCGTATGGCATTAACAACCGTCTATCCTCAAGTCGTGTCTGTCAGTGAAAATGTCGAGCTTCTTGATTGTGCTGCTTATGATTATCACAATAATGAAATAAATAGACAACTTTCAATAATTGCGACGCAAGCCGCAATTTTTCAGGCTAAATCTATTAAAGGAATTGTAGTAGTAGTTAATTATAATAATTTTAGTCGATTCTCTAATTTTCTAGAAACAATTCACTTTCTTGAAAAAACAATTACAGATTTTGGTCAGTGTAAAGATTCTATCTTGTTTTTGTTGACAAGGGCACCGGAAAGAATTCAGCGTTCACATGTTTTAGTTAAGCTCCAAGAACATTTGGAAATGCAGCAAGCATTAGAAAGAAGATATGAGAAGAAAAATACAGCTACCAAAATGATATTTGATCTCATTGCGGAACGAATACAATTATTTGATCCTCTTTCTGAAAACATGAGGAGCATGCTTTTTACTGAATTACAAAATTTAAAAATGATACCAAAGAACAGAATTAATATTCCTAATTATTCAGATACGTTGAAAGAGTTCAATGATTTTATAGAAGGTAGAACGGCTACTTTAAATGAACAGTTCAAAGCTAGAAAAGATTTGCTTCAACTGAAATCTGATCTTGGTGTCACACAACAACAGGACAGTATCATTAGTGGAAAATTAGCTGAGGTAGAAAAAAATATTCAACATAATTCTGAAAATTATTTGTTTCACTTCGCGTGTATTTGTCTGGTGTCTAACGTTGTTAATTTCAATCCGGTTATTTTGGAGTTTATTGCGCATCATGTTACGACTTCGTCAGCTAATGATGATATGAATCTTTGTGGTCAAGTGATTGCGAATTATGAAATGGAAATTTCTGATATAAGGGGTTCAATAGAGGCTTTACAATACGAACAGGACGGAATCAATTCAGATGATCCGATAATTTATTTTTCCGAGAGAAAAAATCCTTCTTCTGAAAACGGTGTTGCAGTCGCTGCAAGTGGTCCTGGTGCAAGTGTGGGATTGTTATATGGTCTTTTGGGTGGTGGTGCGTTATTAACAGTCGGTGCTTGTGCCTTAGGCGGGGCAGCCTTGTGTGTGGGTGCTGTTGCTTTAAGAGCTTATATCAAAAATAACTGGGTAGCCCCAGTTGATATCAATTATAGCGACATTCCATTTGTAGATGTCAAAACCAGTTGTTCAAATGGTACATTAACTGTCCTTGAATTCAATCCAGATCTAGGTGTCTATAAAGCACGCTTTTATCCTGATGTATTTGCAAATGCAGATTTAAAAATAGAGATTCTAGTTAAGAAAAAATACCTGCCAAAAAATGCAATAAAAATTGAGGAATTAACAAAACAAATTAAACTCTGGGAAGAGATAATTAGCCAAAAGCAGGAAATTTTAGCAGTACTCAATCAAAAAAAAGCAAAGCTCGTGGAGGAAGTGGTGAATGTTGAATTCGCTTTGAGGCACGCAAGGCGTCCTAATGTTCACCTGCAAAATACTGTCACTTCAGCAATATCTAATTTTACTTCAAAAAAGGAACGGCCGTTATTGTCGGGAATAATAAGTCCTGTCCCCATTAAACAGGAATCTACCGATCTCCAGCTTGTTGGAAATCAGAGTAATGTAGTCTCTCTAAGAGCCTGTTCAAAGTCTTTTTAAATGGATGATATCATTGCTGCCTGCTTTTTCACCTCTCCCCTTGTGGGCATAGGCGTCAAGCTAAGCAAAAATAACTGTGGTAAAATATACATGTATATTTCCACAGTAAGTATTATAATATACCTGTATTTTTTACAGGATGATAACGATGAAACGCTATCTCATTGATAAATTAAAAGATTGGCTTAATTCTCCCTCGCGCAAACCTGCTGTGCTCCGAGGCGCGCGGCAGGTGGGTAAGACGTGGATTGTCAGAGAACTTGCCCGTCAAACAGGCAAACGGCTGATTGAGCTTAATTTTGAAAGACAACGCTCTCTTGCTGTCCATTTTGAAAGTAACGATCCAGCAATCATTTTATTAAATTTAGAAGCTGCATTGAATGTACCAATTATTCCAGCAGATTCTATTTTGTTTTTAGATGAGATTCAGGCTGCACCCGAACTGTTTGCAAAATTGCGATGGTTTTATGAAAGCATGCCAGAGTTGCCAGTGATTACTGCAGGATCTTTGTTGGAGTTTATATTAGAAAATCATACTTTCAGCATGCCTGTTGGACGCATCCAATATTTTTTTATTGAGCCATTAGGTTTTGAAGAATTTTTATTAGCAAAAAATGAAATACATTTACTCTCTGCTATAGAAAAAATTTCTTTTGAAAAACCATTGAATGCAGCATTGCATGATAAAGCAAATCAATTATTCAAGGAATTTGTCACGGTGGGCGGCATGCCAGAAGCCATTTCTACCTGGATTAAAACCTCTTCATTACAATCGCTCGCGGAAGTACATAATAATTTAATCAATACTTATCAAGATGATTTTACGAAATATGCAGGAAAATTATCGATTAATTATTTAGAAGAAGTACTCCATGCAATTCCAAAACTATTAACCAAAAAATTTGTTTATAGTCATGTAGAGCCCAATGCGCGACATGAAAGCATCAAACAAGCGTTAAACTTGTTAATAAAAGCACGCTTGTGTCATAAGGTACAGAGTTCAAGTGCAAATGGTATTCCTCTTGGAGCTGAAGTGAATCCCAAAGTATTTAAAATTATTTTGATTGATGTAGGATTAGTTTCAACAATGCTGGGTTTAAAACTGCATCAATTCAGAAATATTGAAGATATCTTTGTGATAAACAAAGGAGCTCTCGCAGAACAAGTCATAGGCCAATTATTGCGTTTATTATCTCCTTTTTATGTTGAACCCACATTATATTACTGGAATCGTGAATTAACCAATTCAAGTGCTGAGATTGATTATTTAATTCAAGATAATCAATTCTTAATTCCAATTGAAGTCAAAGCGGGTGCTGAAGGAAAACTAAGATCCCTGCATCAATTCATGAGTGAAAAACCATGGAAACGCGCCGTTCGTTTTTACGCTGGAGCTATTCAACGTGATCACATCCAATCAAAAACAACTACCGGTGTTCTGAATGATTATGAATTAATTTCATTACCATTTTATTTAGTGGGTCAATTGTATAGATTGCTTGAGCTATTAATTTGATTTAATATTGATTAATTGCCTTTATTACAATCAAAATATGAGGATATGATGGAGTCACGCGTTAAAGAATTAGAAGAAACCCAGCAGATTGATCATGCTCTTTTTGATACTGGCTTAGTTCGAGTTAGACAGATTATTCATGAATACGCATCTGACAATGATGAATCAAAATGTCTTAGAAACAACAACACATTTACCTTTTTTAATAATCCCTCTTTGAAATGGGAAATTTTAACTCTTGCTTATTATGCTGCTCCACTTGACAGAGTTGAAGCGTGCATTCGAAAAGCGTATGCGAGAAAAGAAGCTCATTTACCTGATACACTGATGGAGGCTATTATCCTGGCTATCCAAAATGGAGATATGACTTTACGTGATGAAAAAGGCATTATCTGCGAAGGCATGGCAGATAGGCTCATGCTATTGGATCAAACATTTCATCCTGATTCTGAACGATTAAAGAAAATAAGATCGGTTGTACCCATTGAAGATGAAAGACAAAAACGGTATAGAGAACGAATCAATCAGCGAAGAATCACTCAAGTTTTTAATGCCGTTAAAGCAAATGACAATAATACTATTACTGCAATAAAAGAGTTTGGACATTGGGCTAAAGAAACGTCGATTATAAATCAGATTCACTTAATCTATACAGCTATTAAAGAAATGACGAAGAGGGGTGGCGAGCTACCCAAAGTCGATGGGCAAGATGATGGTAGCTGGTACGGAAAGCTTGGCGATCAATTTTGTTATGGAGTAATAGGACGAGAACTTCAGAAAA
>CAYRUP010000060.1:0-11974 GCA_964427485.1 uncultured Coxiellaceae bacterium | reverse complement strand
AATTTGCGGTTTTTGGCGCTCATCTATAGGTCAGATTGCTTGCTAAAAAATGCGCACATAGTTATTCATATGTAAGCATTTTTTAGCAAGCAAGATGGCCTATAGATGAGATGCCAAAAACCGCAAATTATGGCCGCGCTAAGTATAAATTCTACCGTTATTTATTGCCTCCGTCATTCTTATCGGATTACCATACAGCATTAAATTATCTGAAGAACTCACGTGACTTTAACAGCTTATAAAACGCTTGCTGGAATTTTTATTTTTTTGACGTCTATTCTTGTCATTATCTATCCTATTAAATCACGCATTTACCCTAAGCATAATCGACCGCTTGAGTTAGCAGATGCATTCGCCAGCGGTATTTTTCTAGGTGCAGCTTTGTTTCACATGTTACCCGACGCCGTGAAGAATTTTTCTGTTATCTACCCCGATAATAATTATCCGATTGCCGAATTATTTTGTGCGGGTGGATTTTTAATTTTGTTATTCCTTGAGCGCTTGTCTAACTATTTTGCCGTAACGCAACATCATGAACATGCGCTTTCTTATATGTTGACATTAATACTGATTATTCATGCTTTAATTGAAGGTGCCGTGCTCGGTGTGAATACGACACTGGCGACCGCTTCTGTGATTTTTCTGGCTATTATTGCACATAAAAGTTCAGAGAGTTTTGCTTTAGCTGTCATCCTAAATCGCGGTAATTTAACTTTAAGGCGCATTATCACTATTATTTTTATTTTTTCATTAATGACGCCGCTTGGAATTGGTATTGGCACTTCGGTCACGACGACTTTGCAGTCGAAGGGGAGTCAGCTTTTTACTGCTGCATTTAATGCTTTCGCTGCGGGAACATTTCTTTATATGTCAACACTGCATCACATTAACCACCATCATCGTCAGCATGAGGCGGAAAGTCTTTTGGAATTTGCGTCGTTATTAGTTGGGTTGGTTATTATGGGAGTTTTGAGTATTTGGGCGTGATGTGGTTTGCTGCCCGCATGGCAAGAAACATATGTCATCCTGAGCGCAGCGAAGGATCGCCTTATTATATTTTAGTGATCCTTCGCTGCGCTCAGGATGACATCAAAGCTCTTGGCGTGCGTTAAACCGCAACCAATCCTAATTCCTGCACCGCATCACGTTCTTTACGCAATTCATCCAACGTCAGATTGAATTTTTGCTGACCAAATTCATTTTGCGTCAAACCAGTAATCACTTTGAGCTTGCCGCCTTCGGTACGACAGGGGAATGAGAAAATCAAACCCGCATCCACGCCATATTCACCCTGCGAGCAACGCGCTACGGAGAAACTTTCGCCTTGGGCTGTATCGTGCACCAAATTGAATACACCCATCAATGCAGCATTCGCTGCGGAGGCTGCGGATGAAGCACCGCGCGCTTTTATAACTTCCGCGCCGCGTTTTTGGATAATGGAAATAAAATCTTCCTGCAGCCACTTTGTATCCGTAATCACTTCAGCAGCCGATTTACCATTAATTTTTGCATGATAAAAATCAGGATATTGGGTAGAAGAATGATTACCCCAAATAGTCATTTGGGTTACCGCTGTGACATCCACCCCCGCTTTGATTGCCAATTGCTTACGTGCCCGCAATTCATCTAATGTTGTCATTGCATAAAATCGATCACGTGGTACATCAGGCGCATTATTCATTGCAATTAAACAATTGGTATTACAAGGATTACCCACGACAAAAATACGCACGTCATCGGCAGCATTATCATTGATGGCACGACCTTGTGCTGTGAAAATTTTTCCGTTAATTTTCAATAAATCCGAGCGTTCCATGCCTTCTTTGCGCGGCACGGCACCGACTGAAACCACCCAATTCACATCACGCATAGCGACATTGAGATCGGAGGTACAAACAACATTTTTCAAAAGAGGAAATGCGCAATCATCTAACTCCATCGCGACACCGCGCAAACCAGGCAATGCTTGTTCTAATTCCAGCAAATGCAAATCAATTTCAGTATCAGGCCCAAACATTTGTCCTGAAGCCGCTCTGAATATTAATGCATAGCCAATTTGTCCAGCAGCACCTGTGATAGCAACTTTGACGCGTTTTTTCATTGTGTTTGACTCCCTTGAGAAATGCGGCTAAGTATAACGCCAAAATCAGCCTATGTGTTATACTTCGCGCATGCAAAAATTTAGCTCAAAAATACCACTTAGCCTTTATATTCATATTCCTTGGTGCGTGCAGAAATGTCCTTACTGTGATTTTAATTCACATAAAGCCCCGAATGCAGTTCCAGAAGAGGCTTATCTAGCTGCATTATTGAATGATCTTGATGAGGCATTGCCGAAACTTGAAGAACGTCCTCTCAGCAGTATTTTCTTTGGTGGAGGTACGCCCAGTTTGTTTTCTCCAGCAGCTATCGAAAAAATTCTGCAGGGTGTGCGTCAGCGTTTGGATTTATGTCCTGATGTTGAAATTACGTTAGAAGCCAATCCTGGCACAGTGGATGAGAGTCGATTTGTTGGTTTTCGACAAGCAGGCGTTAATCGCTTATCCATCGGCGTGCAAAGTTTGCAAAATGAAAAACTTCATGCACTCGGTCGAATACACAATCGTGAATATGCTTTGCGTGCCATTCAAGCTGCTAAAAATGCGGGGTTTGCACGATTTAATTTAGATTTCATGCATGGCCTGCCTCAGCAATCAATCGAAGATGCGCTAAGTGATTTGCAAGATGCCTTAAATTTCGAACCGCCGCATTTATCTTGGTATCAACTGACGATAGAGCCCAATACATTATTTCATCATAAACCGCCGATTTTGCCGGAGGAAGAAATTTTATGGGAAATTCAAGAGCAAGGGAAAAAACTTCTGGATCAACATGGCTTACATCAATATGAAGTTTCTGCTTACGCCAAACCCGGACAGGAATGTATTCATAACATAAATTACTGGGAATTTGGTGATTATTTAGGTATTGGTGCAGGCGCGCATAGCAAAATCACTGACACGCATAAAAATATCATTACGAGACATTCGCAAGTAAAAAATCCGCGTGATTATTTGAATTCACAAAAAAAATTGACGTCCACGCAAAATATCGTTTCAGATCAAGATTGTTGTTTTGAATTTATGATGAATACCTTGCGATTACGTGATGGCGTTCCTCTTCAGTTATTTACGGAACGCACTGGATTACCTACGACTCTACTTGAACCCATTGTGTCGTTTGCGAAAGAAAAACAATTGATGGTAGATGATCCTCTGCGGCTTGCCGCGACAGAAATGGGGCAACGATTTTTGAATGATTTGGTGGGGTTGTTTTTGGTTGACCCTCAGGGTTTTAACACAAAAACTGCCCGCAATATTCATCCACAAAATGATAGGAAATACCCAAAGCAATAAAGCTGGGATTTTTTACAAAAGTTGAGTTATACAAGACGGTATTGTAAGAGAAATCAGCCACCCAGCGTGCGGTAAGATCGTAACTCACACCGGCTGCGAGTTCAGGACGAACGGTGGATGTCTTGGTGCGATCAATTGAAAAACCACCGATACTGCCTTTGGTATTGGCATTAAAATACACTATACCTGCTTTACCAAATATGGAAAAACCGGTATCCGCAAAAGGAAACATGGCTTTGCCGAGGAGATCGAAACTGCCTGCGCGAGTACGTATATTATTGCTGACAACGGTCGTCTTATATTTTCCATTGGAATAATACGTAAAGCCACCTTCCATGCCCGCATAGTTATTAAAATTACCGCCCATAAAAATGCGTATGCCAACGCCACTGCTATCGGGTCTAAGCGTGACTGTTGTAGGAGGCGTCGTGGGAAGAGTTGTCGTTTGTTGTTGGCCATGTAAATTGGTCACCCCAAGCATGGTACCAAAATAAAATCCTTCGCCTGTCGCATGGGCAATCGTCGCTAACCCGAACATTGCGGCTACCGTGCCAGCCCTTTTTATGGTTTTGATTATCATTGCGAAATCCTCTTCATCCAGATGCACCAAGGTTAGTGAAGGTGATTTACAATGTCCAGAGAAAAATAGAATGGTGACTAACGCAGCAGGGATGAAGCATTAAGCTAAAGAACGTGTCATCCTGAGCGCAGCGAAGGATCGCTAAATTATAATAAGGCGATCCTTCGCTACGCTCAGGATGACATCAAAACCTGAAATGGGATCACCCTCATCCCCAACCCTTCTCCCAGCGAGCTGGGAGAAGGGAGTATACACTTAGCTCCCTTCTCCCGTTTACGGGAGAAGGGCAGGGGATGAGGGTATTCACAATAACTTATTTTTTATCACAAAACGCAACACACTCTCTATGCGGCGTGACCGTACCACCACAGGTTTGGTAACACATATTGAAAGTGTTGCCACAACCACATGCCTGATCGCAGCTTAATGTATTTTCAAAATCTGCAGGCGTTTTTTTGATAGGCTTTCCTTTTGCATGTTGTTTTGCTTTATACGCTTCAAACTCATTCAGCGCATCTTGTTTGGCTTGTGCGACACAATTCTGATTTTGCATAGTACACATGGATTCACATGTTGTTCTTGCTTGAAGGCATTGCGCAGCACACATGCGGCCCATATCGGAAGCAGGCGGTTGATAGTTAAATGTTGTTTTATAAACTGGACCACACCCTGCTATCGAGAGTGTTACCAGGCTAACCAATAACGCTATTAATAATTTCATTCTTTATCTCCTCGTTTTTAAATTTTTGCAAACGTATTATACCTTCACAAACTGCAATTCCCAAATAACACGACCACTCTGCCTACCGCGTTGTTCGAATTTCGTGATAACAGGTCGCTGCGTAGAACGGTTTGCATACTGCTGCAAACCCGCCTGATTCGTGAGACCCGGAACATCCGACAATACTTTCATCATATGTTCCGCATAATTCTGCCAGTCAGTCGCAAGATGGATTGTTCCACCCGTTTTTAACTTAGTTATTAATAAATCAACAAAAATAGGCTGAATTAAGCGCCGTTTATGATGTTTTCGCTTAGGCCAGGGTTCAGGAAAAAAGATTTGCACGACATCCAGACTCTGATCCGGAATGCACTGCGCCAACACTTCAACTGCATCCGCATAATAGATGCGTACATTTTGCAAGGCTTCAGCCCCAATACCTTGCAATAAAGTACCAATCCCAGGCAAATGGGTTTCGATGCCAATAAAATTTTGTTGAGGAAAGGACTTTGCCATTTCGAGTAATGAATAACCCGAACCAAAACCAATTTCCAACACACATTTCGCTTCGCGTTGAAAAACGTTGGAAAAATCAAGCATGCCATTTTGTAACAAAAGCCCCATAGAAGGCAGCAAAGAAGCAAGCGCCTGCTTTTGCGCATCCGTCATACGACCATCGCGACGAACAAAACTTCGCACACGACGTCGCGGGAAAATAGATTCAGTCATGTTTTTATTCATTCTTAATATTTATTTTGGTTACAGCAGCAATCAATTGCTGTTTTAAATGATGTAAATCACTTTCCAAACCAACAGGATAAGGCTTAGTGTGATCTGCACGTAAAAATTGCGTCACTTGCTGAATAGTACGTTCTCGCAGCGTTGAAATAGAAGGCATCGGATTGACTAATTTACCTTGCCGAAATACCGGTTGTAATAGATCGACATGCGCATCAAAATGCTCTAATTGCTGGGAAAAATGCGGCCCTTTGAGGGAAACAAGGCAAGGCTGTTTGGACGGAATGCCGAGTTCTTCATCATAAATAATATCCATCACCTGTCTATTATCCTGAATAAAACGACGTACTTGCAGCACGCCTGGATTTGAAACTTTGATTGCTTGTTCCGAGAGCTTCAATTTATATTCCCATTGACCGTTTGTGTCTCGCAGTGCAGATAATTTATAAACGCCATCCAGCGCCGCATGATCATATGCTGTCGTCAGTTGCGTGCCGACGCCCCAAACGGAAATTTTCGCGCCCTTATCTTTCAAATCGCTAATCACATATTCATCCAAACTATTGCTCGCAATAATTTTTGTTTGCTTGAAACCCCCTTCATCCAACAATTGTCGTGCCTGGATACTCAACGTCGCCATATCGCCAGAATCCAGTCGAATCGCGCGTAGTTCTGCTCCTTGGTTCCGTAATTTTTTGCCAATTTCAATCGCATGTTTGACGCCTTGAATGGTATCGTAAGTATCGACCAACAAGGTGCAATTATGCGGCATAATATTGGCATACGCAGAAAATGCACTTATTTCATCGGGAAATGCAGTCACCCAACTGTGGGCGTGCGTGCCCGATACGGGAATTCCATACACTTTGCCCGCCAGAACATTCGATGTAGCTGTGCAACCGCCGATAAAAGCCGCACGACTTGCTGAAAGCGCTCCATCAGGGCCTTGCGCACGTCGCAAGCCAAATTCCAAAACCGGCTCGCCCGCTGCCGCCATACAAACACGGGAAGCTTTCGTTGCAATTAGGGTTTGAAAATTAATGATATTTAATAATGTAGACTCAATAAGTTGTCCTTGTAACAAAGGACCTTTCACTCGCAACAATGGCTCATGCGGAAAGATAACCGTTCCTTCGGCAATTGCATCAATATCACAGGTAAAACGCAAATTTTTTAAATAAGCTAAAAATTCATGGGTAAATAAAGGTTCGCCATTAGGCGCACGCAACCCATCCAAATAACTTAAATCGTCTTCCGCAAATTGCCAATTTTGTAAAAAATCTACGACCGTTGAAAGACCGCATGCCACAGAATAATTACCATGAAACGGCTGTTTGCGGAAAATCAGATGAAAAACCGCTTCGCGTTCATGGATACCCAACTTCCAATAGCCATATGCCATCGTCAATTGGTATAAATCAGTTAATAAAGGGGAAATCACGTGATTACTCCAGAAAAATCTACACTTTCAATAGCCGCCAGGATTATACTGCAAAATATGATTACGCTCGAACATATCAGTAAAAATTATATCACGTCACAGGGTTCTGTAACTGCCTTAGAGGATATTAGCCTCACGGTCAAACCAGGTGAGATTTATGGCATTATCGGTCAAAGCGGTGCCGGAAAAAGTACCTTAATTCGTTGCGTGAATTTGCTAGAAAAACCCAATGCAGGAAAAGTGATTGTTAACAACGAAGAATTGACTGCATTAACTCCCTCCGCTCTACGCGCTGCACGCCGAAAAATTGGCATGATTTTTCAACATTTTAATTTACTGAATACTCGTACAGTCTATAAAAATATTGCGCTGCCGCTCGAACTTTCTGGATTAAGCAGCAAAGCGATTGCTGACACCATTCATCCTCTGCTTGAACTGACCGGTTTAACTGAGAAAAAAAATCATTATCCTTCGCAATTAAGCGGCGGCCAAAAACAACGGGTTGCCATTGCACGGGCACTCGCTTCCAAACCCCGTGTTTTATTGTCCGATGAAGCGACTTCAGCATTAGATCCAGAAACAACACATCACATTTTAGATTTACTCAAAAATATTCGAGACACGCTGAAATTAACTATTTTATTAATCACACATGAAATGTCTGTCATCAAAGCGTGTTGTGATCGCGTTCTGATTTTGCAACAGGGAAAAATGATTGAAGAAAATGAAGTCGGTGAATTCTTTTCACATCCTAAAACTGCGACCGCAAAAAAATTTATTGTTTCTTCCTTGCAACAAACATTACCTGACGCGATTGCTGAGCATGTTTTAAAAGAAGAACAAGCTCATTCACATCCTGTGTTACGACTTTGGTTTTTTGGCGGCACAGCCACACAACCGATCATCGCACAACTTTTAAGTCAATTTAATTTACGCATTAATATTTTGCAGGCGAATGTGGAATATATTAAAAAACACGCGATGGGTATCATGATCCTGGCCATCGATGGCGAAAAACACAAGCTCAACGCGGGCATTAAGCATTTGCAACAATTAGGCGTTCAAATCGAGGTGTTGGGTTATGTCCCAAACGATATTATTCCTTTTATTTAGTGCAACTCTCGAAACAATCTATAT
Source organism: uncultured Coxiellaceae bacterium (assembly GCA_964427485.1). Classification (GTDB taxonomy): domain Bacteria; phylum Pseudomonadota; class Gammaproteobacteria; order DSM-16500; family DSM-16500; genus CAYRUP01. The sequence goes on along the minus strand of CAYRUP010000060.1, from coordinate 3,962 downwards.
GGTTTTGGTTGCAAGCATCATTGCCATTCTGATGGGTTTGCCGCTCGGTACTATTTTATATGTCACCCGAAAAAATCATATTTTGGCACAACCGTATCTTCATCAATTGCTTTCAGCTCTTGTGAATATGACACGCTCAATCCCATTTGTGATTCTCATGATTGCTGTTATTCCATTTACGCGCTTCGTCATTGGTTCGTCCATTGGCACCAATGCTGCCATTGTGCCGCTCTCCTTATGCGCCATTCCTTTTTTGGCACGCGTCGTTGAAAATGCCTTGCTTGAAGTTAATAAAGGATTGATTGAAGCCGCCACTGCGATGGGTGCATCGGCATGGCAAATCATTATAAAAGTATTAATCCCAGAAGCCTTGCCTGGTATTCTTAATGGATTGACATTAACGATCATTAGTTTAATTGGTTATTCTGCCATGGCAGGTGCGGTGGGTGGTGGTGGATTGGGTGATTTGGCGATTCGTTATGGGTATCAACGTTTTGACATTGGTATCATGTTGCTGACGATCGCGCTGATGATTATTTTTGTGCAGTCAATTCAATTTTTTGGTGATAAAATTGCAAAACGATTTGCACATTCGAGAGGCTAGTATATGTTTAAAAAATTAAAAACCCTATTCGTCGCCACCAGCGTTATCTTGTTAACAGCGTGTGGCTCCCACGATAAAAATGCCTTGAAAATAGGTACTATTGCGGGACCTGAAACAGAATTAATGGAAGTCGCACAACAAGTCGCGAAAGATAAATATAACTTGAATCTCGAAATAGTCGAATTCACCGATTATATTCAACCTAATGCCGCCTTAAATGATGGCAGCATTCAAGCTAACATGTTCCAGCATCAACCTTACCTCGATCAACAAATCAAAGATCGACATTATCAGTTGATTTCAATTGGTAAAACGTTTGTTTATCCCATGGGGATTTATTCCAACAAAGTCAAAGCGCCGCAGGATATTCCAACCGGTGCTGTTATCGCAATTCCAAATGACCCTAGCAATGAAGGCCGCGCGTTACTTTTATTACAAAAAGCAGGACTCATTCAATTGAAAACCTCGGCTGGATTATTTGCAACACCTAATGATATTGAAAATAATCCGAAAAAACTCGTATTCAAAGAATTAGATGCGGCGCAATTAGCGCGTAGTTTGCCGGATGTGACTGCTGCTGTGATTAATACCAATTATGCAATTCCATCTGGATTATCACCTATTAAAGATGCTATTTTTCATGAAGGACCGGATTCGCCTTATGCCAATATTATTGTGATCCGTTCAGACAACCAAAATGATCCGCGCATGAAACAATTGGTTTCTGCATTTCAGTCCGATGAAGTATTAAACGCAGCGAAAAAGATTTTTAACGACCAAGCTATACCTGCATGGTAAGCTTATTGACTAATCTAGAAAAGGAGCCCGCTATGGATATGAAGAAATTAATCATTATTGGTCTTTGCCTACTTAGCATGAGTTGTGCATCTCATATGACAACAGCTATGGATGATAGTTTGCCCGCCGCTAAAGGTAATCCAGATGAGCTATATCAAAAAGGTAATCAATACGCGAAAGGAATTGGCGTAAAACGTGATTATAGCCAAGCTGCGGAATATTATCGTGGCGCAGCCCAACAAGGCAATGCAAAAGCCCAATATGCGCTCGGATATATGTATCGTACCGGACGCGGTGTAACACAAGATTACAATACTTCCGCACAATGGTTTGAACGCGCGGCAGAACAAGGCAACTCCGATGCACAATATAGTTTGGGAGTACGCTATCTGCTAGGTCAGGGTACGCAGCAAGATTATGACAAAGCCATGTCATGGTTCCAAAAAGCAGCAGCTCAAGGCAATGCATACGCAGAAAATCAATTAGGTTTCATGTATGCAGCTGGAAAAAGTGTTCCCAAAGATTATGGGACGGCCATCCAATGGTATCAAAAAGCAGCGGATCATGGCTTAGCCAGCGCGCAATATAATTTGGGTTTGATGTATGCAAATGGTATCGGCACGCCTGTTGATAAAGCAAAAGCAAATCAGTTATTTCAGCTAGCGGCAAGCAATGGGTTTAAACCGGGTAGTAAAACTATGGAAGAAAGTGGGAGTGCACAGTAAAGTATGTGACATTCCCGTGGTGGGTAGGGCACGGTACGCCGTGCCCCTACAGTAACTTTTTAAAAAGTACCTCCCTATGCATATAGCCCGCAAACGTTTCGGTCAACATTTCCTGCAAGACAAACAAATTATTCAGCGTATTGTGGATGCCATTATGCCAACACCCGAACAACATCTTGTTGAAATTGGGCCTGGCCAAGGCGCGCTGACCTTACCCGTATTGAAACGAATCGGCAAACTCGATGCGATTGAATTGGATCGCGATTTAATTCCTCAACTCAAATCACGCTGCGCGGAAAAAGGCGAGCTTATTATTCATCAAGCAGACGCATTGGAATTTGATTTCGATAGTCTCGTCACCGATTCGCGCCCGTTACGCTTAATCGGAAATTTACCCTATAACATTTCCACGCCGCTCATTTTTCATTTATTAAAATATGCAGCACATATCACGGATATGCATTTCATGTTGCAAAAAGAAGTTGTCGATCGAATGGCCGCTCGAGTCGGTACTTCTGCGTATGGACGTTTAAGTATTATGGTGCAATATCATTGCCGTGTAACATCTTTATTCCAAGTTGAACCCAGCGCATTTAATCCACCACCGCAGGTTGATTCCAGTATAGTAAGACTCATACCACATCGTGAATTTCCAAATCGCGCAGAAGATTACGATCATTTCGCGAATTTGGTTAAAACAGCATTTTCACATCGACGTAAAACACTGCGCAATTGTTTGCGCAATATTGTCAGCGATGCTGACTGGGAAAATGTCCATATTGATTCGCAATTGCGTCCGGAACAGTTAAGCTTGAGCGAATACGTTAAATTAAGTAATTTGTTGGTGACTCACAATGACAATTTACGCGATCGGTGATATTCAAGGTTGTTTTTTTGCGTTAGAAAAATTATTGCGTGAAATTCAATTTGATAGTAGTCGCGATAAACTTTGGCTAACCGGTGATTTAGTTAATCGAGGTCAACAATCATTAGAAACAGTACGCTTTATAAAAAGTCTCGGGGAAAATCAACAAATCGTGCTTGGCAATCATGATTTGCACTTACTCGCTGTAGCATTTAACGCGCATAAAGGCCAACCTGATGATACGTTCCACGCTTTTTTATCCGCACCGGATCGCGATGAATTGATTCATTGGTTATTACAACAACCTTTGTTTCATCATGATGTTAAATCTGGATTCACTTTAGTTCATGCTGGACTTGCGCCCAGCTGGGATTTAAAAACTTCACAACGTTTGGCAAATGAAGTTGAAACCATTCTGAAGAGCAATCAATGTCAGGAATTTTTTCAGCATATGTATGGCAATGAACCTAACGCTTGGAATGAAACATTGCAAGGCTGGGATCGCATTCGCTGTATAACAAATTATTTTACTCGCGCCCGTTTTTGTCATGCCGATGGCAGTCTTGAATTAAAAACCAAAGAAAATATGCCTATCGCAGACACAAAGCTTATCCCCTGGTTTCGAATTGCAGACCGTGCAAACGCCAATTTAAAAATTATTTTTGGCCATTGGGCAGCGCTAGGCGGTGTTACCAATACGCCTAATGTTTATGCGTTGGATACGGGATGCGTGTGGGGATATTGTTTGACTGCTATGCGGTTGGAGGATGGGAAGCGGTTTAGTGTTAAGTGTTAGGAAAAGAAACATGCACTCCACCTCTGGCTTTGCACTATGGAGCAAAAGGGTCAAGTCTAAACTTATTACATTTATATTATTTTTTTAAATTCAAGAAAAGTTGCGTAAGACTTAAGTTTACGGCCTGTTGCCTAAACGTCTTTTATATTTAAACATACATCAAAACGTGGATAT
>CAYRUP010000059.1:0-12255 GCA_964427485.1 uncultured Coxiellaceae bacterium | reverse complement strand
GCACGCCGGGACGACGTGTTGTGGGGTTGAAATAAATTTTTGTCGTGTACTAAGATAATTTATAATAAAGTGATCCTTCGCTGCGCTCAGGATGACATCAAAGCTCTGACCTAAAATTCAAGGTGATAGAGTACCTAACCCCAGCGTTGTAAATACCGCTTGGAGAAATTGATAGAGGTTAATACATAACACGCCTGCAATAATATACGTTATTGCTTTAGCAAATGAATTTGGCTGACCACCGTGGCCGCCTACCGTTGTTAATATAATTAAGCCTCTGATAAAAGCAATTGTGCCTACTAGTTGAATCACCATAAACACTGAGTTGGTGAGGTCAGTCCAATTGTCAGCTGACTCATTGCCTAGATAGCCATATGGATTGGGACTCGTCCAGAATGTGTTTAATCCGCTTTCCACACTCGCAGGCAAATAAATTAATAATGCGCCGACAAAAAGATACATTAAAGGTTTTGATAAATGATGTTCGTGCGACATCATGCTGCGCGATTCACCAAATGCTTTTAATTCCATAACACCTTTTATAATAAAAAAGAATCCCATGACATAAGCGAGAGCTGTTACGAGCCGCATTAAATTCGGGATATCTTTGCTGAGATTGATCAGCATGGTGGAAACATCCGTTGATCCACTGGGCTCAAAACTAATAGCATAAGCTGAATGTGTGTAAAATAATCCGCTTACGCATAAAGTAATGCTAAGTATTTTGATAAGCTGTTTCATAAGCTGCGAAGAGAGTCGAATATACGTCATACATCAATACCTCTAAAAATTAATTCGCTCCTTGCACTAGGCTGAGTTTATTCCCCATTACCACCATAAGATAAAGTGAGAATTCTATTTCCAATATCAATATTTACAATTCCATCATAAGGATCAATTTTAGTGATCCGACCCAAATCTTTTAACACATCGCCTTCAGCAACTGTCACTGTATCGCCGGCTTCTGATTTTAACCATGCTCGGCCTGGAATAATAGCTTGTACAGTATAGGTAATTCTGGGTTGTGAGACTCGCATGGGATGAGGTGCGCTCATAGGTGGTCCTGCATAACTATTCGCAGGTCGTGTATTTCGCAAAATTTTAGTTAATTGTTGAAAAGCAACTTCCATGCTACTTATACGTGAAGTTAATTCCTGTACCTGAGTACGCAATTGAGTATTTTGCGCTTCAGTTTGTGCAATTCTTTGCGTGTATTGCGTCTCTAACAAATTCATCATGGCTGAATTTTGTTGTTCTAATGTTGCAATTCTATCTAATGGATTTTTATTTGCGACATTCTCGGTTGTTGTTGTGACAACCGAAGGTGGTGGTGTCGTCGCTACAGGTTGTTGTGGCATTGCCACAGGCTGAGCAGGAACAGGTTGCGGGGGAACATTCATGGCTGGCTGTTGTGGCACCACAGTCGGTTGCTCTGGTGTTGCTTGTTGGGCAACAGGCGGCTGGGTTTGTGTCGACACAGGAGCGGTCGCTGGCGGAGCCGGTGTTGTTACTTTGGTTGTCACTCGGGTTGTTGTGGCAGACGCCGCAGCAGAAGCATTTTGTTGAGAAAAATCGGTTACGGGAGTGGACGCTGAAGGCATTACAAGTTTGTAAACAATACTCAACAAAATAATGAATACGATAATCCCGATCACTATTCTACGATGGTTTTTGAGTTTTTGCGCGATGCTTTCTTTTGGCAAAGGCGCAGCCACAGTTCCATCTTTACTGGAGGGAGCATCGCCTTCTAGTTCATAGTTAGCTTGGTCATCAGAAAAGTGATATTCACCTTCCTCATGTCCTTCGTATTTTTCATCGTAACGCTCATTTACCATGTTTACGCCCCTTTAAAATCCTTTGCAATTAACTCTCTTTTCATCTGAATAATTCCAGATTTATTGAGTTACATCCCTTTGCGAGACACTTAGAAGAAGCATCTATGATTAAAGTATAATACCGATTTTTGAGTATTCCTTAACTATTAGAATTCAAACTGTTAAATAATTCCTCTATTATACAAAGTTTTTTATGTTTAAAAAAACATGCGCTTACGTTTTAAACCATCTAACCTAATTAATATTCTATGGTAACCTATTGTTTATTATGTAACATCCGCCATAAATAATATACCTAAACCTACGCCTGAATTTATTTTAACTGTGTTTGGCGTATTTACATATCCTTGCACCACATTCGAAAACGCAGTACCCACTTGACCCAATGCAACCGCCACATTGCTTCCAAAACTCAGTTTCGGATGACTCGTGGATGTTCCAAAAATACCGGTTGTACTCGTACCCGCATTTTGAATACCACTTGCAAATCCCGTCATAAATGAAGATGCAAAAAGCGATCCGTAACGCATCAAATAGTGATGATTCACACTGCTTGCCATGACGGTTCGTGCCGTATCAGGATCAATCGCAAAAGCGCTTACCGTTTTGGTTTTAGACCAATCGTCTCGATCCATCAAATTGAAATTCAAACTGACGCGATCCATACCTTGTGCAAGAGAAAGTTTCCCAATTAATCTGGCACCTTTCATGGGACCTTGAACGATGGTTACCATAACAGGCGTATCAGGATAATCACTGTCTACTGCGGTATCTAATACAGCAAACATAATTGTGCCCGACTTAATAAATGGACGCTCGGAAACCGTAGTCGTAATCGAAGTTGCGCTACCGCCCGGCGGAACATTCCTACCACCCGGGAATCCTTCACCCGGCTTGCCTGAACCTGAACCCGATCCAGAACCTGCCACATGCGCCATTTTCGGCGGCTGCCATGCAGCAATTAAGCTTTGTGCTTGCGAAGACATCGCGGCTTGCAGCTGTTGAATTCGTTGGAGACGTTCTTGTAATGCCAGCTGTTCTGCTTGAGCTGCCGCTTGATCAAATTGTGCTGTGGGAGCCGCTTGAGCCACTTGTTCTGGAACAGGTTGAGCTTGTATAGCTTGTTGTAATCTCGCGAAATCTTCGGTTGTAGGCAAATTAGTTTCTGCAACAGGCGCATTAGTCAGAGGCATGATTGCGGCTTGATAATATTGCATCAAAGTTGCAGCATCTGTTGGTGAAATTAATCCAGACTGTACGGCACGTTTTAACTCTTCGCCATACGCAGCAGGACTGGCATTGTTAGCCTGCAAAGCAGCTAAGCGTGCTGCTTGCGCCTTTAAGTCACTTAATTTTTGACAACCGGGAGGAATTTTTTTGGGATCCTGAATACCCGCTTTCTTTTGTTGAGCCAACGCATTTTGACATTCTATATCCAATTGTTGAATCATTGTTTCTAAAACGCCGGCCGCACCGCCTAGTTTCGCGCGTCTCGCCTTGTATTCTGCTAACAATTTCGCGGCTTCTGCCGGCGTAATTTTACCTTCTGCCACGAGACGCTGTAACATTGCTGCGTATTGATCAACGGGCACATTTTTATTCTGCATATCCGCTAATTGATTTGCGACATCCGGTGTGATCGCGCCTGACCTGGCCAACTGTTTTAACTCAAAAATACCTTGTTTAGTTGCCTCACGCGCTTGCTGCTGGGAATATTGTCCAAGCAATTGGGCTGACACTTGCGGCGATATTTTTCCTTCTCTAACAAGACGATTTAATTCTTCCGCATAATCTGCGGGTGAAACATCGCTTTTTTGTAACGCTAATAATTCGTTAGCCGTATCGAGAGGCAACTTGCCCGATTTAATTAAAACATCCATCGGCTTTGCGGTTTCATTGAGTAAGGCATTTTGATGTTGTTTTTTGTATTGCTCTAATAATTTTCGAGCTTGTTCTGGCGTTAATTTACCTTCTTTTACTAATCGATCTAATTCAGCAGCATATTCATCCACGGGAACATTATTTTTTGCCATTGCGAGTAAAATATCCGCATCTTTTTTGGGAAGTTTGCCCGCTTTCACTAAATCATTTATATCATTTGCCACATCGACATTATCGGGACTTGGGCAAAGCACTGTGCAATTTTGCGTTTGAGGGAAACTTTGTGGTGTTGCTACATTTATTAAAGTTGGCACAGCACTTGTGCCCGTCATTTGTGCCTGTTGTGCAATCTGCGCATTTGCCTGCATTAATGAACGGGAGTAATCAGGCGTTAACGTTGATCCTGGCGTGGATTGCAATCCTGAAGGCGGGGCTGCAACTCGAGAAGTACCCGCGCTTTTGTTACCGCTTAAGTAGTCCACTATAAAAAAGACCGCAATGCCAATACCTACAAGCACAGTCAATAAGAGAAATACACGTGATTTTGCACCCGTGGCAGAAAAAACTTTGAAGCTGGGTAATTTAATCGCCATCAGAAGCCCTCTATCCTGAGTTCAATTGGCTGGCCATATTGAGACACCAGAACAGAAGAACTTCTTTGTATCTCATAAGCATACATTCCATCCGGACTGACCATTCTGCCAACCCAACCAGGAGAAAGCACTGTCAAACGCGTACGAAGATACATTTTATCCCCCAATAACCAAGCAGAACAATCACCGCCTCTTACCGATAATTGTTTGCTCCCTGGCGGCGCAACGCCATCTAACACGCCTAATAATAACTGATTTGCACTGTTCGGTAATCCAGTGCCTGTGGGTAAATCTTTTGAATTGGGACCAAGACCTGCAACATGAATATCTGTACGATAATCCACAACACGTTGTCCTAATACCAATTCAAGCGTGATGGGTGTGTTCATGCCAACTAAGCGGATCACTAAATCACTGTCCCCATAAGGCGCACTCGCCTGAATAAGTATCACATTACTTTTTTGGTCCCACTGGATATTCGTCGTCTTTGGATCGCCGATATCAAATGCTGCAACAGGCCATGGCGCGCCTGTCGAATCAACAAAAACTAACGAGGTCACATACCCTTGCGCTAATCGAATCGCCGGTGGCGTAGCACCGGGTGCGAGATTAATCATAATAGTCGATGACACGGGTTTAGGTGGAACATTGGGCGGCATCGCAGCAGCACGTTGTGACTGATCGATCATTTGTTTTAATTTGACAACTTGCTGGGGGGTTAACGGCATATTTTGCTGCATCATTGAATTAAATGCGATGCTTGATTCCACACTGGGCGGCGCTGATTCTGGAATTGATTTCAAAATAACTTGCTGTGATTGACTGTACGTCAGCGGTTTTCGCCGCTTCACAACAACAACTCTGCGTGATGACGACGGTGGAGGACCTTGCAAAAATGGCGGCGGAGCGGTTGGCGTAGCATCCGCTGATTGCGTAGAGTTTGGTTGCGGGGGCGCAAGCGGATTTTGGCCATTGTTTTTTAGCCAATCTTGAAATTGCGCCATATCAGCAGACGAAGGAACATTCCCAGGCTGTGTTTGCGCCAGAATATTTTGCGAGCTCATTAAAAAGCCAAGCAAAATACCGATCCCGATTTTTTTTATCTGCACCTTATCCATTCGTGTTGGCTTGGTTTCCCCCTCCCTTTGTCACAATCATCTTTTCTATTCCTATTCCAGATAAATTATTCAATGTGGGAACTCTTACTACTAACACTTGCATCGTTAAAGGTATGTTACTGCCTTTGATTGAACTACTATAACTGAGATTAATTGGCATTTGTATCCACCAGCCATAATAACCCTCTGGCAATAATCCCTGATTTATAATAAATGGAGCACCATCGGGTGTCGCATTTACAAATAATTTTGAAGTTGCAATCGTATTCGCATCTGCATACATTTTAAGTAGATCTGAATAATTCTTCCAGCCATTGTCGGTGAAATATTGCATGTTTGCCTTAAGCTCATCGTTGTAATCCACAAAGTCATAGTGAAATGCCTGCGGCAAGATATCGCTGACCCATTGTATCAAGTCAGGTAGTTTTAAATAAGGCAGATTGACTGGCACAGGTGGAACAGTGCGAAACTCATCTCCCGTCACAAACTCAACCGGCGATGGTTTCGAAAATTGCAAATATAAAGAAGCGGCAGACAATAAAATAATAGCTACTAACAATATGCCAAATGCACTAAGCGCCTTGTAAAAGCCATCCCGATAGAAATCGTCTTTCAGACTGACTACTTGTAGCTCTTCTTCTGCCATTGTTCCTCGCTATTTCTATGGAATAGCCTTGGCTAACCCAAGTAAAAATGAGTATATAGCACACCCGCATTATTGTATAGACGCGTCAAGACGTACCATTTTGCGAAACAGCAAGTCTTGCGATCGACTGGATTATTCCTAATCCTTTATAACTTTGCAGTAAACTTTGACGCTGGACAACTACGGTAATAATAAGTGGGTTAGTAAATTTATTTTTATCGGTGAAAGGCGGCATGAGATACGTGACTAACACTGGCATTTCAAATTTCCATGACATTGCGCCTGCCAGAATACCTTGATTTAATAATTTGGGCGGCGCAACAACTTTCGCAATAACGACAAATTTTCGTTGTGTCAATGCAATCAGATTATTTGATGCTCTTAATGCATCCATATAAGTGCGCCAACCATAATCGGTAAAATATTTTTGTGCATTTTGAAATTGCCCATGATAATTGTTGAAGTCATAAGAATAAGCGCTTTCCACTGCTTCAATCGTCCAATTGATGACATCTTGATTTGACATATTGGGTTCAGACGAAGGTATGGCAGGAAGTAGACGTCCGACAGCATCCGCAGGAAAATACAATGGCTCTGTGGGATGTTTTATTAAATAATGAATTGTGAAAATTAAAACAATATTCGCGATGAGACTCAACACATAAACACCCAGCACAAACCGAAATTTTTTACGGTAAAACTCATTACGCAGATGTACTAAGACTAATGCGTCATCAAGCGCTGTTTTACCTTCAGCATTCATATTTATATCCTCTACGTCATAACAAATTGATCTATCCCAATTCCAGCAGGATTGGTCGTAGTTGGAATTTTAACAATGGTGATCACAACGGTATACGATGCCTTCGAAGTTTTATCCGCACTTTGATAGGTGACCAAGAAAGGAATTTGTATACGCCAAGTATACCCACGTCCCGGCAACTCGCCTTGATTAGAAATAACCGGCGGGCCGGACACAACCCCATTAACAAATAGTTGATTTTGCGTAATTGTTCCAATTACACCAGAAATAGAGGATTGATAATCGCTCCAACCCGCATCGGTAAAATAAGGACGCGCTGCGGCAATTTGTTTATTATAATTCACAAAATCGAAAGTATAAGCAGCTACAGCCGCTTTGCTCGCCCATCGAATTAATGTACTCGACAATAAATTAGGTTGATCGGAGGACAATAACGCCATGTGCTGGCCTTTTGCCGTCGTTGCAGAAAACGCTGGCAATGGGCGATGAAATATTTGATAAAGCACCACACTGACTAAAATCAGTAACACTATAATTTCCACGATTAACACGGTAATAATAGAGTTATAACTGTTACGATAAAAATCGTTATTAACTTGTCGAACATTTGACATGTTTTTTTCTCAACCTGTCTGAATGAAAATCATTGAGTACTTTGTACCATCGGGATAATTTGCCCTTCTACTGTTGTTGCATAATATTCTGGTAATGCTCTAAACAATACTAAATAAATAATGACACAAATGAGAATGACCATCAGGGAAACTGAGATCAGCAATGAGCGTAGCGTGCCAAGGTATTTATCGCGATAAAAATCACTTTTTAATCTTGCATTTTCTTCTCGATTACTAAGCATGTATTTTTTCCTACACCGGTAATTTTTCTAATGTAATTTCAATCCGATCATTTGCATCACCGCCAAGTGCTGTGACTGGTTTGGAATTACCACCCCCTTCTGCATAGAGTATTCGGGTATTAATGCCTGCTCGCCATAAATATTTCGCGACTGAGTTTGATTGTTCTTGTGATAATGAAAGACTAATCCTGTCAGGCAAAATGCCGTCTGTATACGTATCCACTTTGACTAACATATTAGGATAGCCGCTAATCAATAGCGCAATTAAATCAAATGTTCGGTAGGCATAAGGTTGCAATTGCGGTGTATTTTCTACAAATACATATCGGGAAGGTACGATTATTAAAATTTGATCGCCTAATATGATGATTTTGTTACCACGATTGATAATTTGATCGGCAAGTGTCGTACGTGAATCAATATAAGCTCCCAGTGCGCCGCCAAATATAGCACCGCCTGCAGCACCAGGAATAATTCCACTGCCGCCGGAGGTAATACCTCCCACAAGCGCACCGGTAGCACCGCCAATCATCATGCCTTTCGTTGTTGAGCTCGTTCCTTGATAAGCTTCTGCTAAGCTGACACTATTACTATCGAACGCGGAAGCTGCGCCTTGATAAGTTGAGTTAATACTATTTGAAGCCGCTCTTGAAACATCCGATGATGCGCATCCTTGTAAAAAAAGGCCGCTCATCAGCAAAAGAATTAAAATTTTGCATCGCAAAAAAAATTGTTTTGTTTTAATTTCCATTGCTTGCGCTTCCTTTTTTATACCCTCATCCCCTGCCCTTCTCCCGCAAGCGTTCGATGCGAGCTTTTTAGCTCCCTTCTCCCAACATAGTTGGGAGAAGGGTCGGGGATGAGGGTCTTAATCTCAACACAGTATACCAGGATTCAATAAAACTTAAGAAGTCGATTCCTGCAAGCTTGCCACATATTCTGCTAATTGCTGAGCGGCAATACTCACTTCCTCGACTGGTAGGAAAAGTGCAATAACTTCTGGCGGGTAATCCGTCGCGCTTAACATATCTTTGGTAATTTCATTGGTAATTGTATTAGCCTGCGAACCTGAACGACCCAATACTCTCTCAAGCAATTCGACTTTGTCTTTCACGAACGCTTTATTAATCAACGGAGCAGAGAAGCGCTCAAAATCAGCGCCTACTAACATTTTCACACTACTGCCTAAGATCACTTTATTGAAAATATTTATACGACTCGCATCAAAAACTTCCTCTTCAACTACGGTAGTTTCTTCCGTCGTGGCTGCATTACGATTATGGAATGCCAACAAAGCAGATACACCACGTTCAATTGGATTCGCTTCGATTTCCTGATTCATTGCATTGGCAATAATCTGAATTTCTTCCGCATCATCCTGTGCGTAATCTATTTCACTCATCCCACTATCCATCATGTCAGCAAACTGAGTGATGCGATTGTCCAAATCAATAAGCACACGACTAATCGGCGGCTCCACTTTTAGGAATTGATTAATACGCATGCGTTCAACAGGCTGTGGATTGGCGAAAAACATACGCGCTCGCACAATTTTCGATTTAAAGAAAATGTGCGCTTCACCTTCGCGCTGTTCTTTCAAATCCAATAAATCAATACGCGCACGCTTTTCTGATGAAGCACTGCGGCTATCCATATAGTTATTCAATATACTTTGCGCATTCGTTTGGAAAGAATCGACCTTAGTCACATACGATTCACCCGCAGTTTTCTGGAAAAATTCCCATGTTTCCAAGGGATCTTCCAATTTCATACAAATTTTAATGTTGGTATTTGCACCAATAGAGGCAGCCTCTTCTTTCGAAGCTTTTTGAAATGCCGGTAAATCTTGTCCTGCGAAAATAACGGAGAATCCGAGCGAACGAGCTTGCGCAGGAACGACGGCAAACCCTTTTACCGCGTAATAACCATATTCATCGAGAATACACATATAGGGTGTCGGTGCATTGGTTGGTTTTCGGGTAATCACTTCTTTATAGGTACCTTCAACGGATTCACCTAAACCAGCAGCCATCATCGCTTTCAATGACGCAATAATGACCTTGCCCAAATTCGCTAATTCGTCGGGAGATTTTTCTAAAGCAGGCAGCAATACCACTAAAATACGGCGGTTTAATACAACATCCTTTAAATCAACTTCTGCCAGATTGGTACGAATGATATGTCCATAGGTATCCGCAAGTGAACCGAATACCTTGGTTAATTGCATGGTGATAAATCCATGTTGTTCGAATACTTGCGAACTCTGTTTACCTTTCTTGGTTTTATCAAATCCAGGTAATGTCATTAGATAGTTATAAATCGGTTCCAACACAAGATCAGGTGCTTCCGCCAAACTGACCGGTTCTTGATTATCACGAATAAACATTTTATCGAGACCAATGGCTTCAAGACGCGTCAAATCAAAATAATTACGAATACTATTTGCATCGAGCAGAATTTTGCCTTGATCACGCATGTAGACTAGCACTTTCATCAATGCTTGCACGAAGACAACGGCACGACCTTTCCACATGTCACCATCACCGGATTGCGAACCAGAATCCATCAAACTCACAACTAATTGGGATAACATTTCAGATGAACCGCGGCAGAATGGATTCATCGTATTTGATAAACGTTTTTCTTGTGCGCCGATAATATCGCGCGCACCTGTCATAAAATTAATTAAGAGCAAATCATCTTCACGACCCATGGCACGCGCCATGGAAAATACTTTGGCGAATAAACTATTATCACCTTTACCATCGACATATAAGAAACCACTGCCTTGTACTAAGGCATTGAAGGCGAGTGAAACCAATGCTTCTGTTTTACCACTACCGGTTGAACCAAAGATAAGAACATGGGTTCGCATATCATCGTTATTAAACCATAATTCTTCTTGGGTCGATTTTTTATTGCCGAAAAAACAAATGCCGCGTGCTTTACGCGGCTTGGCGCTACCGGGTAAGGGATCGTTATAATCAAATGCTTCGGAACGCTGCGGCATGCGAAATGGCAGCTTGAATTTTCGGGTGACAGCATAAAAGAAAATACCTACCGCGATAAGAAATACAACTTCCGTTAACGGTGTAAACATAAATGTCGCAAAGGCAAAGCCGATCAATAGACTCGCGCCATGAACAGGATCTTTGAAGAAATCGACCACCTTCATGCCCAGCGTGCGCGTGTCACGCAGCAACATCCGCGGTGCTAACTCGTGCTCTTCTTCTAAACCACGTTGATGCATAAAATCACCTTATCACAAGCATGATGTAATCAATCTTTTTCATCCTGTATGTAGACAATTTCTTTGAGTGCGATTTCCAGCGCATTCGTTGCTTCTTCTACCATAGGCACTAATAAGGGTCTACCCATTTCTTTTTCAGCAGTCCAATGCGAAAAAGGTCCAGCCACTTCACAAAACGGCGTTTGACGTCCGACTGTATTCAACATATACCACAGTCTGCGATCAACTGGTTTTAGCCATAAAAAATCGGCAGGTGCTTGTACACCATCCGAGCGTGCGGCTGCTAGCATCTCTGCCATCAGTGTCAGCAAATAAGCATGCGAATTAACAACTTTTTGAACCAACTTCGTATTGTAATGTTTTTTTAGAAGCGCCTCAGCACCCGTGAAATCGAGTTTAGTCAGAGAAGATTTATTAATATTTGCAAATAACTCCGCGGCACCTTTGCCATCGCCATTCAAACGCGCTGCAAATGCACCGAACAAAGCTTTAATATGAGGAGGTACACGATTTATACCCGGCCACGTCGGCCCTAACTGAATAGCAAAAAGTTTATTCGCTTGGCCACGCTTTAGGCGCACTTCTACTTTACTCCATTCCTTGCGCGACATTCCTTCTTGAGCGGGCCGCTTAAATTCTTCAAGCAAATTATTTTTTTTGCAAAAATCCATGGGGTTTAATGCCATTGCCCAAGGACCTTTATTGATATCGGTTTTAACGAGATCTAAATGCGAAATAGGCGCAATCTGAGGCCAATTATTTTTTTCGGCCTGCACCAAATCACGCATGGAATAAATACGTTTAAATACTCGCGTCGAACTCGAAAAATAGATTATCAACGCCATGACAAATAAGATGACGACAAAGGGATAACGCAAATAGCTTCCAACTGCCTGGCCTACATTAACAATATCTTGGAAGTTAAGTTTGGATGTATCAGAATTTAAGGTGCTGACAATAGTGGTTTGAACATCATCTAATTTATTGGTAAATAAACCAATAAATTTAATTTCATATAATTTAACATGAAAATAAAATTCAATGATGGCTTTCTTGAATGCAATCCATATGAATGCGGCAGCGGCAAAAATAGCCGCCAGGATCCACAATATCCCCATGGAATTATCTGATTGACCCTGTGGTTGTCCGCCGCCAGCCATTGTAAGTGCCCTGATTTTTTAAAAATCCATCTTTAATTATATACCAATCAAGGGAAATTGTATGGAGAATAGTAGGGGCACGGCGCACTGTGCCCCATTAGGCATCAAGCTAAGGAACAAATGTCATCCTGAGCGCAGCGAAGGATCGCCTTA
>CAYRUP010000058.1:0-12302 GCA_964427485.1 uncultured Coxiellaceae bacterium | reverse complement strand
GCGAAGGATCACTAAATTATAATAAGGCGATCCTTCGCTGCGCTCAGGATGACACATTGCCTATGCCCGTTGGGCACCTTCCCCTGCTGGGAAGGCTTTCTTGTAACGTTCACTGCGCCGTGTACGATCTTTGACTTGGCCGACTAATTGTCCGCATGCGGCATCAATGGCATCACCACGCGTTTTGCGGGTAATCGTGTTAATACCGGCTGTCATCAATGTTTCGCGAAATAAATCAATGGTTTTTTGATCGGAGCGTTGGTAAATCGTATTGGGGAAAGGATTAAATGGAATTAAATTGACTTTGGAACGTACCCCATTCAAGAGGCGAATTAATTGTCGGGCATGTTCAAGCGAGTCATTGACACCCGCTAGCATGACATATTCCATTGTGACATAACGACGGTTGTCATCTTTGAAATAGGCTTTGCAGGCAGCCATTAAATCTTTAAGCGGATATTTTCGATTGAGCGGCACAAGGACATTGCGTAATTCATCATTAGGCGCATGCAATGAAACCGCGAGGGCGACATCGCTCACTTTGCGTAATTCATAGAGAGCGGGAACAATACCGGCTGTACTCAAGGTGACGCGCCGTTTGGAAAGTCCATAACCGAAATCATCTAACATAATATTCATGGCGCTGACCACAGCATCAAAATTCAAGAGCGGTTCACCCATGCCCATCATCACGACATTCGTGACAGCGTGATCATGTAATCCTTGATTTTTTGATAAACCGCGTACGGCAACCCACAGTTGACCGATAATTTCATGCGGCGTTAAATTTCGACTAAAACCTTGTTTGCCCGTCGAACAAAAATCACAATTCAGTGTGCAACCCACTTGTGAAGACACACACAATGTGCCGCGCGTTTTTTCTGGAATGAAAACCGTTTCAATGCAATTTCCATCCGCTAAACGTAATACCCATTTATGCGTGCCATCCGCTGACGTATTTTCATAAGCGACTTCGGGTGCACGAATTTCCGCGATTTTTGCCATTTTTTCACGGAAGGATTTACTGATGTTACTCATTGCGTGTATATCGTTCGTGCCTTGAAAATGAATCCACTGCAAAATTTGGGTAGCACGATACGATTTCTCACCCAGATCGATGCAAAATGTTTCCATGGCTTTACGATCCAGGCCAAGTAAATTAATTTTGTGTGGTTCTTGGGTGAGATCAGTCATCATTAAGCGAGCTCAGTTGTTTTCACGTAAGAAACAATTTCTTCTGGACTGAAGAAAAATGCAATTTCTTGTTCGGCGGTTTCACGAGCGTCTGAGCCATGCACAGCGTTATGATCAATGGAATCAGCAAAATCAGCGCGAATCGTGCCAATAGCTGCTTCTTTAGGGTTAGTTGCACCCATGATTTGACGATTTAATGCAACGGCATTTTCACCTTCAAGGACTTGAGCAAGGACAGGACCTGAGCTCATGAAATTCACTAATGCTTTGAAAAAAGGACGTTCGCTGTGAACAGCATAAAATTCTTGTGCTTGTTTTTGTGTTAAATGCAGCATTTTGGATGCGACGATCGCCAAGCCTGCTTTTTCAAAACGACGATTAATTTCACCAATCAAATGCTTTGCCACTGCATCCGGTTTGATGATAGATAAAGTTCTTTCAACGGACATGTTGCCTCCAGGTCTAGTTTTAACTGTTATGCCGCTCTCGGCAGAGTGCGGATGCGGATTATATACTGAAATAGGTTATAACGGTGCATTTTTTTAACCCTTAATTTTCTCACCCCAATGCTTTGCTTTCGCCATCAATTCATTTTCGTCTAAAGTCAAAAGTTTACGATTTTTCATTAAAGGTTTGCCAGCCACCCATGTGTCTGTCACTTGATGACGCGAGGCAGCATACACAATTTGTGAGGTGGGATGATAGAGCGGCAAAGTTTCAATTTCGTCAAGGTTAATCACAGCAAAATCGGCAGCTTTGCCCGGGGCAAGTGATCCTGTGATGTGATCAATGCCTAATGCTTTTGCGCCATTCAAAGTTGCCAATTGAATTGCATCTGCAGCTGATAAAGCTTCTGGATTGTGAGTAGCCAGTTTTTGCAAAAAAGCCGCCGTGCGCATTTCGCCTAGCATATTTAAGTCATTATTACTGGCTGCGCCATCGGTTCCCAATGCAACATTAATGCCAATCGATCTCAGCTTTTCAACAGGACAAATCCCACTTGCCAATTTCATATTAGACTCTGGGCAATGCACAACATTGGGTTGGTCTTTTGCTAAAATTTCTAAATCTTCATCGTTAAGTTGAGTCATATGAACGGCGATCAAGCGCGGTGAAAGTAGGCCAAGTTCGTGTAAGCGACGAATAGGACGCATTTTAATTTGCGCCAGAGATTGGTTTACTTCGTCTGCTGTTTCGTGCAAATGCAAATTAATTTTTAAATCATGGGTCTCCGCTATTTCTTTAACGCGCAGCATCGATTGATCTGACACGGTATAAGGTGCATGTGGCGCGAGGGTTGCGGTAATTTGGTCATGATGTTTGTAGCGCTCAAAAAATTCGAGCCCTCGTTGAAAATATTCATCGGTGGTTTGTGCCCAATTCGTTGGAAATTCAATTACAGTGATGCCGATATGCGCGCGTAAACCGGCAATATCAGCGGCTTCTGCGGTTGCTTCTAAAAAGAAATACATATCATTGAAACAAGTGGTGCCGCTCCTAATCATTTCAGCCATCGCAAAAAAAGAAGCGTCGCGGACAAATTCGTGACTCACCCATTTTTTTTCGGCAGGCCAGATATGATTGTTTAACCAATTCATGAGTGCCAAGTCATCCGCGAGACCGCGGAAATAATTCATGGCGATATGGGTATGGGAGTTAATTAAACCGGGGATAATGACATGCGAAGAATATTTTTCGCTGTTTTTTGCGGAATAATGGCGAGCTGCATCTTGACTGGGCAAAATGGCCTGAATTTTGCCGTTTTTTATGACGAGTGCATGATTTTCTAAAACACTTTTTGTTTCTCCGCCTGGAATAATCCATTTGGCATGAATCAAGGTATCGATGGGTTCCATAAAAAGCTCTCTGAACGTATTGAAAGAAGCGATCATACTAAAATATCGCGATCTATTTAAGGGTAATTTAAGAATTTGACACTATTATACGCAGACAAAACAAATAGCAAAGCGAGGAAAATTGAATGCCAGACACAAGAAAAGTAATTATTTACAATGGTCCAGGGACTGCTGAAATATCAGTTGATGATTTGTATACCTTCTTCATTACGAGTGAAAAAATTTTTCCGAGTCGTCCGGATGTGCTTAAAGATGATTTTGATTTTAATTTGTCTGGGCTAACAGATCCTGTTTTTGTTGTTCCGGGAGGTAGTACGAGTGCGATAGGTATGCGATTAAAACCTCAAATAGATAAAATAAAATCGCATTTCCAAGAAAATTTTAGCTACGTGGGAGTTTGTGCCGGTGCTTATCTCGGAGCGGCAAATGCAGACCTTTATGTGACAACGTATGACTTGGATGAAACGGGTAAAAAATTTTTAGAGCCGCTTTATATTACATCGACAACCCGAGTTAAGATCGCTTGCAATATCATCGAGAATTATCGAGCTATTGGCGCTTTTTATCCAAATAACAACTACCTGGGAGCTACGTTAAAAAAGCGAATCCCATACCGTGTTTCTCTAGCAATGAATTATTCTCACAAAGAATTGTCTCAGTTATATTTAGAGGGCCCTGGATTTATTTCTGACTCAAAGGGTGAAGAAAAAACGTCATCTGATGTGGTTGCGACGTATATGGGCTATGAAAAATTTAGTTTATTTAACACTGAACCAACTAAAACAATTAAATCATTAGCAGCCATTGTTCGCACACCACCACAACACAAAATAGGTGGAAAATTATTAGTGGGTACCCATTTTGAAACTTGTGTTCAAGGAAGTAAATTACTGAGCTTTTTAGAAAAGGAGCGTCCATGCAACGCTGCTTTAGCAAAAGAAGAATATGCTTTATTTTTGAAGGAACAAAAAGAAACTCAAACTTATTTTGAATCGTTATTAAGTGATACGGTGAAATTAACGCCGAGATGAGTTTCCGGTGGATTACGGCAAAAAACGCATAATCCACCCTACAAAACTAACGGAATGACGCAATCAAAAAATACCTTGGCAGGGTTGCAACGCAGGTTTCGGATTACATGCTTCACTCAGCGCAATGATCATCTTATCTGTTTTACTATTATCTGTTTTACTTTTTACATTCCTAAATAAATTAAATCTTCTAACACCTTCTTTGTCAGTTAGAATAGCATCTTCTATTTCTTCGCCAGTGATCCAATCTTTCTGACTTAATTCACGCAATGCTTTGATGCCATCCCTTTTGCCAAATAAACCGCAAAAACAGGACTTTGATTCATGATTCCCAATGATTTTAATAAATTCTGATTGGGTAATTCCCATTTTTGATTCGTACCCCGAATCATTTACGGATGAGGATAATGTTGCCATCTCGAGATAACCCGGGTTGCGTGCTAATAATGGTTCAGTGAAAGTAGTGCTGCGAATTGGTTTTTCTTCTACTACTAGAGCGCTTGCTACATTGTTATAAGTGCTCTCTAAATTGCTAAAATAGAGCTCTTTATCCTTGGAAGACAATTTAACTGGGTCAATCTCGAGATATATTTTGAGTGCCTCTTTATACATTGCTTTTTTTAAAAAACTGTTGGCTAAATCAAATGCCAATTTTTCCTTAGTAGGAATTTCTATTCCAGGTAATATCATCTTGCGAGCTCGCAAAAATTTTGAAATTTGTGTGAAATCGACTTCATAGTCACCCGCCACAAAATTGCGAAATTGATCACTTCCTAAAAGCTTTACATTATGCGGCCAATTGTAATCAATAGGTTCGTCTGAAAAATCACATATGCCAAATAATAGCGGTTTTCCCGTGCCAAAATAATAATGCAGTTGTAATTTTACATTACCGGGTTTTAACATGGGATATCGCTGAAATAATGCTAATAGACCGCGAAGCATATCATCTCTATCATCATAAAAATTATATATGGTCTTTTTACGAGGTTTTAGAGAGGCTAATAAATGCATTTGTGCATAGAGAATTCGAAGCTTGGTATGATCTCTTTTCCATACAGGATGAGAAATGGCTGGATCTTTGTCGAGTGCCCGATTAAAAGAGTAGCCAAGTTCTTTATTTGAATCGATGTCGGCTAATAAAAATTTGTTTAATTCGACTGGAATGTTTTGAGAACGCAAATAATTTTCTAGAAAAAGCATTTCTGAAAAACAAGAACCATTGTAATTTAGCTTATCACAATGAGCATCATTGGCATGATCTTGGCGAAGTGAGCCTACAAATAATATTTTTTTTGAATGAGGATTTCCGCGTATATTCTCAATTAATCCTTGATTATTATCTATATTTTGCTGTCCCGTACAACCAGCATGGCCATAACAACCATCAAAATCTAACGATGATGCCTCATCAAACTCTTCTCTCGTTGTTGTCACAATCCCACCCCTCGTATGTTTTTTGTTATCGTAACAACAAATAATTAAGGAAAGCTTAAAAAATGCGCTGTGATGGGTTCTTGCTTGATGGCATGCAACGCAGCCATCGATTCAATCCGGGTGCTTATATGCGTTTTTCTTTTATGATAAATTAGATTTTGTTGGGCTTGTAGCCCAAGGTAGCTGGATTCTACATTATTCACTTATTAAAAGGATTTAATTTATGAATGCACAAAAATCAGCGATGACAGTTATTCCAGGCGTTATTTTAATTATTTTAGGAATAATAGCACTCAGCGCTGCAACGTTTACGACTTTATTATCGGTCATATTACTTGGCTTACTGATCGCAATTGCTGGTGTCGTGATTGTTTTAGATTCTTTTAAATCATGGTGGGGAAGTTGGAGCGGCCTTTTTCTCCATGTATTATTGGGAATTTTGTATATTGTAGCGGGCGTATTTTTAATTGATCAACCCTTGCTTGGTTCTATGTCCATCACACTCATGCTAGGTATTTTTTATCTTGTGGCGGGCGTTTTTCGATTAATCACGGCGGCTTCTTGGAAGATGATACGATGGGGTTGGAACTTTTTTAATGGGTTAATCGCATTGTTATTAGGTATCTTGATTTTATCTAACTGGCCACAATCGGGCTTATTTATGATCGGCATATTCGTGGGAGTCGATTTAGTTTTTGCAGGTTGGGCGTATCTTATGATTCGACTTGCCAATAAAGAGTAAATAATTTCCTACATTATAAAAATCCTCAGTACACGACAAAAAACAAAACCGTCGTCCCGGCGTGTTGTGGGGCTGAAATAAATTTTTGTCGTGTACTAAGATAAAAATCAATAAATTTTGATGCCTAAATTATACGGCAGGGCACTTCGCTATAAGATCATTCGCAATATCTGCTTCATCAGCCATATCACACACCTCCTTAAAAAGGACGGGGAGTTATACGTGAAATAGCGCTAATGTCAAAATCTTCCGAGGCTATTTTCTTGCTATAATTATCATATATGGGGGAAAAAAGACCATGATACTCACGCTCCTCAAGAATCCCGCAACAACTGACCTCCAATTTGAGATGAGTGAGGCAAAACAAGGCGAGCTTGAGATTATACTCATGGATATGGCACCTCTCATTGAAAATCCTCAATGGGAAATTCAGGCAAGTGACGCTGAAGGTAACGCTGTACCTTTGGAGGAAGATATTCACTTTTATGAAAACTTAGTTTGGACTGTTAAGATCGGCCCCGATGCAACAGTTGATGATTTTTTAAAGGACTTGAGCTCTAGCTTAGCCTTTCGCAATATTAGAAGTAATTTTGATGATTTTAGTAAGAGTCTTAAAGTCGATCCGAACATCCTCCAACCTAAAGCAGATTCAGATGTTCTCGAAGAAAAAAAAGACACACCCTTGGTAGTACATACCCCTGGCAGTAAAACTAAACTTACTACAAGCACCTCGATTGGCAGTACAGCACAGATTGCCTCAATAATGCTTTCTCATGCAATAGACTATGTTAAAAAATCATTAAATGAGAGCATCACAAAACTCACTGCTAAATATGATGTAAAAGACAGATGGGCTACTCCACTAGAAGGTCAAAACTTACTTGCTGACTTAATGGTAGCGGACATCGAATCAATCATTCTGGAGCTAACTCACATTCGATCTCGTACAGAGCTGGAGAAATTGCTGGACGACTTTGAACAATATCATTCAGCAGAATTAGAAGGTCGACCCGATATTAATGAAATTAAGCGTAATATCGCATCGCTACAATCAGCTACTCCTCCCGAGCAAAAAACGCATTCAGACCCCGCTCGCTATGAAAAATTATCTTGCAAAGATGCTAAGGGAAAAACCCAGCATTTCCTAGTAGAGCCTCAGAAAAGTGAGGGTGGCGAAGCGACTATTTATTTTGGATATAGACTTGATGCTAAAAACAAAATAACAAATGAAAAAATAGTTATTCGTAAATTTAAATTCAAAAATACGCCAGAGGATGTCGATCTCGAAATTAAAGCCACTCAAGTTTTATATAAAAATACGAGTGAACGACTCACTTTCAAAACAGCTGATGGAATTGAGACTTATGGTTTCGTGATGGAAGAATTACCCGGCAAAGATTTTATGAAAAAAAGGGAACATAGCTACACTACTATTTTAATTCATAAAACAGATGAAGAAAAAATCAATCAGCTAGAATTTGAAGACAACCAACTGGTTTTATCAAAAAACAAAATTTATTGGCGGGAAAATGGAAGAATCGAATCCTATAGCATGGAAGATCTTAAAGGAAACAAAATACTATATGCCAATCTTACTAACATTTTTCCTCAATCCAAACATGGTTCATCAATCGCTGATACTGAACTTATTAAAGGAATACAAATTCAGACAAAATGTACTTCAGCGACTGGTTTGGATGAGAGTGAATTTGAAAAACTTAACTTATCTTTTTTACAACGTTGTCAAATATTGAAAGATATATTTGAACAATTAAGTCAGTTACACAAAGCAAAATTTTTTCATGGCGATGTGAATCCAGCCAATATAAAAATTTATTTTGATAAAGATAAAAATGCGCATGCAAAATTATTTGATTTTGGTCAAAGTCGCTTTTTGGGAGAGAAAACATATCTTACCGATCATGTCACTGCCATGATGCAAGATTTTATCCCACCAGAAACAGTCGGCGAACGTCCACAGTTTTCTCTACGCAGTGACATATTTAGCATGGCGGGTATCATGGGTATGATATTTTCTAAGCCTCCTAATTTATTTATTCAAAGTCGATTAGCAAAAAGTCGTACCCTTGAAAAAAGTGGAGCTGGTGATAGCGAGGTGATGACAGCATTAGCAAAAGAAAGTTATAACGTAAGTGAAATGTTTAAGGATGTAGACTTTCATGTAGATGCTGCTTCAAAAAAAGAGCTGGAAATATTAATTCAACTAATGACAAATCCAATTGCCTCAGCGAGACCGAGTAGTGAAAATATATTCAAATCGCTTGATAAAATAGTGAGACAAGAATTAGCTAAAATAGAAACGTTAAAATCATTAGTGGATAGTACATTAAATGAGACGAATACTCGCACCGATATTATAGTACTCGATCCTATGAAAAAAGATTTTATGAATCAATCCGATCTTATTATTCATTCTGGTGAGAGTGACGAAAAGAAAAATTTACAATTATCAGCACTATGTGATCGATTTAAAGAGTTTTGTAATATAGCTTACAGATTTAAAGATATGCCGTATGTTCAGCCTGGCATAGTCGATGCTTACAAAAGAGGCGATAATGCAGATCTTTTTAAAGATGTGCATATAGTTCCTTCTTTTGTTCCTCCACTCGCAGAAAAAAAGACAGTTAATAAAGACCAACTCGAAAAAACAAAAACTTGGTGTATTAAAACTATTAATAGCGCAGATAACATTGGCACCGTCTTGGCGGCTTTAAAACAATGGGCATCTGATGCCTCGGTTTATCAGACTACAAAAAAAAGTTCAGCTGGCGGACGTTTTTTAAAAAAAGGCTTTACTTCGAAAGAAAAAGGGGAAAAGTTAAAAAAAACCATTACCGAATTGGTCGATGCAATAGTTAAAAATGAAGGCGATATGTCTAAGAAAATAGCGGGGAGCGATCAAACATTAGAAGAAAAATTCAATCACATAAAACTCCATAATGCTGAAAGTACTGTCATCAAACAATTAGACGAAATTTTGGTAGCTTCCAACATGAAATTAAAACATCTTATAAAACCAGCACCACGAAATATTATTTTATAAATCCCCTGTTTTGATGAGAATATAGTTATTAGACTCAAATTGATTATTTAAATACTTGCGGACTGCTTCATGTTCAATAGCAGAATGATTTTCTAAAAAAATTTTAATAGGATCTTTGCTTTTACTTTTATAATGATTTTCTAGCGCTTCAATGGAGATTGCGCAGCGGATAGATTGATCGCCATCTTGTCCCCAAAAAATAATTATCATTCGATTATAATCATATTCAACATTTGGCGGATCTGGAAAAATCAAATTACGTTGGTCTATCATTCCTAACATTTTTAAAATATTAAAAATGGAAGATAATTCAATATCCTTGTAATAAACCTTGCCCCAAAGTGTGGTTGCCATAAAAGATGTTTTATATTTCCTGGTAGTTAAATATTCATTATAAACTATAATTTATAATTACCTAGATATATTATAATTTCATAAAGTATACTTTATAATATAAGGAGGACAATAAGCCACATGTAGTGCACTCAATTTGAATATTCATTTCCAAGCGAAGTAAATCAGTTCTTTAGAAAAAAATCTGCACTGATTTTAAATTTGTTTTTTAACCCTAAAATCTGAGACTTAGAAAGTGGCCGCTCCCCATTAAGAAATTTGGATACATTTGCCTGTCCGCTAAAAATATCTGCTAAATCTAATTGCTTAAGACCATGCGATTTCATTAAAAAAGCGACCAATTCAATATCTGTTATGTGCATTCCAATAGGCGGGTAATGTTCATTATCGTATTGCTCTAAATTTTCGCCGATGATTTGCATAACTTCTGCCAGAGGATGCTTTTCATTTCCTTTAACTGTATCAATTAATTCATCTAGTATTTTTTCAAGCACAGCATATTCTTTGGTATTGCGTGGTCTTTTAAATGCAGAAATAGGTAAATGAAATTCACGCGCTGATTTTTGATCTACATAATCAATTTTTAGAGCTGTATTCATAATTTACCTCTGCGTACTTTCTCTTGATTGAATTCTTTACTATATTCAGCATGGGTCATCTTATTTCAGCGACGCAGTGTAGACGTTTTATTATCTGGGAAACACCTCATTAAAAATCTTTCCTTATTATCAATAAGCGCTTTAATATGCGATTCAAAAATTTTGTAACTTGGCATCGTGGGTGTTAGAAACATTTTCTTCCATAACTTTTCTTGTTCTTCAAAAGAAGTTTGCGAGGAGGAATCTTTAACGACCAAAAATATTTTAATTAATAAGTCTTTTCTGGTTTTTTTGTTTTCTATAGGATTAGTATCGCAACCTTGTAATTGAGCTTTAAACCAAGTTTCGTTTTGTTTTTGAATTTGTTTCGGACAATTATCATTTAAAAATAAAATTTGATAAGCTCCATGCCCTAGCAATTTTGTTAAAAATGCTACACCACGACCATTCAAAAATCCATCGCTAATGATATTCCAAAAAATGTCGTTTCGATTAGCCCATTTTAATTTTGCAACCATTACTTTAGAGATGGAATTTTCGATTTTTTGATCATCATGATACACTACGCGATATATCATTTTTAAAGCTGTTAAAGGTTCCTCATTTTCTAGATAATGTTCAAACTTTTTAAATTCAGGCGAGTTGAATAATTTGAAATGATCAGGCGCTGCACGCGTTGTCATACTGTCCCACAATTTCATATCAGGCGGTACGTTTGATTCAAAATCAAGATTAAGAAGATCCTTTTTATATTCTGCTAAATAACTTGTATCTGTGAGATATCGTATATGTTGTGCGAATTTAGCATCGTTAGGCACTAATATTCCATATTGCTTGTGTATGTTTGCTATTTCTTCGCTGGAAGGAGATGAAGATAATTCTTTAACAACTAACATTGCTGCTATTTTTCCCGAGAAATGTGTCACATTTCCGTTATTTTCTGCATAACGTTTATCTAATAATTGCAATCTTTTTTTGAACCATACATCATTTGTTTCGCGATTTTTTATGGACTCAGATTGTATTGGCGGAAACAAAATTTCATAAGCACCATATGCTTTCAAGCCTTCTAAAAAAAATGCTCCCATTCCTCCCAAAAATCCATGGCGGATGACTTCCCAAAATTTTTCATCGCGTTCGACTTGTTTTAATTTTTCAACATCTGTTTTCAGATCAACAGAAACCACATTGTCACCGTAATAAGCAATATTATAAATCTCCCACAAAATGGCTAATGGACTTTTTTCACCTGCAATCTCATAGATTGGATTGCCTGTTGCGCGATCCACAAGCTGTTGTAAAGTGAGTACATCAATGGGTTCAAGTGATAACTCCCGTGAATAACTTGTTTGAACAGTTTCTTGTTGCTCCGGGGTTTCTTTAGCATTTTCATGGCGTTGTTGCATTTTGTGTTCCTCGGTAGTTCTTTTTCTGTTATTCAACATGCTATAGTTTATGCATAAATTTTTATTAGGCAATACTCAAAACACCGGTAGAAAAAGAATATATTAAAGCTCTCTCATTACGTTATCAGCATACGCCTAATGTAGTAAAACAGGCAGGTGCTTTTAGTTGTCATGCGTCAAACGGTCAAGAAGATAAGTCCTCTCGTAAAGAAAAATTTGCTTATGCAAATGCAATGAAACTCATTGTGAAAAAATATCCGCAAGATAACGATGCGAAAGCATTATACGGTGCTGCATTATATTGGGGTGTAGCAGGTAGTAATCCTACGTATAACGATCCTAACGTGCGTGCTGCGACCAAAGTATTGAAAGAAGGTATTGCAGCAGATAAATTAAACAAGCGCTGGGGGATGCTTATTTAAAGTGGGGGCATCCACAAAAAGCAAAAGAAATGTATGAACAGGATTTACATCAATATCCTAAAAATGGTTGGTCACTTTATGGGTTAGCAAAAAATTTGCGCGCTTTGGGTGAAAATGAGAAGGCTGTTCGTGCTGAGAAAGAGTAGATCGGAAGAGCGTCGTGGTGGGAAAGAGTGTACGTCCTGGTGTAGATGTCG
>CAYRUP010000057.1:0-12317 GCA_964427485.1 uncultured Coxiellaceae bacterium | reverse complement strand
GGATCACTAAATTATAATAAGGCGATCCTTCGCTGCGCTCAGGATGACATTTGTTGCTTAGCTTTACGCCTATGGGCCAAAGACCGGATGGGGGGATAAAATAAAAATTTTCGAAAAAATGAGAAAATCAGATTCCCCCATCCGCAACCGCAAACAAGAAGTGCGTACGGGCACGATTAGGAAGCTCCCTTCTCCCAGAATGGGAGAAGGGTTGGGGATGAGGGAAAGTCACTGGGAAAACTTACTAAGCAATATCCCACTTCATCTGCAAACCAAATACATCCGCACTTAAGTGAACAGAACCATTCGTGACAGTGGTTTGATCTCCGACAACCTGCGTTACATTGCCAATTCTGTTATTCATTGCAAAGAAATGTGACCAACCTACATCAAAACCTAATGTTTGAGTTGGTTCATAATGAACACCTATCGCAGCGACGATGCGATCACTGTCTGGTAACTGCAAATTGCGATAAGTATTATTAGTAGGTGATTCATCATAACCAAGAGCACCTTTAAACATCCATTGCTCATTCACATGATAATTTGCGCCTACCGACGTGGTCCAGGTGTTATGGTAATATTCTGCAATTAATACATTTATAAAATTATTAGCCGCTCCGCCAAGAATTCCGGCAGCATTTTGCAAAATAAGGGTTGTTAATTCATTCCACTGAATATAAGAAACCGTACCCATTATATCCCAGGTGGGGTTAAATGAATGGAACACACTCAATGTAGTGGTCGCTGGGAGTGATGTATTCGCTTTTAAATTTCTGGATTCCTGCAATCCACCCGCAGCATTATTGGCAAGCGGGCCAGTGAATTTGCTGGAGCCATTTAAATGAAACGTTACTTTAGAGTGATAGGTCAAACCTATACGGGTTTGTTCATTGAATTGATACATGCCGCCAATGTGAAAACCATAACCATAGTTTGCGCCAATATTTTCACTGTTAGTATCTACATTTCTTCCAAATAAAATATTTAAAAGCGGGTTACCGGCCATCAAATCAATTTCGGCTTTGGCATGTTCTATATCTAAGCCTGCGCCTAAGGACAATTTGTCATTCACTGGAAAACCAACCGAAGGCGATAAATCGATGACTTGCAATGAAGTCACGGTTGCAGCATAGCGCGAAAACGAATTTGGAGGATAATTGGTTTTTAAACCAAAGGGAGAAACAAGACTTAAACCAAAAGTCAATCTGCTATTAAGTGGTGTAACATAATGGATAGACGGAATCACACCAAAAGCACCGCCTTGTGCTGTTACTGTTTGAGGACCGACAATATTCGGAATTCCTGCAGTCGTAAGACCGACTGTACCAGTGAATTTAATATCGGTTACAATAGGATCCGCACCCACCACGATTTCTTGATGGTGAATCCGAACCAAACCAGCAGGATTGTAATAAGCTATACTCGCATCAGGTGCTTCAGCTGCGCGACCCGCATGATAATTACCAACACTTGCACCATCTTGTTCCCACAATTGATAAGCTGCAGCCATTGCAGTATTCGTGCTTAATCCAACTACACCTGCTGCAGACATTAACAAAAAAAGACGCTGAAAATTAAATCGCTTCGACATAAAGGGCTCCATTACTTTGTATTTTGTTCCGTGTGATTTAGCGATCACTGAGACAATGCAGAGAGCATTTTAAATATTGAAATTGCAGCTATGATCACTCAATAATGTCGATTAGAATACCGGATTCGTATAACAAAACAAGGATTTTGTCCTGATTTTATTATACACTATTGCTTAATTTTAGGCATAAGGAACTCATTATGGCACTTACTTCTTCAACTATGCTACCTTTAGGTACAATTGCACCCGCATTTAATTTGCCGGACGTACGTACTGGAAAAATTTTTTCTCTCGATCAGCTAAAATCAGACAAAGGAACGGTCGTGATGTTTATCTGTAATCATTGTCCTTACGTTAAACTTATCCAGACTAAACTTGCTGAAGTTGCAAAAAAATATCAGACAAAAGGTATCCATTTTGTTGCAATTAACTCGAATGATATTAAAAATTATCCCGCAGACAGTCCGGAAAACATGCAGAAAGAAGCACAGTTGCATGATTACGTTTTTCCCTATCTTTTTGATGAAACCCAAAACGTTGCAAAAGCTTATCAAGCCGCATGCACTCCCGATTTATATGTGTTTGATGAAAATCTTGCTTGTGTTTATCGAGGTCGTTTTGATGATGCGACACCTGGCAATGGCGTGTCAGTGACGGGTAAAGATTTAACGACAGCTTTGGACGCCTTATTAAATAATCATTCTATTGATGCAGATCAAAAACCCAGTGTGGGCTGTAACATTAAGTGGAAAAAAAATTAGGCGCAGCATTTCATGCAGCGCCTAATTGATTACTGACAAAATGCTGTTCCACAATGCGTAATCTTTAAATTTTGTCCAGTCGGATTGTAGTAACTTACAACGGGATTACCGGTCACATCAAGCATCAGTGAACTATCCCAGCCATTATTATCAGCATCGATCACGGAATACGTATTTCCCGCGACACAAGTTGCATTACCGCAGTGAACCACCATCATTCCACTGTTTGAACCATAACTGACAACCGGATTTCCGCCCACATCAAGTTTTATGGAAGGTTGGTTTGCATTGGTTGCGACAGTCGCAATCGTATTTCCTGAGGTACAATTTGCATTGCCACAATGTAAAACTTTCAATGCATTACTTGCACTATCTTGATAAGCAACAACAGGATTACCAAGAATATCTAACGCCAATGAGCTTGCGCGATGATCGCCAACTTGTGCACCCGGATCAGGTAAAGCAATCGAGTTGCCAGGACCATTGCAAGTTGCATCTGCACAATGCAGAATTTTAAATTGACCCTTATCAGCTCGGTAAAAACTCACCACAGGAAATCCACTTGCATCCAACACGAGAGAAACTGCACGCACATCTGCATTGAATGGAAAAGCAGGAAAATCAGGTGACGTCATTGTGTTATTAAAACCACAGCTTGCATCACCACAATGCACAATACGCAACCCTTGATCAGCTTGTCCACTCGAAGCAATTACAGGGTTGCCAGCTGCATCCAATGCTAAAGAAGTCAGACGACGCGATAAAATATCGGGTTTTTGCGACATATTCACACCCGCGCAAGTAGCCGTGTTGCAATGTAATAATTTCATCGCACTATCTGTAAAGCTAAAATAACTCACGATAGGATTACCCACTGAATCAACTTGTAGCGAAGTATCCCATCCCGTATTGCCCGTCACATCGGGCTTGGTAATGCTGTTACCGGCAGAACAATTTGCGTTACCGCAATACAACAGTTTTAAATCACCGTTTGTTTGATCCCAATAACTGACGACAGGTTTACCTATAGAATCGAGTTTGAGTGAAGAATACTGACCCACATTGGCTGTACTATCTGCAACGACAACGCTATTGGGATTGCAGTTTGTGCTACCACAATGTAACACTTTGAGATCACCCTTCGTAGAATCATAATAACTCACAATAGGATTATTGTTAGCATCCAAGCGGAGGGATGTATACATTCCAACTTGCCCTGCGACATCAGGAATCACTAGGCTGTTGTTACTCGTACAAGCAGCATTTCCACAGCGTAATATATTAAGATCTCCATTTGTTGAATTATAAAAACTAACAACGGGTAGATTATTTGCATCTAATTTTAGCGAAGAAAAATAACCCGTAACACCACTCACACCACTCACTGAAGCAATGGTATTACTACTCGTACACATGGCATTGCCGCAACGCAAAATTTTGAGTTTACCATTGGTAAGATCTAAGTAACTTACTGCTGGATTGCCGTTATTACTTAAAACCAAAGAGGGATAAGGTCCGACATTGCCGTTTGCATCGACCGTGGCAATGCTATTTCCTGCGGTACAATTTGCGTTTCCGCAATAGAGTATTTTGAGTGACTTCTTGGTAAAATCAACATAAGCAACAACAGGATTGCCTAAGCCATTTAACTTAATTGAACTTTGCACTCCATTGCTGCTCATGATATCTGGCGTTGCAATTGTATTACCCGCAGTACATGCCGCATTTCCACAATGCAAAATTTTTAAAATGCCTTTTGTGACATCATAGTAACTCACCACAGGCTTATTATTACTATCGATCGTGATTGATGTGTACTGCCCAACATTATTAACAGAATCTGGCGTTGCAATCGTGTTTCCTGTCGAACAAGAAGAATTTCCGCAATGCAAAACTTTAAGTGCATGTCCCGCTTCATCATAATAACTCACCACTGGATTACCATTTGTGTCGAGAGTAATCGATGTATATTTGCCAACATTGCTAGCAGCATCGGGTGTCACGATTGCATTGAATTTAGCGCAATTTTTATCAAAACAATGCATTATTTTTAATTTTGCTTGAGTGGCATTGTAATAACTAATGATAGGATTATTACTTGCATCCAATACCATGGAAGTATACAAACCTACTGTACCCATTGTATCGACAGCGACAATGCTATTGCTTGCTGCAGCAGCAGAAAATGGTTGTAAAAATATGAAAAGCATTACGAAAAAAAATGATTTTTTTAACATTACTTTACCCTCCCTGGTTAGTAACGATAATTTAGTATAAAACACTCGAGAACACTGAGGAATGTTTTTAGCGCGCAAACAACTCTTTATAAATTGTCAATCAAACTCAAGTAATATCAACGCTGCGTAAAACTTGTTGTTCTTTGGTAGTATGTACATTCATGATGGGAAGTTTCATCTTCATCAATTTCCCGGTTTTTACATTAATCACAGCCGTACCAACAGGCGTATTATCTACGTAAAAATAGGCTGTACATTGGGTTGGATTGGGAGAACAAACCTGGGCGAGTGCGCTATAAGAAACGGTTCTCTCTGCATTTGCATTTAATTGAAATTTTCCAACAAAACCACTCACTTGAGCGGTAATATTTTTATTAGTCCCATTATGAATAGAAATTTGGCCTTCAGGATATTCACCTGCAAACACAAAGCTTGAACCGATAAGTGATGAAATCAAGACACAAGAAATGGCTGAAAACTTCATTTTATTTACACTCCGCAAGATCAGGTGGACATGTATAGATATTATACAATGAGTCAGGCTATTTGTCCAATCAGGGTGGGAATGTCATTGTCAATTTTTTTATTATTATCAAAGAATTATCTTACATTCCACACTTCTGAAAGGCGATCTTAAATTCACTTCCATCGAATATTGCTTCAATTCCATCTATGCTAATCGGCGATACGAAGCAGAATCCAAATCGACATCCGGTGAAGATTTTTCTTCAGTATTCACTGCTAATCGTTTTTTAAGTTTTGAGCAACATGACAAAGTCAGTTGAACCACTAATGCCATAGCTACCATAAAAATGACTGCAGCAGTTGGAGAAATGCCAGCACGTTTTTCTAAATTACAAAAATCATTTGAGTTAATGCAGTTGCTATCATCTAGTGCTCCTAACGCGTAGACTATATGATTAGCCATCGAAAACAAAACAGAAAAACGCAAGCGAGCTTTAATCTGACTATGGTTATCAGAAATTAATTGTGCAGCAAGCAAGCTGAAACCATTCCACAATAATTCAGTTCCTGTACCCATTGCAGTAACAAGTGAACGTGACGCATCCGGACCGAAGAAATTTCCTATATCGGTCAATCCATTCGAGCGATCATAATTCGTTAACCCTTCTGGGGGGTTTATTGTAATCCTAGTATTTGTTGGGGCTCGAAATAATACCGATGCAGTTATAGCATGTCCTGCTTCATGCACGAGAGCACTTCTAGTTAAGTGATCAAAGAAGCCATAAAACGCAGCTTGTACATATTCATTATTAATTGCAGGACAGCTCTTAAGTGTTCGGATCAATGCGTTTAAGCTCAGCATAGCACTCATTAATGTAAAAGGATGACGATACCACTCTGTATTTTCATCGAGATAAGCAGTCGTCAAAGTAGCCCATATCGTGGCTACGCTGGATTCAGCTACAGTTGATAAAATGATATTTTTATTACACGAGAAAATACTTTGCAGTTTGGTATAAGTGTTATTGACCGTTGTTTCTTGATTTTCTTTGTCTTCTTGGCCTTCTATATCTAACGCAGAGTTTGGTGGTAGCACAAGTCTGACTTCACGCATCTTCGCCTCGTTTACAATTTATAATTTTATAAAGTCATTATTGTAACATAAATTGTTTAACAAATGCTCAGTTATTTTAAAAAAGATCGCATTGATGTTCTAAACTGTATTTTTGCTCAGCTTGACGCCTTTCCCTTGTGGCCTAGGGTATGCACACAAATCGAAGTGTCAGTTTTTCGTAGGGTGGATTAGGCGTTTTTTTTGCCGTAATCCACCGTAAATTTGGTGGATTACGATGCAAAAAACGCATCTAATCCACCCTACTTTTAGCTAGTTCTAAGCTAAATCCACACTCGCCTCCCAATTTTTTAATGCTTCCACTTTTTCGCCACGCTGTTTACGCTGTTTGACGAACTGTTGAAACAATTCACCAATACCTTTGGTTCTTGCATAATGAATAGGACCACCACGGAAAGGTGCAAATCCAGTGCCAAAAATCATTCCTGCATCAACTAAATCGCCATCCGCTACAACGCCTTCACGTAAACAGGCAAATGCTTCATCCAACATGCGAAGTACCAAACGATCGGAAATTTCTTCCAGCGTTTTTTCTGAAGCTGTATCCGGTTGCTTAACTTGCTTGCCATTTTTGTATTGATAAAAACCTTCGCCGGTTTTGCGGCCTAATTTACCTTTTTCCACAAGACTTGTGAGACGTGAAGGAATTTTTGTATTGAAATATTTGCCGAGATATTTTGCTACCGAAAGACAGACATCTAAGCCGACGGTATCTGCTAATGTAACTGGACCCATGGGCATACCGAATTCCAACATGGCTTTATCAATCGTCGCTGCAGGTATACCTTCATCCAGCAAAGTGACGGCTTCCAACAAATAAGGCATCAAGATGCGATTAACCAAAAATCCTGGACTACTTTGCACTTGCAAGGGCAATCGATCAATTTTACGCACAAAACTCATGGCCTTTTCTACAACAGAAGGATCCGTGCGTATGCCTTTCACGACTTCAACTAATTGCATTTTGGCAACAGGATTGAAAAAATGAATACCGACCAAGCGCTCCGGTGTTTGCAATACGGCATTGATATCATCCAATGGAATACTTGACGTATTGGTAGCCAAAATCGCTAATGGTTTCGCTTGCAGTTCGAGTGATTTAAATAATTCTTGTTTAACATGCAAATCTTCAAAAATCGCTTCAATAATTACATCGGCATGCGGAATTCCATAACCTTGAACATCCGGAACAAGATTATCCATCGCTTTTTGAATTAAGTGCGGTTCTTTTAATTTTTCTTTATATAATTGATATGCGCGTTTTATCGCGGGCGCAATAAATTTTGCTTCGCGATCCTGTAAGGTGACTTTAATTCCTTGGAGTGCACACCAAGCAGCAATATCGCCACCCATCGTGCCAGCACCAATCACGTGGACATGTTTTGGCGTAAAGCGGATTTCTTTGCCCTGACTTTTTAAACGTTCTTGTAAGAAAAAGATCCGCACGAGATTTTGGCAGGTATCGCTAAAAAATAATTTGCCGCAACTTCGCGCTTCTTTATCCATGGCAGCTTCACCCGTTACCCCAACTCGCTCCCAATTATCCAGCGCATGAAAAGGTGCAGGATAATGGAGTGGATTTATTTTAGCGCGTAATTTTTTACGCATAAAACTCGCCAAGAGTGGACGCATGAGTTTAGTGTTCGTAAAATTTTGGAACCAAGAAGGTTTATGCGGTTCTGGCTAGTTAATGCATAAAATATTGCTGCACGTTTTAAATGTCGTTTGGGCACTGCAATATCAACTACGCCGATTTTTGCAGCTGCTTTGCCGCTAATGGTATGACCGGATAACACCATATTTAAACCTTGCAATGCACCAATCAAACGCGGCATACGTACACTACCACCCCAACCTGGATGAATGCCAAGTTTCACTTCAGGCAATCCCAAACGCGTTTTCGCACCCTCTTCGGCGACCCGATAACGGCAAGCCAAAACAAGTTCCATACCACCGCCCAGACAAAAACCATCAATCATGGCAACAGTCGGTATTTTTAAATTTTCAATCTTGTCGTAAATACGCTGACCACTTTTTAGTAAATAAATAGCTTCGTCAATATCACTGAATTTTGTGAATTGCGAAATATCAGCACCCGCGATAAAGCCGGTTTTTTTACCTGATGCAATAATTAAACCTTTATGCTCTGTGTTAATGGAATCAATAACGTCAGATAATTCTTCCATGACTTCACGATCCATTGTGTTAACGGACGCATTTTGTTTGTCAAAGTAAAGCCACAATAGTTGATCTTTATCGGTTTCTAACCGCCAGTGTTTGTAAGTTTGCATCCTGCTTATGCTCCCACTTCAGAAACATTTTCAATTAACATCGCGCCACCTTGACCGCCGCCAATACAAATTGTTGCGACACCACGTTGCGCATTTTCGCGTTTTAAAACGTTAGCTAGATGAAGCACAATCCGTGCACCACTTGCCCCCACCGGATGACCCAAAGCAATTGCTCCACCATCCACATTGAGACGATTTTTATCTAATGCGCCGAATGCTTTATCTAAACCTAAATTGTCGCGACAATATTCATCACTTTCCCACGCTGCTAAGCAGCCAAGAACTTGCGCTGCGAATGCTTCATTAATTTCCCAATAATCAATGTCATTCATGTTTAAATTGTAACGACGTAATAAGGAAGTTGCTGCATAAACAGGCCCGAGTCCCATTTCAGCAGGATCAAGCCCTGCCCACTCGACATCGACAATTCGCGCAATCACAGGTAATTGATATTTTTTCACGGCTTCTTTACTTGCAAGCAACAATAATGCAGCACCATCGGATACTTGCGAACTATTCCCTGCTGTTACACTTCCAAATTTTTTATCGAAAAAGGGTTTTAAGCTGGCTAATTTTTCCATGGAAGTATCGCGGCGCACACCATCATCTAAAACAGCATAATCACCGGTGTAACTAAATGCGGGTGTGATTTCATTTAAACGTTGTTGATCTTGTGCAGCTGCAACACGCTGATGACTTTCCATAGCAAATGCATCCATTTGCTGACGAGTAATATTGAAACGGTAGGCAACATTTTCAGCGGTTTGTCCCATGGATAAACCCACCATAGGGTCAGTCAATCCGCGTAACAAGGCAATAACGGGTGCTAAAAATGAAGGTCTAAACTGAGTGATTTTTTGTAATTTCGCACCGAATGTTTTGGCACCCCAAAAATTCGCTAGCCAATTAACCATTTTATTATTAAACAGCAAAGGCGCACGGCTCATTGCTTCAGTGCCGCCGGCGAGCACAAGATTATGACGACCCGATGCGATATCTTTGAAAGCGCTATCAATTGCTTGCATACCGGATGCACAATTTCGTTGTACCGTCCAAGCAGGCACGGATTTACCACAACCTAATCGCAAAGCGATAACGCGGCCAATATTGGCTTCATCTGGACTTGGCATCATGCAACCAATAATGACTTCATCTAAATCGGTCGGTGCAAAAGGTTGGCGTGCGAGTAATTCTCTTCCTGCATTCACAGCCAAATCAGAAGCAGAAAGCGGGCCGGGTTTGCCGCGTGCTTTTAAAATTGGCGTGCGTGCATAATCCACAAGATACACTTCATTACTTTTTATACTCATCGTTATTCTTCCCTAACTCAATACAGTATTGAGATCAAATGAAAATTCATCCACCTTGATAACTTCTTTGCATAACGCATCAAATTCACGTAGGACATTCACTTCATTTTCAGACAACACACCGGCTTTGATTGCCGCATTCGTGCGATCTTCGAAATTGCCCACACGAGGTAATGTACCACTTCGTAGTGCATTTTGAAATTTTTTCCAGATAGGTTCTGCCTCGTGCGCTTTTTCAAAAGCTCTTTCAATACGATTCACCGGATCATCTTGATTTTTATCAAAATAAAAATAACGTGTCAAACGATCACGAAATGCCGATGGCTCAAGCATTGCAGCAACAACCTGATGATTTAATCGATCTTTAGGTAGGCGATAAGCAGTCCCAAATGGAAAAATAATCCAGCGTAGTACCTTACCCAAAATCGGCTGAGGGAAATTATTCAGTAATTCGTCGCATGCAAGTTGAATTTCACGCAAGCATTTTTCCGAGCACCATTTCACATAATTCACATCGGATGCCGGTTTGCCATTATCATGAAAATATTTCAACACCGCAGAACCTAAATACAATTGGCTTAACATATCACCCAATCGAGCGGATATGCGTTCTTTACGCTTTAATGTACCGCCTAAAATAAGCATGGTGATATCAGATAATAAAGCCAATGCCGCACTCATGCGTGTGAATTGTCGGTAATAACGTGCGATAGGGCCACGAACGGGTGAAAATAATAATTTTCCGCCGGTGATCCCGCACCATAAATTGCGTACCAGATTACTCAGTACATAACCAACATGAGACAATAATAATTTATCCAATTGTTCTACTCGGTCAGGCGTACTTTCAGCAGAAAATAATTCGATTTCTTGCAAAATATAGGGATGACAACGGATTGCGCCTTGACCAAAAATAATCAAATTACGCGTTAAAATATTTGCACCTTCCACGGTAATACTGACTGGCATACAAATATAAGGATAAGCGAGTACATTGCGCGGTCCTACTTGAATGCCATGCCCAGCATGCACATCCATCGCGTGATTAATAGTAGCGCGTGCCATTTCCGTCATATTGTATTTTGCGATGGCGGTTGCGATAGCGGGTTTAATTTTTAAATCAATCGCGCCTGCTGTCAAGATGCGACATGATTCCAGAAAATAGGCTAAACCACCAATATGGCCCAGTGCTTCTTCGACACCTTCAAAATTTGCAATTGATGTATTAAATTGTTTGCGTAATTTCGAATAACCACCCGTCACTCGGAAAGCTAATTTACCACAGGCCGTACTCAACGCCGGTAATGAAATTCCGCGTCCCACGGATAGACATTCCATTAACATCCGCCAGCCTTGGCCTGCCATTTCAAGGCCGCCTATGATCCAATCAATCGGAATAAAAACATCATTTCCATAAGTGGGACCATTCATGAATGCCATGTGCAAGGGCAAATGACGATTACCTATTTCAACACCCGGATGTGAAGTTGGAACTAAACATAAGGTAATGCCAATATTTTTTTGTTCGCCTAACAAATGATCCGGATCATATAAACGAAACGCCAATCCTAAAACAGTTGCAACGGGAGCCAGCGTGATATAGCGTTTATTCCATGATAGACGAATACCCAATACCTCTTTACC
This sequence comes from uncultured Coxiellaceae bacterium, assembly GCA_964427485.1. Classification (GTDB taxonomy): domain Bacteria; phylum Pseudomonadota; class Gammaproteobacteria; order DSM-16500; family DSM-16500; genus CAYRUP01. The sequence goes on along the minus strand of CAYRUP010000057.1, from coordinate 883 downwards.
TTCATGTTGACCATAACAAACGACGCCGCTGTCAGTAATAGCGCCTGCATCACTGCCAGCCTCAGGACCTGTCAGTGCAAAACAGGGAATTTCTTCACCTTTTGCCAAGCGCGGAAGGTAATAACTTTTTTGTTCGGCTGTCCCATAATGTAATAGTAATTCGGCTGGACCCAATGAGTTTGGCACCATGGTATCAACCGCTGCGCTAATACTGCGTGTTGCAATTTTTAATACGACAGTTGAATGAGCCAATGCGGAAAATCCGCGACCGCCAAATTCTTTTGGAATGATCATACCGAAAAAGCGTTCTTCTTTCAGATAAGCCCAAACTTCTGGAGAAAGATCACGTCTTACATTAATGATTTCCCAATCATTGATCATGCCGCAAACGGTTTCAACCTGATTATTTAAAAATGCTTCTTCTTCGGCAGAAAGTTTAGGTTGTGGCAAAGCGAGAAATTTTTTCCAATCGGGTCGACCACAAAATAAATCTTTTTCCCACCAAACATCACCTGCTTCAATCGCTTCACGCTCCGTATCACTAATCGCGGGCATGCGTCGATGCATTTTCTTGACGACGGGTTTGGTAAAATAACGAAGACGGGTTTTTTTAAGATTAGCAAAAAGTGCTGCTGCGATGAAAAGTAACCAACAAATTCCTAAGAAAATATAACCTAGGGTTCCGAAAATGGTGAGAAGAAATAACACAAGCCCAATCACCAACGTCCAAAGTACAATGGGGACTTGAATATAGGCCAATCCCAATACAACAATCAGCAAAATGACTACATTCAAAAAAGCCATCACGACTCCTTAAAATCCCTATAACATCTGAAATCCCAGGAGAAGGAGTATAATCATTTTACTAATGGAAAAAAAGATA
>CAYRUP010000056.1:0-12376 GCA_964427485.1 uncultured Coxiellaceae bacterium | reverse complement strand
ATATGGTTCAACACCGTTCTCAAATGTCGCAATTGTGCTATTTATCCATAGTGCATCCCACTGCTTGTTCATCTGGACAATCCTTTAGGTTAGAATAATAAGATTAGCCTCATTTGAGCATGAATGACAATGAGTTGGAATACCCGTTATTTACCGCCTGATCAATCACAATGGAGAGGTCGAACTGACTCCCCGCCTAACTCGTCATTTTTTCAAACGGTACGCATTGTTAATTTACTGGATAATCCGGAAATTGCTAGCCAAAAACAAACTTTCGCGCTCATTGGTTTTCGATGTGATGAAGGCGTGCATCGCAATCTCGGACGCATTGGCGCAGCAGAAGGTCCTAATGCGATTCGTCAAGCCTTAGCTAAGCTTCCCATTCAAGCACAAACTTTCACTTGCCTGGACGTTGGCAATATTGAATGTGCAGATGGCGATGTAGAAACATCACAACACGCACTCGCTGATATCGTCGCGTTATTATTACGCCAAAAAATTACGCCCATCATCATAGGCGGTGGACATGAACTTGCCTGGGGCCATTATCAAGGCATCGCCGCGATACATCCGCAAAAACATTTAGGTATCATCAATTTTGATGCCCATTTTGATATGCGGCCATTATTGCCCAACCAAAAAGGTAGCTCTGGGACATCGTTTCTCCAAATTGCTACAGCGCACAAAGCAGCAAAACGTCGTCTGGATTATAATTGCGTAGGCATTCAGCATGCCGGCAATATCCGGCAAATTCATGACACCGCCAAAAAACATGGTGTTAAAGTCATTTGGGCAGATGAATTGCATTTAGGACATCAAGAAAAATGCATTGATTTTATCGATCGCGTGATTGACGAAAATGAAATCGTGTATGTCAGCATCTGTCTTGATGTGTTTGCTGCTGCATTTGCACCGGGTGTCAGTGCCACACAACCGTTAGGATTATTTCCCTGGCATATTATTCCGCTTATCAGACAATTAGCTGCTTCTGGCAAAGTGATCGGATATGATATCGCTGAACTATCACCACGTTATGATATAGATCAAAGTACCGCAAAATTAGCTGCTAATTTAATCTATGAAATAGTTCATCATCACGATCATCAATAGGAATTAAGTATGGAAAAAAATTCACGCCATGATCCGTCACGGCATATACGGGCGCAGCATGGCACGGAACTCACGGCAAAAAATTGGCTGACCGAAGCGCCCATGCGCATGTTGATGAATAACTTGGATGCGAATGTAGCAGAAATTCCCAGTGATTTAGTTGTTTATGGTGGTATTGGTCGTGCTTGCCGCGACTGGAATTGTTACGACAAAATTATTGCCGCTCTCAAAAATTTAAATGCCGATGAAACTTTACTAATTCAATCAGGCAAACCCGTTGGCGTTTTTAAAACTCACGTTGATGCGCCGCGCGTTTTGTTAGCCAATTCCAATTTAGTTGCACATTGGTCAACTTGGAAAAATTTCCATGAGTTAGATAAAAAAGGCTTGATGATGTACGGTCAAATGACGGCGGGTTCTTGGATTTACATTGGCAGCCAAGGCATTGTGCAAGGCACGTATGAAACCTTTGTTGAAGCGGGTCGCAAACATTATGCGGGAAATCTGCAAGGCAAATGGATTTTAACCGGTGGTTTGGGCGGCATGGGTGGTGCACAACCTTTAGCGGCTACGATGGCGGGTGCTTCGATGCTTGCGGTGGAGTGTGATCCCAAACGCATTCAACGTCGTCTGGAAACAAAATATTTAGATGTAAAAGCAAATACGCTAGATGAAGCATTACATATCCTTCATAAAGCGCAGCAAGAAAAAAAAGCCATTTCCGTGGGTTTATTAGGAAATGCAGCGGATATTTTTCCAGAATTAGTTAAACGTGGAATTCGTCCGGATTTAGTCACCGATCAGACCAGTGCGCACGATCCATTAAATGGTTATCTACCCATCGGTTTCACGCTGGAAGAAGCAGAAGAACTTCGCAAAAAAGATCCCGAACGTGTGATTCGTGCAGCGAAAGATTCAATGGCAATTCAAGTACGCGCGATGCTCGCGTTTCATCAACAAGGAATTCCTACATTTGATTATGGCAATAATATTCGCCAAATGGCCAAAGAAACAGGGGTTTCGAATGCATTTGATTTTCCTGGTTTTGTTCCTGCTTATATTCGTCCGTTATTTTGCCGCGGTGTGGGTCCCTTTCGTTGGGTTGCATTATCGGGTGATCCAGAAGATATTTATAAAACCGATGCGAAAGTCAAAGAACTCATTCCCAACAATCCACATTTACACCACTGGCTTGATATGGCAAAAGAACGTATTCAATTTCAAGGCTTGCCCGCGCGAATTTGCTGGGTAGGTTTAGGTGATCGTGCGCGTTTAGGTTTAGCATTTAATGAAATGGTCGCAAAAGGTGAATTAAAAGCGCCAATCGTTATTGGTCGTGATCACTTAGACACCGGTTCAGTTGCCAGCCCCAATCGTGAAACAGAAGGAATGCAAGATGGTTCCGATGCCATCGCCGATTGGCCATTATTAAATGCCTTATTAAACTGCGCGAGTGGCGCAACTTGGGTTAGCATTCATCATGGCGGCGGCGTTGGCATTGGCTATTCACAACATGCAGGCGTAGTCATTGTTGCCGATGGCACAGAAGCGGCTGCAAAACGTTTGGAACGCGTATTAACCAATGATCCCGCAAGTGGTGTGATGCGTCATGCAGACGCTGGATATGATCTCGCCATTCAATGCGCGAAAGAAAATAATTTAAATTTACCTATGCTCAAATAACCAGGAAATATTATGTTTCATGCAAATAAATTTATTTTAACACCCGGTCAATTAACTTTTTCTGATATTAAAAATTTGCTCGATGAAGCAACGATTATCGAACTCGATTCCCAATGCATCGAAGCGATTTATGCTTCTGAAACTGTCGTCGCAAAAATTATTTCGGAAGGGAAAACAGTGTATGGAGTTAACACAGGCTTTGGCTCACTCGCCAGTACACGCATTAATACTACGGATTTAAGTATTTTGCAGGAAAGTATTATTTTGTCGCATGCGGCAGGTACCGGCGAATTACTTTCCGATCAAGCAGTGCGACTTATTTTGGCATTGAAAATAAATAGCTTAGCGCGCGGTTATTCCGGTGTGCGCATGCAAACCATTGATGCATTAATTCGTTTGTTTAACAAAAAAGTTTATCCTTGCATTCCCTCACAAGGCTCGGTGGGTGCATCAGGTGATCTTGCTCCACTTGCGCATCTCTCAGCCGTATTATTGGGCGCGGGTGAAGTTCGTTATCAAGGAAAAATTCTTTCTGCGAAAGAAGGGTTAGAACTTATTGAACTTTCGCCTTTACTCTTTGCGCCAAAAGAAGGCTTGGCGTTATTAAATGGCACGCAAGTTTCCACTGCATTGACTTTGTTGGGTTTAATTGGCGCGGAAAATAATTTTATTACTGCGATTATAGCGGGTGCATTATCTGTGGATGCAGCGCTGGGCAGCAGCAAACCGTTTGATGATCGAATTCAACAAGTGCGTGGTCATGCCACACAAATTACCGTGGCGAAAATGCTGCGAGAATTATTGGCTAACAGTCAAATTCATGCTTCGCACACGGATTGCGGCAAAGTGCAAGATCCGTATTCATTACGCTGTCAACCGCAAGTCATGGGTGCTTGTTTAGCGCATATTTTATTTGCGAAACAAACTCTCATGATTGAAGCCAATGCGGTATCCGATAATCCTTTAGTTTTCGCTGAAACAAATGAAATTATTTCAGGCGGAAATTTTCATGCAGAACCCGTTGCGATGGCCGCAGATACACTGGCATTGAGCATTGCGGAAATTGGCGCATTGTCGGAGCGAAGAGTTGCGTTATTAGTGGATGCAAATTTTAGCAATTTACCGCCTTTTCTGGTTAAAAATGCGGGAGTCAATTCAGGCTTCATGATTGCGCAAGTGACTGCTGCAGCGCTTGCGAGTGAAAACAAATCCCTTGCGCATCCTGCCTGTGTGGATAGTTTACCGACTTCTGCGAATCAAGAGGATCACGTCAGCATGGCGACTTATGCGGGGCGGCGTTTATTGTCGATGGTGGAAAATACCACTGGAATTGTCGCAATTGAATTACTTGCTGCGTGTCAGGGAATTGATTTTCGTCGGCCGTTAAAAACTTCGCCGGCATTGGAAAAAGTGGTTGCGCTGATTCGTGAAAAAGTACCGTTTTACGAAAAGGACCGTTATTTTGCGCCGGATATTTTGGCGGTAAAAACATTATTGAATAGGGGTGAATTACATTTTTTTCAAGAGTTCTCACTTTAAGCCGTGGGACCTCAACACCCTCATCCCCGACCCTTCTCCCGTTGCCGGGAGAAGGGAGTTTTAATGTTTTTTGCTCCCTTCTCCCGGAACGGGAGAAGGGCTGGGGATGAGGGTGTTGAAAATGTCACATATATTTACAATCACACCTTCCGAGCACTAACAACATGCTTCGCTTGGTTAGCAGCAGTCGCATCTTCCCCAGGCTGTACGCCAGAACCACCAAACATCCCTTGCGATGACACGAGCGCCAATCTTCTTTCGAGTGATTGGTTTTCAGCCGTCGTCAATAATTTTTTTATTGCTTCATTATCAGTTCTATCAGATGCTTTGTCGTAAACCTTTCCTCGATAACTAACATAATAATCACGACTAATCATTGGATCCGCGCCTTGGTTGAGAAGTAATTTCACAATTTCGATATTGCCACGTCCTCCTGCTGCTAGCATCAGTGGTGTATAACCTTTAATACGCTCCTCTTCAGCGGCAATGTTAGGATTTGCACCCGCATCAAGCAACATACGTACGACGCCTACGTAACCTTTTTCGATTGCACGTGTTAATAAAGTAGCCTTCCTATTAAACGTTCCATCCCAGCGGTCATACATTTCATCAAGTGGATTATAATTAGCCATATCGATATCTTGTAACTTAAGACCCGCTTTAATAGCCTCATCATGCCTCTTTTTAGCTTCTTCACAGCTCTTTTTGATACTCTGAGTCATACATGCGATCTCGCGCAATTTGATGTCGGCAGTTTTTTCGGCTTCATTCAAATCCGAATTTTCTATTAGTTGAGCTATATGCCTTACATATGGGTGCATAAAATTATCCCCTCTTATTTGTATGAAGAGATCAATAATATTGCATCCAAATGGATATTGCAAAAAATTTAAAATGCCATTTATCATTTTATTTGCTAAAATTTTTCTGCAAAGGAATATTCCATTGATCCTATATATAAAACCACAAACTATCACTATTCATGACTTTCAAAAAACGCTTTTAGATTGGTTTGATCGTCATGGACGCAAAACGTTGCCTTGGCAATATAACAAAACGCCTTATCGCGTATGGGTTTCAGAAATTATGTTGCAGCAAACCCAGGTCAATACGGTTATTCCCTATTTTGAGCGTTTTATGCAGCGTTTTCCTGATTTGCATTCGCTTGCGAAAGCCAACCTGGATGAAGTTTTACATTTATGGACTGGGCTCGGTTATTACAGCCGCGCGCGTAATTTGCAGCGTGCAGCACAATTTGTAGAACAAAATTTTAATGGCGTTTTGCCTGAAACTTTGGAAGAACTCCAATTATTACCGGGCATTGGCCGCTCGACCGCGGGAGCGATTTTAGCGATTGCCTTTAAACGTCAAGCCGCCATTTTGGATGGCAATGTGAAACGGGTTTTGACTCGCGTTTTTGGTATAACGGCTTGGCCTGGAGAAAAAAAAGCGGCTGATCGTTTATGGGAAATTGCTGAAAAATTTTCTCCCGTTGAGCGAATTGATGATTACACGCAAGCGATGATGGATCTTGGCGCAACGGTTTGTATTCGTGGCAAGCCGCTTTGTGAGAAATGCCCATTTAGCACAATTTGTATTGCCAGAGAGTTGGGTATTGAAAAAAACTTGCCGCATCCTAAACCCAAAAAAAATATACCCATCCGCCAAGCCACTTTGCTTATCTTGCGCCATAATCAATCTGTTCTATTAGAAAAGCGTGCTCCAACTGGCATTTGGGGCGGATTATGGAGTTTGCCCGAATTGTCGCATTTTGCAAAAGAGGATGAGATAAAAAAATATTGCCAGCAGCACTTCAAGTTGCAAGTGATGCAGATAAAATGGGGTACTCCTTTTCGTCATACGTTTAGTCATTTCCATTTAGATATCCTGCCTGCCTTCGCCGCGCTTTTGCAGAGATCTGCCAAAATCATGGATAGCGAGCAGCAAATTTGGTATAACCTCGACAACTCTCAGGCCATTGGTTTACCAGCACCGGTTAAAAAAATTATTGAGGAACTCTATGCCACGCATGATTCAGTGTAAAAAATTAAAAAAAGAGGCTGAAGGATTTGAAGCTGCTCCGTATCCTGGCCCACTGGGTCAACGCATTCTGGCTGAAATTTCTAAAGAAGCTTGGCAGCTTTGGCTGAATCAGCAAACCATGTTAATCAACGAATACCGCTTGAGCATGCTGGACCCAAATGCCCGGAAATTCCTGCTAGAAGAAATGGAACAATTTTTATTCGGCGAAGGCAGCGCAAAACCTGCCGGTTATGTACCGCCTAACTAAATTATATTTTTTACTTGACGTCACCCGCCGCAATCGGTTTAATATCGCCTCTCGGATACTCTTGGCCAGATAGCTCAGTTGGTAGAGCAGAGGACTGAAAATCCTCGTGTCGGTGGTTCGATTCCACCTCTGGCCACCTTCGAATCAATGGGTTAGAAGCCTTCGCGAAAAATTGAAAAAGTCATGTAGAAACCTCATCCTATTATAATAAAAAGAAGGAAGATGATAATGCAGAAAACAATTCTCTGTTATGGAGACTCAAACACATGGGGATATGTTCCCCTGGATCCTGCCAAGAAAAATCTCACAATCCAGCGTTACCCACGCAATATTCGATGGACAGGCATACTGCAGCAATTAGTCGGTGAAAATTTTTTTATAGTTGAAGAAGGGTTGAATAGCCGTACGACTAATCTTGACTATCAATTTCCGCCTGACCGTAATGGGAAAAATTATTTACCTGCATGTCTATATACTCATGCCCCCATTGATCTGGTGATATTGGCGTTGGGTGGTAATGACTTAAAAGTTTATTTTAATCGCACCGCAAAAGAAATTCGCGCTGGATTAGCAGAATTAGTGGATATTATTCAAAATTCACTCTATGGAAATGCAATGCAGATGCCACCTCAAATTTTAATCATTCCGCCTGCTAAATTGCTCTCCTTTGCCGAACAACATAAAGATGACAGTGGAGTTATTATATTCGAAGGCGCAGGAAAAAAAATAGCTGAACTAGAGCAAGAATATGCTGGTTTAGCTAAAGAAAAGAATTGTCATTTTCTTTCTGTTTCACACTTGATTTCACCCTCCGAAATTGATGGATTGCATTTAGATGCAGCTGCACATAAACAATTAGCGCAAATTATTTTTGATAAAATAAAAAGTATATTCCATGGATAAAATCAAAATCAGCATTATCGAAGATAGTGAAATACATAGTGCATGGATAACAACAGAGATAATGGATGATGAGTCATTTGAAATTGTAAGTAATAATGTGCTAGGTCGCGAAGGATTGGAAGCAATAAAATTTTATCAACCTGACCTAGTCATTTTAGATTTTCAATTAGAAGATATGACAGGACTTGAGGTGGCAAAAAGAATTAAAGCACAAAATCGGGCAATTAAAATTTTTATGTTGACCGCTCATACTGAAATGTCCATCTTGGAGCGCATTATCAGTGATAAAAATATTGATGCGATTGCTATTAAAGGTTCTTACTATTTGGGAGAAAATTTATTAATAGCCATAAAACATATCATCCAGGGTGGTACCTATCTTGATCCATCTCTTTTAAATAAATTACGCGAATCTAAAAAACTATCAGGATTAAATAATTTAACAAAACGTGAATTTGAAATTTTTATTCAAGTAAACATTGGAAAATCAGATAGTTGCATCGCAAACGATTTATGTGTGGAACTGTCTCATATAAAAAATATTAAATCCAAAATAATTAAGAAAACGCATGGGCATGATATAACAAACCTCTTGTCAAGCTTGATAACCAATGCTACACCTGATGTAGCCAAGAACGCATAATGTATTTAAATATTAAAAATAGCTTTAAGAACTATAATTTTTGGGTGTTCTTATGGGGTGTATTGGTTTTGTCTTATGCAGCATCAATACATTATGGAGCTAATGCAAAATATTGGGATAATGTAATATATTGTATTCAATTATCAGTCGATATTTACATTGGAATATTTAGTTATCTAGCCTATCAGAGCAAATCTAAATTAATAATGGGAAATTTTTATCTTTTTATATTTCTCAGCATAATTCCAGGTTTATTTGCTAATGAAGTGTATAATGTTCTTATAAATATCCTGGGGTATAAGAAAATTAATAATGGCATCAATCTATCCTGGACAATTGCATATTCCGTTTTTCTCAGCATTCAGATTTTTGCTTGGTTATATTTATATTTCGCACAAATAAATAAAAGCAACAGTAAAACATGGGTTACAATATTTTCGTATACGCAGTCTGTCGCAATAATCTTACTATCTTTTTTGTTGATAATTATCTTTAGAAGCACAATCTTATCTGAAATTGGCACAACTGGGATGATCAACTCTTTGTTTGAAACAATACTTTTTATCGCTATTTCAATTTGTCTTGCTAGAACAAAATCAAGATCACTTATCTATCTTGAAGTCGGTTTTTTGCTGTTAGTTGCATTCAATTTGGCGCATCGCTTTAGTTATAGCACAAACCATTATTTTAGAATGTTCGATGTGGTTTGGTTAATAAGTCTTATCACGATTGCTTTCGGCTTTTACGAAGGAAAGAAAGATAAAAAACTAATCGAATTTTTTAAGCACAATTCTCTTCACACTTATGCTAGCGCAATTTTTTTAACATTTTCCACCATTCTGCTTGCTGCATTTGTAATAATTGATTTAATTATTTCTTCTATTTCAATGAATAAAATTGGATATACAAATATTCTTCCCATAAATATTCCGAGCATATTAATTTTCTCATATACATTGGCATTTCTCGCCAGTAAGTTAGTAGCAGGCTATTTATCAAAACCATTAGAAAAAATATCTAAACGTATTGATTTTTTATATGAAAATAAACTGGATAAAAACCAAATACTAAATAAACAATTTAATATCTATGAATTAAATAAGTTAGATAAATTTATATTAAAAATAATTGCAGAATTAAAAACAGCAAATAAAATTAAGTCCGATTTTTTGATGCAAATGTCGCATGATTTTAGAACACCCGCAAGTGGAATAAGTTACTTGTCAAGTTCAATTTATAAGAAAATAGAATCTCCTGAATTAAAAAAATTACAAAAGCTTGTAGTTAATTCTTCTGAACAATTACTTAATTTTTTGGATGATGTATTGGATTATTCTCGACTAGATAATAACCAACTTAAATTGGAAACAAGGGAATTTGATGTTAATCTTTTGATAGATCAAGTTGTTTTATTTGTGTCAGCAAAAGCAAAAGATAAAAATCTGTATATTGAAACGATATTCAGTGAGCCTCAAATAAGTTATGTAGGAGATAGATCTATACTGTATCGTATTATTTTAAATATTATTTCAAATGCTATTAAATTTACTTTTATTGGTGGAGTAACGATTTCATTAAATAAAAAAATTATTAGGCACAGTTCTTTTTTATTTATAACAATTCATGATACAGGAATCGGTATTGATGAAAAATTTTACGACTATATTTTTGAACCCTTCAATCGTATTGATTCGAGTAACATAAAAAATTCAGGCATAGGGTTGGGATTAAGTAATGTAAAACTAATGCTTAAAAAAATAAATGGAGAAATTCACTTAAAAAGTGAAATCGGTGAAGGCTCTACATTCTCCATAATACTTCCCGTGTGAAATTCCCGCATATCTTACTGATTTTACTTATATTTAAGTTTTATAAAATGATGAATGACAATTTATGCATGAGAGCTAAACTTATTAGTGAACATTAATAAGTTCGCTAACCATCATAAGGAGTGTATATGCTGCGCAACTGTTTTTGGCATTCATTTAATACTATTGATAAAAAGGAAAGAACTTTTCGGTGGAATATTCAGTTTTTCCACTTAGAGATCATTAAGTTTTTTTCATTGTTATTAAATAAAAAATTTAATAGCAGTATTTGCATAGAAAATAATTCATTACAGTGAAATTTTTTTGAACCATTTAAATACCTGATTAAGTCCACTTGACCGCTGATAATAATTTCAGTTGTGCGATTTTCTCGTACAACTGAATAAAATCATCTTTTTCAATACATTGCTTTTTCAAGTCCGAAAAAATCGAAAAAGTCATGTAGAAGTCATATAGAAACATCCACAGCTAAAACAGATAGTCTTTTACTTTATCCATTGTTCTTCTCTTAATCGATTGATAGCTATATTTATGTGATGAGGTTGAAATAACTTTTCTTTGCGACTATTCCACTGATGTACTTTGCCGATAATTTCATCATTGTTCGCATTGGCAACGCATTCTTTTGTTGCTACCCAGTGTACTGTTGATAGTAACTCCATGCCAAAGGGAGTCTCGAAACCGTCAACTAATTGCTTTATCTTTTTTATATGTTCTAAATATTCATTTTTTTCGGATAGGAACATATCCGCTTCTTCAATAGCATTATCCAGCAAACGCACCTCTGCTTTTTGAACGCGATCTCCAAAACCACGAGTGTAATGATTTTCCATATCTTGCAGTAAATAATTAATAGAGCTAGCGTAAGGGCCATAATTGGATTTTTTGAAGCTAAATTTCAATTCACTTTGTAGTGGTATATTAATAAAGTAAATTAATTTTTGAATTTCGAGCAGCGAATGGGAATAACCCAATGCTTGATAGACTTGCATAAGTTTAATCAACAATGCTTTTGATAAGGTAATTTTAGGCTTTTTAGTGTTGACCTCAATAGTTTGAACTGATGGAGAATAATATGGTTCATATAATAAAACATCAACATCAGGAAGTTGAGAGAACGCGTCGATAATGATGGATTTAACTTGAGACCAATCTAAACCACCCAAACCACTTCCAAGTGCTGGGATAGCAATGGATTTAATTTTTAGGCGTTTTATCTCTGTGACAAGTGAATCTAAGCCTTTGCTAATATCTGAAATAACTGATTTTCCCTTCCAGTGTCGTTTGGTTGGAAAATTAATTATATATCTCGGGTAGGCAGAAGCATTTTGCTCAAACACTAGCACCTTACCAACGATCATGCGGCCTTGATCGCATGTTTTTTTATAAACCTTATAATTCTCTGGATATTTCATTTTAAATTGTAATGCAATCCCTTTCCCCATCACGCCAACACAATTAACCGTATTAACAATGGCTTCGGCATTAGCAGCAAGTATGTCACCCGATTTCGTGTGTATCATATTAGTAGTACCATTCTTTTTTTACCTTAATGACAGGTTTGTGTTGTAATCCATTCAATGTGCTTTCGACTTTTGCTAGAGCATCTTCATTATTTACTGCTATACCGTAGATTTGTTCCCAAGGCAATTTTTGGTGAATTAAAAATTCAGCTTGTTTTTTCTCTTTTCGAGCAGGGTCTTCTGGGGTGTCAGCCCAATATTTTAGTTTGATTGTTTGCCAATCAAGATTATTTAGTTTTTCTAAGTCATTATAGAACTGAGCATAGTTAACGACAGCATGCCGATCAGTGAAAGCGAAGAGTAATCTTGCCCTGGCAACAGTCTCAGTATGAGTTACAAAAAATATGATGTCATTCTGTCTATACTGATTTACAAGCAGCATTGGCGTCAGCCCCCAGAAATAAAAGGGCACATAACAATGTAAATTTCCGCTAGGCGGAAAGGGCACGATTGTTTGAGACCTTTTATCTTGCACGTCACTGTTAGCAATGTCTTCATATTGAACATTATTTTCCGTCATTTGTTTCTTACATATCAATCCACCTTGGGAAATAATACTCCCAAGATTATTTATAGAACTCATATGACAGATAGTTTTGTTCATTATATGACCGATTTCTTAGGTTATTCAATTTTAACTTTTTTTAGCTTCGCCTGAAACAATTGTTTGATAAATCGTTTTTTTATGCGACAAGCTATAAAATTGGCTATCTAATGATAAAAGATATCGAGGTCTAATTTTTTTAAAAAATTTTAAGAATTTGTTGATTAGATTCATTGCATTACCAAATTTTAGCAGCGGCTCTATAGCCATCTTGATGAAAATGATAAATTTTATAGCCGATTTTGTTTTCTA
>CAYRUP010000055.1:0-12459 GCA_964427485.1 uncultured Coxiellaceae bacterium | reverse complement strand
TTTATAATATTTTTTTTGATTTATCAAAACATTTTTAACACATTTTATGTCACCCTGAGCCCCGCTAAGGATCGCCTTATTATAATTTGGTGATCCTTCGCTGCGCTCAGGATGACTTTTGTGCCATACGAAGTCTACATGATTGCGCACATTCTTTTGACGCCATGACGTTCTAAAGACTCGCGGATGATTTTTGCTGATAGAACTTCATCTTTTGTAGCGTTAATTTCCACAAGGGGATCACACACCGATTTTAAAATAGCGGCTAATTGCTGCGTGTGTGAATGCTTTGTTACAACAATGAATATTTTATTGTGTTTCTCTTCCCATATTTCTTGAAAGAGAGAAACAGTTAAGAAATTGACAAGATATAATTTGTAGAAATTTCGCAATTTCGCAATGGGATCAAATGTCTTGTCATCATTCAATATTTCAACACAAAGCTCTATTAACGATTTTTTTTGAATTTCATTTTCGTGATAACCACATGCTTTATTTTTTTCTATTATTTCATCCAGAATATTAAATTCGTCGCATAGCGCAAAATAATTTTTAACAAAATATTGGCTTATTTTAAGATCGAGCTTTGAATATTGCAGTTCTAATTGAAGTAAATGATCCAGATGATTTTCCACGCTGCTAGAAAATTCTGCCACCTCTAAAAAAAAGAATAACTCAAAAAATCCCTCATCGAAATAGCGCATATCCGGAGACATGATTTCTAAATTTTCAGATAAAGAAAAAGATCGCATGGCATCGAGAAAAGTGGTAAATCCTTGCAATTTCTCATTGCTGCCTAAAAATATTTTTACCGGATTTTTTTCAAAAAACAGCTTAAAAACATCACTATATTCAGTAAATAGATTGCTTGGTATTTTTCTCTGCGTGCTGCCAATTAAAATAATAGTGGAATTTAGATAGTTGAATTTATGAAAACTGCAAGGTCCTCCCGACCGCATTTCCCTATCATGAGCAAATAAATTACACCATCCAAACATACTTTTACTCACTATTTTAGTAGGTGGTTATGGTATCATATTTTCCACATTTTTAAGGAACTCCGTATGCATACTAAAATCGCCATTATGGGTGCTGGCAATATGGGCACAAGTTTGCTTGGCGGCTTGCTTGCCAATCAATTTCCGAGAGAACAACTCTGGATTACCGATCCTGATCCTGAAAAATTACGTCATTTGCGTGACCAATTTAAAATTCATACGAGTGAAAAAAATAGTGAAGCCGTCAATAGCGCAGACATTATTATTCTTGCAGTCAAACCCCAAGTGATTGCCGATGTTATTCGCGAATTTTTACCTTTCATATCCAGCAAAAAACCACTTATCATTTCAATCGCCGCAGGCATTCGTGAAACCGATTTGCAAAATTGGCTAGGCGGGCATATGCCTATTGTACGTTGCATGCCAAACACCCCTGCATTAATTCGTGCTGGCGCTTCTGCACTCTACGCCAATGCGTTCGTATCAGCAAAACAACATGCTTTAGCAGAATCGATTCTACGTGCAGTGGGAACTGTGGTATGGCTCGAGGAAGAAAAACAAATGGATGCTGTGACTGCATTATCTGGCTCAGGGCCTGCTTATTTTTTCTTTGTCATTGAAGCATTACAAATAGCGGGAGAAAAATTAGGTCTACAGCCTGAAATTGCGCGTTTACTCACATTGCAAACCGCAGTGGGTTCTGCACGTATGGCGATGGAATGCAATGAATCCGCACAGGAATTACGTCAACGCGTTACATCCAAAGGGGGCACAACGGAAGCTGCTTTACGTATTCTGGAAGAAGGACAGATGACTGAATTATTCAGTAACGCATTAAAATCCGCAAAAAAACGCTCTGAAGAATTAGCTGAGCAATTTAGCAAAGAGGTAAAATAACATGTCAGACAATTTCACTCGTGCAGCCCTATTTTTAATTAGTACACTTTTCAATTTATATATTTTTATTTTAGTGCTGCGCTTAATTCTCGCGTTAGCACGCGCAAATTATTTTAATCCAGTGACGCAATTAATTATAAAATTGACGCAGCCATTGGTGGCGCCGTTGCGTCGCGTATTGCCTAATTTTCGCGGCCTTGAATTTTCAACGCTCGTATTAATTATTTTTTTTGAAATTCTTAAAATAATTTTGTTGAGTCTTTTAACGATTGGTCTTCCTGATGTGATGATGGTATTTGTTATTGCGTTCTTAGACACCATTAAAATGATTCTAAATACATTTTTCTACGCGATTTTATTACAAGCGCTGTTAAGTTGGTTTCAGCCGGGGTATTCGCCAGCCAATCAAATATTACAACAAATTACGGCACCTATTTTGACGCCGGTGCGACGCATTCTGCCGCCGATGAATGGGATTGATTTTTCACCCATTCCTGCCTTGATTCTGCTGCAAGTACTCATCCTATTGCTGCCTTGAGGAACAAAATGAAAAATAAAATTGTGTTTGCGAGTAACAACGCCGGAAAAATTAATGAATTGCAAGCCATGTTGGACAATTTTCATTATGAATTGATTCCGCAACGCATGCTTGGCATCGATGACATTGAGGAAACAGGTCTCACTTTTGTCGAAAATGCTTTGTTGAAAGCACGTCATGCGAGTCAACAAAGTAACAAACCCGCTATCGCAGATGATTCCGGTCTCGTCGTCCATGCATTAGAGGGTGCGCCAGGAATTTATTCCGCGCGTTATGCTGGCAAACAATCCAATGCTGAAAAAAATATTGAAAAATTATTATATGACATGCGCGATATTCCTGAAGAAAATCGCCGCGCACATTTTCATTGCACCTTGGTTTATCTTTTGCATGCAGACGATCCCGCGCCTTTAATTTGTGAAGGGATATGGCAGGGTACGATATTACAAACGCCAACTGGCACAGAGGGTTTTGGTTATGATCCGGTATTTTATGATGAAACTGAAAAATGCAGTGCGGCTGAACTCAGTTTAGAAAGAAAAAATCAAATCAGTCATCGTGGACAAGCATTACGAATATTAATGGCTAAATTAAATTTCGCATGAAGGTAATTATTAATGCACGCACTCGTCGTCGAAAATCTTAAAAAAATTTATGCTAATGGTTTAGTTGCGCTGAAAGGCATTAACTTAAAAGTAGCAGAAGGGGATTTCTTTGCCATGCTCGGACAAAATGGTGCAGGCAAATCCACAACGATTGGTATTTTATGTTCTCTCGTTAATAAAACCTCGGGTAAAGTGTCTGTGTTTGGTTACGACATCGATCAAGAGTTGGAAGCTGCCAAATCGTGTATTGGTGTCGTGCCCCAGGAATTCAATTTCAATCCATTTGAAAAAATTCTACAGATTGTCATCAATCAAGCAGGCTATTATGGCATTCCTCGTCACATCGCACTGACACGCGCCGAACGTTATTTGAAAGAATTAGGCATTTGGGAAAAGCGCGATCAAAGTGCGTTGCGTTTGTCAGGCGGAATGAAACGAAGACTCATGATTGCGCGTGCTCTCATGAATGAACCTAAATTATTAATTCTGGATGAACCTACCGCAGGTGTGGATATTGAATTACGCCATAGTTTATGGGGTTTTTTAACTCGGTTGAACGAGCAAGGCACCACCATCATATTAACCACGCATTATCTGGAAGAAGCAGAACAACTTTGCAAACGCGTGGCAATCATCGATCACGGTGAAATTATCGAACATGCTGATATGAAATCGCTGCTTAACCAACTGCATGTGCAAACACTCATGATGGATATCGCAGAACCTTTGCTGGAAGCACCGCTACTGCCCGACCATCCTTATCGCATGCTGGATACGATGACGCTCGAAATTGAATTACGCAAAACACAATCGTTAAACGAATTATTTCGTATGTTAGATCAACAAAACATCGTCGTGACTGGCATGCGTAACAAAATCAATCGTCTGGAAGAATTATTCGTACGACTTATCGCTCAAAATAAGGCAAAATTATGAAAAAAAATGGGATCGCTTTACAAACTATTCTCAACAAAGAAATTACGCGTTTCATGCGAATTTGGTCACAAACATTATTACCACCCGCAATCACGATGTCACTTTACTTTATTATTTTTGGTAAATTGATCGGCTCTCAGATCAAAGACATCGATGGTTATACTTATATGCAATATATCGTGCCTGGCTTGACGATGATGTCTATTATGACTAACGCTTATGCGAATACATCCGCTTCTTTTTTCGGTGCCAAGTTCAGCAAAAGCATTGAAGAAATGTTAGTGTCCTCCATGCCCAGTTATATTATTTTACTCGGCTATATGCTGGGCGGTTCGCTGCGCGGGATATTAGTTGGAATTATTGTCGTACTGATTTCGTTATTTTTTACCCATTTGCATATTTACAATCTCGGCATTGTCATTACGATGGCGATTTTGTCGTCGATGTTGTTTTCATTAGGCGGCATTGTGAATGCCATTTTTGCTAAAAAATTTGATGATGTTTCGTTTATTCCAACTTTCGTGCTCACACCGCTCACCTATTTAGGCGGCGTGTTTTACTCCATTAAACAATTGCCGTTGGTATGGCAAAAAATTTCTATATTTAATCCTATTCTGAATATTGTGGATTCTTTCAGATATGGCATGCTAGGCACGTCTGATATCAGTATTGAATTTGGCTTTTCTTTGGTCTGTGTATTGTTTATTGTGCTTTTTGTATGGTGTCTTATTTTGTTAAGAAAAGGGACTGGCTTAAGAACTTAAAAGAGCTACATAGAAACTTGGATTTATGTTATCGTTTTTTCAATTTTAACGGATATAAAGGAAGATATTTGCATGAGGCATTCCCAAAGACCGCTATTTAAAAAAAATGAATCAACGCATTTCAATGGCCCCGCGCTTTTTTCTATTTTTTCGATCATTCCCCAAATTATCATTATCGCTATCGTCATTGGGGCTTATTATTATATTGTGGTAAATGAATATTTCCCGCTTTGGCTCAACACGATTTATTGGGCAGTGAAAATTATTATTGCGCTTGAAATGATTATTGCGGCAGCTCGCTCATTGATTCTTTCTTTTGTGGCAATTGCATTTGCTGGTGTCGTCTTATATTTAGCGCAAAAAGGCGAGACATTGTTTATATCGGTTAATGATGCATGGCAATTGCTTATCATAGGTGCCGTTGGATTAGTTATCACGTTCATTGTTAGATCGTTAAGACGAAGATAGGAGTCGTTTCATGGTAAAGCACGTTATTATCATTGTTACATTAAGCACGCTTGTCATACTTGGCATGGCTTATGCGCAGACAGGTCTGGAATATATTATTTCTGCACATGACTGGTTGTCTAATTTACTCAAAGATGTATTTTCTGCCGGTCAAATGGGTAATTTGATTCGAGAATTACTGGCATTACTTGTCATTCCTCTCGCTATCGGACTTTTGCCTGTCGTCGCTTACTGGGTAGCAAGACGGTCTTGGTTTCCTTACTTTATGGAAGTTGTATGGGTCGTCTGGTTGTTGCAAGTATCGGCTTTGATTATTCTTTACAAGGTGAGTGCGGGGACATAGAGATAAAATGCACAAAATGCTGCTCCCAATGACGTACCTGTAAGTTACAGGTACGTCATTTTTGATGTTTACCCCATCTTGTGGGTTGGGGTGACTCAACGACTACCTTACTCGTCCTTAGATGTTTATTTGAAAAAAAACTGGATTCTGAATTTTTTATACTTATAGGCTTATTTTCATCATTCAATAATTTACGTTTTATATTTCTATTTTTGAGGCTGCTTTTTTCCTCTGATTGTATCCATTCATGCATAGCCTCAGAATGTTCGCAAATAAATTTTTCTAAAGAAGTGTGCTTGACTGAATCGAACTGAGGTGTGACATCACCGATATCACTAAACCATACTCTATAATGCTGTCCTCTTTTCTGCAAATTTTCGCCAAAAATCGGGATATGAATTGTCTTGCTTTCCACATTGCCCAAACCATGCATGTCGGTTAATTCTTTAAAAATTTCTTTTAAAAATCGTTGATCTACAAAATAACAAAAAGGTTCGAATACAGATTGATGTATTTCCTTTTCAGCAAAGGTGGCAATACGTTTAGACCATGATGCTGTCGTGTAATTTAGTTGTTTTAAAAATCCGGGTTTTACCGCAAATGAACCACCGATTATAGGCCAAGGATAATGTAGACCATCCACATAACGATGCAAAGTTTTATCAGATTTTTCCATAAATGATTGTATTTGTCTTAAATCAAAATCATTTAATACAATATCTGCATCTCGTATTGCTAATACAGCATCTTTTTTTTCAGAAAACTTTTTTGAAAATTCTGCCAAAGCTTCATAGCGCGCCAAGGTTCCAAATAAACCTATGTGCCCATTATCTTCTGGTAAACGGAATCTAGGATAATGAAATGATTTTAATGAGATAGGAAGTAAACTGTGTTTGACAGCGATATTTAACAAACGCAACCACTCATCACCAATGCTGTCATCATGATATATCCAAATTTCTGCATAAGGTGCTAACGAAGCTGCTGATTCAATATTAGCTAGCATTCCAATTAGATATTTATTTGTGGAAGACGAAGCTGTAGGAAGTGGATGTGTGCTAAATAGCGGATATGCAATAACCAGTGTGCGTGTTTTCATATTAGATCCATCTAAAACTTGAGCTATACTTAACGCGAGCGACTGTAACACAAACCATTCAGTTTTTACCAGAAAAAGTGTATGAAAATGATATACAGAAATCATGATTACAGAAAAAGCAAGAATGGAAAAGCCTAGTACGTTCCCGCGGGAACGTACTAGAAGAAGCCGTTTAAATATCATGTCAATAAATATTATTGACAAATACAAAAACATACTCTAATATTAAATAAAAGCAGGAGACTAATGTGATTAGGGTTGTAGAAGTTGCTATTAACGTAAAGAAAAATCTTCATAAAATCCCTTTACAGATCAAGAAAAAACTTTTTACTTGGGTTGCAGCAGTTGAAGAAAGAGGGCTTAACGAGATAAGAAAAATATCTGGATATCATGATGAACCCTTAAAAGGCGATAGACAAGGTCAACGCTCTATCCGTCTTAATAAGCAATGGAGAGCAATTTATCGAGTTATCAATAATAAAATTGAATTTGTACTTATCGAAGAGGTAACGCCACATGACTACTAAGAAAACTATATCTGCACGAAAAGCACTGAAAGAGGTTCTTAAATCTTCCTTTGGTGAATTTGTTAGGGATATCCGAGAGTGCGATGAAATATCTCAAACTGAACTTGCTAAACGCATGCAAGTGTCCCGTCAATTTATTAATTCAATTGAAAAAGACAAATCCAATATTAGCCTGGAAATGGCTATCAAAATTGCTCGTGCCTTAGGCTATCCATACGAAGCTTTTGTTGAAATATTTTTAAATGACATGTTAAGAAAGTCTGGAATAAAGAAAATTGTACATCTTGAATCTAAAGCTGCTTAATTCTAAAAATGAGATGCGATAGGTCAAATATTGATTACTTGGCGGCTGTTCGGAGCTAGCTTCACAGTGGCCCGACCAGGGGAAAGATTTCTAAGCAGCATTTTGTTTCGTGCAACGTGCCCCTACAAAATTTTTCTAAGCAAAAATAACCACATCCACTTCATCCGCTTTATCGTCATTTTTTAGGATTAAATAATTTTTATTTCGCATTGGCACAACACTTGCGCCTTGAATTTGTATTTTATAACCATTTGGATAGATGAAACGAGGAATAGCAATTTTACTATAAGGATTTGTACTGATCTTTTTTCCACTCGAATTTTTTATAACGAATTTTAATGTAAATAATTTCGTGCTCGAAATAAATTGATATTCTTTTATATCACCTGCAACCACTTGTGGATAAACCCGTGCTATGGCATACAAGCGATCCCATTTGACATTCTTATTTTTTAATGGGAAGCACGCATCATAGACAATTCCTTGTTGTTTAGGATCGTTGGGCACGCCAGGCACATGTGAAAATTTGTAAATAGGATCATTCGTAAAAGCCCATTCTATCCAAGACATTTGATATTGATCTGCTAAATCGACAATTTGTTTTAATTGATTCGTATTCGCTGTTGCCGCACCAAATTCCGTCATAAAAGGTACTGAGCGTGTGACTGTTACGTGCTGTTTTGCATAATCATAAACTTGTTTGGGATTTTCATTATAATAATTATGAAAGCTAAAACCTAAATTATTATCCTTAGGAGGCATGACAAAACTCGGCGCGCCCACGCCAAAAAATACATTGGGTTCATAAAATATAATTCTTTTTTTATCTACGGTTCTAATTGAATTTATCACACTCGTATAAAATCTCGAAAGAATACCCATATCAAATTCATCACAACCCACTCGAAATTTTTCAGTCGAATTATGACATAGCTCCCATGCGACGCCTGGGAAAGGTTCATTCATAATTTCATAGCCAATGATGCCGGGTGTCTGTAAAAAATAATGGCTCACGACCTTCACCATGTCGTTATAACTTTGTTGCAATAACTTTCCCTGCGGACCGGATTGGTTTTGCCAAAAAGCTTCAAAATCTTGATCCGTCGCAAGACTAATGCCTTTTTCGCCGCCTAAAAGATTAAGAGGAAAACCGGGATCGACGCCTGTTTCATCGGTAGAAAGCGCAGCCCATATGGGGGCGCCTAAACCGCTCTCGTGTTTTGCACTAAAAGCATCTTCATGAAAATCAATTAATGTATAAATTTCATTTTGGTGTAGTAAATTGATCGTTTGTTTAATTCTATAAAGATAAATTTCATCATAAAAACCCGGGGTTGGTTCAATCGCACTCCAATACACGCCTAATCTAACGACATTAAAGCCGTAGGTTTTGAAAAAATGAATGCTATTTAAATCAAATCCAATGCTATCCGGTGTATAAGGTGGTCTTTTGTTAACTTCATTGAGACCGTGCAAAATAACGGTACGATTATTTTCGTCTTTGAAGTAAGTATTTTTGTTGATTAACTGCGTTAGTTTGAAAGCATCATCAAGCGAATTTGCTGCTGAAGCTTGATTAAGAAGTAGAGATGTTGAAATTAAAATGGAAAAAAAAAATTTGTGGTTAGATGTCATGTTTTGTACCTAGAAATTTTTACCCTCATCCCCAGCCCTTCTCCCGCAAGCGGGAGAAGGGAGCTAAGTGAAGTACTCCTTTCTCCTGCAAGCGGGAGAGAGAGCTAAGCGAAGTACTCCTTTCTCCTGCAAGCGGGAGAGAGAGCTAAGCGAAGTACTCCCTTCTCCCGTTTACGGGAGAAGGGCTGGGGATGAGGGTTCAAAACCAATACGCCGTCCTAACCATCACCCCCGATGTCACCTGCATTATTTTTTTTATCCACCGCGGTAAAACTAAAGCGCCGGAAGCCAATGCATAGTCACGATGCTCCGCTTCATCCTGGCGCATTTTCTGCAAAATTTGATAACTTTTTTTGTCTGCGGTCGGTAATAATTGCAAATGTTTTTCCAAATGCCGCACAACCTGATTTTCCGTTTCCGCTAAAAATCCCAAGCTCCATTGATCGCCAACAATGCCTGCCGTCAACCCAATCGCAAATGACCCCGCATACCAAAAAGGATTGAGATAACTCGTATGACTGCCCAGTTCAACCAAACGTTCATTACACCAAGCTAAATGATCGCCTTCTTCCATCGCAGCAGCTTGTAATTTTTCTTTAATATCACGTCGTCGTGAAACCAAACTCTGTCCGTGATAAAGTGCTTGCGCACACACTTCGCCCGCATGATTAACCCGCATCAAGGCAGCAGAATGTTTACGTTGTTCTGGCGTTAAAGCGGGTTCGCTCATCTCTTTGGCTGGATAAACTCGCGCGGTGGTTTTTGCATTCGCTAATACCGCGCGCAAAGCTTGATCTACACTTAAGCATAATGTATCGATAAATGTGTAATGACGATCTTGGGACATTTCATTTCCAGCAAAAACCAGCATTATACCCGTGATCAAGCAAATCCAATAGACGCTTGCAAAAATGGACCTTGAACACTGTAATTACTTTGTTTATTCGCCATCGTTGCAACAAATATGCCGCCTATATCCATGGGCACAACCACTGATTGAGGCGTATATTGCGCAATCGCATTAATATACACAGCCGCTTCATAACCTAAACTCACGGTGAGAACAGAATTATGCTGATAAGTATGACGATAATTAACAGCGAGTTTTGCATCCAATCCCGGGATGACTTGTTTGACGGTTTGATCAGCAATGGTTTGAAAATTTGTTTGCTGCCCATACAGTGCTAGCAGTATGGGTGATTGGCTGATGTAACCGCTTTTTGTATAAGATGAACCAATCAACGCTGAAACAGCCGCTTCTCCCATGAAACCAAAACCATTATCCATCCAATAGTTGGCTTCTGCACCAAAGCGTGGGCCTATACCGATAAAGCTGGATTTGATTCGTTGACGAATACTAAAGGGGCCAGGAATGGCTCCCGTTAAATTTCCCGAATACGTCGCTGTGACTTGTTCTCGAAGATAACCATTGCTTAAACCGCCAAAAAAACGCATTTGGACATGATCACCAAAAAGTACGCGTTGGCCTACATCCAAATTCACGACATCATATTCAAATACCGCATTACCTGTTGCATTGTGAGCTGGAAGCGAATCAGGACCAATTTCAAAATCGGGTCCGACAAAGAAATTAAAATTGGGAGCGACGGTCGTAGCCGATGTATTACTATGTAAGTGTGTCCATTCAAGATGAACATCTCTGCCTTCAGGATATATTCGCGAAGCCGCTACTGCAAATGCCCCGGTATAAGATGGCATCAATTCGTTTTCTCGCCAAGTGGGGGTCTGCGCTGGTAATTCTTTATTAAAAATCACATAATTTAAATTATTTGCACTTGGCTTTAATGCCAATGCAGTGACACTCAATTCATAGCCTGGCGCTGTATCTGGAAGCATGACCCCAATCGTGGTAGCAGCTGTAGCTGCTGTTGAAGTTAAAACAAGTGTGAGTGCGGATAACACTCCAATGGATTTTTTTCCTGACATATAATTCCCTTTATATATTTTAGAAACAAATGCATGATATTACATAAATTCATATTAAAAAAGGATTTTTATGCGCGCATTTATTTTGTCATTGCCCGGAAAAATTCAAGCTGTTTTCATCATTGGAATGATCATTACTTTTGCTTTTGCAGCGGCTACTTTGTGTGGACTTTTTTTTGATGAACATCAATTAGTAACGAATACGGATTTAATTTCTTCCGTCTATCAAGTGATGGGGACAGTTTATGCGATATTGTTAACCTTCACTTTATGGGGCGTCTGGCAAAATTTCACTGAAGCCGGCGCATCCGTACAGAATGAAGCCTATGCGCTTTTGGATTTAGTGCATATGCTGGATACGTTAAACAAAAAAAATCAAGATTTACGCGAAGCTGTTTTCACCTATGCAAAATTTGTCATTGAACAAGAATGGTCAGCATTAAAAAATTTCACTAATAGCATCATTAATCTTCGTGAACAAAATCACAATGCGGCGCAAAACATTATTCATCTCGTCCAAAAAATTGCATTAGAAAATGAAACAAATTCAGTTATGTTCGACCAAATCTTATCTTTACTCACGCGTTGGCTGGACGCGCGTCGTACGCGTATTTTGATTGCACGCGGCGACAGTGCGAAAGCCATTTGGCCACTGCTTTTTACGGGGGCATTCGTACTTTTTTCGTTTCATGGTTTGTTTGTTGCTAAAACCTTAGGTATTTGGATAACACTTTTGTTTGGCACATCGCTCGTTATTGGTGTGACTTTTTATTTGATTTTTAGTTTAGATTGCCCCTTTATGGGTTCGCTGAGTATCGACTCCGAGCCTTTTATTTTAACAATGAATCTTTTAAAAAAAGAATGACACCTGGTATAATCGCACCCTTTGTCCAGGTTTAGTACAGATCATGATACAATCCGTATTCAAGACTGAAGTTATTAAAAAACACGCCGAATTACCTGCTCGCGTTACCAAAATCACGACGGCGCACGGCGAAATTTTGACTCCCGCTTTTATGCCGGTTGGGACTCGCGCGTTTGTAAATTGCATGACACCCGCCGATTTAAGCGCTGCTGGCAGTCAAATTATTTTAGGTGGCAATACGTATCACATGTTGTGCGCGCCAGGCCTGGAGGTGCTGCAACAGGCGGGAGGCATGCATAAATTCATGGGTTGGGACAAACCCATGTTGACTGACAGTGGTGGTTTTCAAGTATTTAGTCTTTCGAAAAATGGCAAAATCTGCAAAATCGACGCGAAAGGCGCGCATTTCAAGCATCCGATTACGGGACAAATTATTCATTTGACACCCGAAACTTCCATCCAGGCACAAAAAATAATTGGTGCTGATATTATTATGGCTTTTGATGAATGCACGCCCGAACAAGGTGGCCGCG
>CAYRUP010000054.1:0-12506 GCA_964427485.1 uncultured Coxiellaceae bacterium | reverse complement strand
CTGAAGGTGCATCAATAATTTTATCGCGTAATGCCATTAAAATATCGCTAGGCTTTGCTTTAGAACATTGGTTTTCGCATAAATTTCGATGGTGTTCCGGCCACGCAATTCCTGCAACATCAGATAATTTTTCAAAACTACTTGGTTCATTTAAATTTTTGGCTAAACATTTTTTTACGAGCGCACCCTGTTCTAATATTGCGAGTGCGGATTCTGCTTCTGTTTGAGTGTGAGCAAATGCAACCGCGGTGACCATGCATAATTTTCCATTCGTATTTTTGCATTGGTCAGACAATTCAGGCGGTGCTTTTATTAAAAATATCGATAACTCAACCATACTCGGCATTTTCCAACCGAGTGCAGTGACTTCATCCACCACTGAGCATAAATGATCGAGGGAATAAAAATAAGTGCTTGTGGTAATTGCTTTGGGTAAAGGAAAACACTTGAGATGAAATCGGGTCACAACCGCAAACATACCAGGCCCGCAACCTCTGGCAGCCCAGTATAAATCGGCATGTTCTGTCGCACTGGCTTTGATTTTTTTGCCATCCGCGGTTACACACTCGATGGCTTCGACAGAGAGACAAGCGGGTCCCCACTGACTCAAATTCCAAGACATTCCACCATTTAAAAGATAACCACTTGCTTTGACAGTTGGACAATGTCCAATTGGAAATGCTAAGTCATATTCGCCAAGACGACGAGCTAATTCGCGATTGCTGATGACAGGTTGAATCACTGCAGTACGCTTTTCTTTATCAATCGTGGAGTCAGTTAAGTTTGATAAATCAATCGTCATCCCGCCATTACGCACGGCAAGTCCACACCACGTATGACCACCACCATGCACGACAACGCGCAGTCCATTTTCTCGCGCAAAATGAATTGCAGCGACGACATCATCATCGTCTTTGACTGTCACAATGACATCAGGCGATCTATCCGGTTTAAGCGCATTCCAAACCATAGCTGCTTTCACAGCTGCAAAATCAGGATCATCCGTTGTAACAACTTTTCCCTTTATATTTTTTCGCAAGTTATCCCAATTCATATGGACCTCTTAGAATATGACAATTGCACGCAAAGTGCCTGCCCATGCATTGTTACTCGTATTATTGGCGGCAGGTGTTGGAATACTGGAAATAACAGGTTCTAAATAAATTCCATCGATGATTTTTGCTTGATAATAAGCTTGTAATAATAATTCGTGGGGTTGATGAAAATCATTGGTATTGATCCAAGCATAGGAAAATCCCGCCCCAAATGAATCATCAAAGCGGCGAGGAATAAGACCAAATGCGGTTAATCCACCGCCGATCGATTTATTCATTAACATCGCTCGGGATTTGTTATATCCATATTGATAATAACCTGACACACCGCTGCTATCTCTGCCAGGATTTTTATACCATAAACGCTGACTACCAAAAAAATAATAACCCGCCGTATTAGTTTCAGAAATGTTTGGCGGTGATTGAAGTTTTCCATGTTGCTGCCAAGCACCTATGCCAAAAGTACCTGGTTTTTGTTGTGGACCGAGCAGCCAAGTCGCACCCGTTTCTGCAATTTGAAAATGAGCGCCATTAAAAGTGGGTAAGTCATGCAATCCTGTTTGTTCGCCACGCGCTAAATTGCCATCGTATATTCCATAAGAAAGATACCATTCTTTGACAGGAGCAAAACTCAGCGTAATGCCATACGCTGAATTATAATAACCCGGCATGGTCCCCAATAAAGTTGGGCTGATAAAAAGTGGCGTTAAAATTAATCCTGATACGGCAGGAATGGTGGGACTTCCTTTGCTAAGCGCCACCGGTTTATCAACATTGCCAAAATCATACGTCGGTACAGTTTTACCGATTCGTAAAATAAATTTGTCGTTGAATAAAGCTTGTCGATACCACAATTGATAAAGTTCCGATCGGTTCAAAGGGGGTGGGCCGGGTATGCTGTTATAACCTTGCACTGTTCCAGCTTGAAAATTCGTATTTTGCGCATTGATCTGAAGAAATTCGCCGCCAAACAAACCACCTTTCCAAGCATTTAATTTTTCAGTATCAACGGTTAAATCGAATTGCAGTAAACTGTTAAAAGTCGTGCGCTCAGGATGTGGTATGCCACCGGAAAATAATTGGTTTACATCACCCAACCATGCACCGCCATAAGTGATGCCATGATGATCTTTAATCCCAAATACTTTATCGAAATAATTCTGCAATCTGCCATTTCCTGTGGTGATATTCACTGCCGCAGGATTGGCACTGATGCTGGTGGGTGCAGCAATGCTGGGTTCTGGTG
Organism: uncultured Coxiellaceae bacterium; assembly: GCA_964427485.1. Taxonomy (GTDB): domain Bacteria; phylum Pseudomonadota; class Gammaproteobacteria; order DSM-16500; family DSM-16500; genus CAYRUP01. The sequence goes on along the minus strand of CAYRUP010000054.1, from coordinate 10,205 downwards.
TAATGCGTTCGTCAGTGCGCCCAATTGTTGAATATAAGCTTAACGATGTTATAAGAACACCGACAAAAAATTTATTCATTTAATCACATCATTCAAGTGTGCGTACTAACCAACCGTTTCTGGTACTTTACTGTTGGAATACGCGAGTTTTCCATATATATAGGTCGCATTAATATTGTCTTCAGAACCGAGCGTCATCAGAATAAAGAGTAACTCAAAAATATCACTGATTTTTTCCCGACGATATTTTAAGTAAGATGTCGCATCGGTATCGATAACAATAAAATCTGCTTCCTTCCCTGGCGCAAAATTACCAATTTTATCGCCCAATTTTAATGCTTTAGCAGCGCCAAATGTTGCCATATACCAACGCATCATACTGGGTAATTTAACACTATTTAGCATCGATACTTTATAGGCATCGTCCATCACAGCAAACATAGAAAGACAGTTACCTGCACCCCAATCGGTACCTAAGGTAATTTTATCTGTATATTTTATCGCTCTGCCATAATTAAATAAGCCACTCCCTAAAAAATTATTGCTTAAGGGACACCATGAAATGATCGCATTCGATTTTTTAAATAATTTAAGCTCATCATCGGTGGTATGAATACAATGACCTAACACCGTTCTATCTGTGATTAAACCAAAACGATCATAGACATCCATATAATTATTACTGGATGGATATAATTTTTTTACTGCAGCAATTTCGTTTACGTTTTCATCCATATGCGTTTGAATATAACAATCAGGATGTTTCTTTTTAAGATCACCACATAATTCAAGCATTTTTTGCGAACATGCGAGGGCAAAGCGGGGTGAAATGCAATAAGATAAACGACCTTTGTTATGCCATTTGTTAATGAGTTTTTCACTGTTATCATAATTTTCTTGTGTGCTGAGCTTCAATGTATCCGGCGCATTCTCATCCATAATAATGTTGCCGGTAATAAAACGCATATTTCTTTTTTGTAATTCTTCAAAAAAAATGTCTGTAGCACTATAAAATAATGGACCATAAGAAACAGCGGTCGTTGTGCCATTTCGGACAAGTTGATCCAAAAAGAAATTTAATTCTTTTTTTGCAGTCGCATTGTCGACGTAAGTACTTTCTGAAGGAAATACATAATTATCCAGCCATTCCAGTAATTTATCACCGTAAGCTGCTACAATCGCGCTTTGTGTTGCATGTTGATGCGTATCGATGAAACCCGGTGTAATTAATTTTCCTTTGTAATCGACAAGTTTGATACCGGTTAATTTATTTTTTAAATCATTATAATTGCCAGCTTCTACGACTTTTCCCGATTCGATGATCAAGACACCATCTTCAATATATACATACTGACACTCTTTATCGGATTGTTTATCTTTATTGATGGGTAAGTTTGCGAGAGTGGCAGTGTCTTTAAAATAAAATAGGGCGCCTCTATATGCCGTTTTATCACTCATAAATAACTCTCCTCGAAATCAAGGTTTGTAAGTGTCTTTGGTGAAATAAAGCAACAGTAAAGAAAACATAGCAAAAAAAGGTAAAACCCAAAGATAAGTAAAAAAATCTTTTGAGATATAAGTAAAAAATAAATAAGGCAGAAATAAAAGCATCGTGTTAAACAAAAAGACTGTCGTATTTAATAAACTAATTGCAACGCCTCTGGTATTGTTGGTGGAAAATTCACTCACCATCGTATAAAAAAGCATTGCTCCTGACAGAAAAAATCCGATCAGAAATGAAATAATTTTGATGATAATTAACGTTTGAATATTAAAATGCGGTAAATAAATCCCAAGCAACAATGCCATCACGCCAATGCAAAGAGTAACATGAATCACCATGACTCTCGATTTAACTTGATTGGAAATCCAACCTAACAACGGAGTGCCAATGCCAATGCCTAAAAAAACCATACCGCTGATAATGACAGCTTGAAGATTACTGACTGAATAAAATGTTTGAATGCGCACATACCAAAAACCAGCATACGCTAACAGAACACCAAAAGAGGTTGCTGCAGCAATGGAACATAACCAAATTTGTTTATTGTTGATAACAATTTTTAACGATTTTTTGAGTGAGATGCTGGCTTCTCGTTGATATCCTGCCGGTGTTTTCACAATGACTAAAGTCAAAACTAATAATGTAAAACCAAAAACCGCTAATCCTTGATAGATTTGATTCCACGTATGCGTGGTTAACATGATCGTAAAATAATAATGAATGACACCCGCTAAAACACAAGAAAGTGTTTGCGTTAAACCAAATAAAACAGGAAATATTTTTCCTGAAAACCATTGCGATATCAGCACGGCTGCTGCAATAAATGCAAATGAAGCACCGACTCCTTGCATTAAATTAGATAATGTATAAATAATCAAATTATCCGAAAATGAAATAATGACATTGCCTAATGCTAATAAAAATACGCCGCCACTGACGACAAATCGTGCGTTATATCGATCCAGCAAATATCCCGCGGGAATTTGCATACAAGCAAATCCTAAAATAAATGCACCTGATGCAATTGAAACACCGACATTACTCGCATGAAGACTTGCTTGGATAGCTGCAGAAAAAACGGCGGAGGCTGTATTCAAACAAAATGAATAAACCACAAACAGAGTTACAATAAACCAAACGATTGAACCATAGATTTTATGCATAAAATCCCTTAAAAAATATTAAGAAATTGGTTCATGTTTCAGGGAACTGCGATGTCATCCTGAGCGTAGCGAAGGATCGCCTTATTATAATTTAGCGATCCTTCGCTGCGCTCAGGATGACATTACGTACTATTATTCTAACACAAAAAAAATAGACTTTGGCTCATGATAGCTTAAGGGCATAAGGATCAACATTCAGGAATATTTGCCGCCAGCCCACCTAACGAAGTTTCCTTATAAATCGACATCATATCTTTACCCGTCTGTTTCATCGTCGCAATCACTTTATCCAGTGACACAAAGTGCTGACCGTCGCCTAATAAGGCTAAACGCGCCGCATTGACTGCTTTGACGGCACCCATTGCGTTTCGCTCGATACAAGGGATTTGCACTAAACCATTAATAGGGTCGCAGGTCATTCCAAGGTGGTGTTCCATTGCGATTTCTGCGGCATTTTCAATTTGATGAATGGTTCCACCCATGACAGCGGTTAAAGCGGCGGCAGCCATAGAACTTGCGACACCGACTTCACCCTGACAACCGACTTCAGCGCCGGAAATGGAAGCGCCTTTTTTATAAAGAATGGCAATAGCGCCTGCGGTGAGCATGAATTCAATAATATCTTCTTCTTTCGCTTCGGGATAAAAATCCAAATAATAATACAACACGGCAGGAATAACGCCAGCAGCACCATTGGTCGGTGCGGTAACAACTCGACTGCCTGCCGCATTTTCTTCGTTGACTGCGATCGCATATAAATTTAACCAACCCATGCTGTCAGTATATTCATAGGAAGTTGGACGGCCTTTTTGCTGTAACTTCTGGAATAACTCCGGCGCACGGCGTTTAATTTGCAAACCGCCAGGCAAAATACCTGATGTACCACAACCTTTGTCAATACATTCACGCATTACTTTGGTAATTTGTAACAAACGGGCTATTACTTCCGTTTCAGGATGCATGCTGGATTCATTAGCAAACATCACATCTTTAATGGAAAGCTGATTTTTCTCGCAGTGTTCTAATAATTCTTTCGTAGTAACGAAAGGATAGGGAATAGGATGATCCACAGGCAGCGTTGTTTGATTTGCCTGTTCTTCATCAATAATAAACCCGCCACCAATCGAATAATAAATTTTTGTTAACAGAATATTGTCATTCTGGTCATAGGCGGTGAAACGCATACCATTGGTATGGGCGGGTAATAAATCTTTTAAATTCAATTCAAAATCACGATTAAAATGAAAATCAATGACGTGATTGCCTGCAATATTCATTTTTTGCTGAGTTAGAATTTCTTGCATGCGGGGGCGAATGATATCCGGATTGATCGTGTCAGGCGCGTTGCCTTCCAATCCTAATAAAATTGCGCCATCGGTACCATGTCCTTTTCCAGTAAATGCCAAGGAGCCAAATAACTCTACTTTGACACGCTGGGTTTCGAGTAACTTATTGTTTTGATTTAATAAGCTAACAAATTCTTTTGCTGCTTTCATGGGTCCTACGGTATGAGAGCTAGAAGGTCCAATACCAATGGAGAATAAATTGAATACGCTGATTGTCATTTAATAATTGTTCCGCGAGTTTATTGAGAGTTATATATATTTTAGTCTATCCTAGGTAATTTTACAGCTTAATGATAAAATTACGTCAATTTTAATATAGGTATAATTTCATGCGCGGACAATCGATAATGAACAACCCCCGCATTTTGGCAGTGACACTTTTAGGATTTTCCTCCGGACTTCCGCTGGCGTTAACAAGTTCCACTTTGCAAGCCTGGTTTACGCAATCAGGCATCAGCTTGGCGACGATTGGTGTGCTTTCGCTGGTGGGAATTCCTTATAGCTTGAAATTTATCTGGGCCCCTCTGATCGATAAAATGGTTCCGCCACTTTGGGGAAGACGTCGTGGTTGGATCGGTATTACGCAATTAAGCTTGTGTATTGGATTATTTATTTTAGCGAATCTGGATCCTCAAATCGTGCCTGGCTGGATCGGTATTTTGAGTTTATTTGTCGCATTTATGTCTGCCTCACAGGATATTGCAATTGATGCCTATCGAACCGATACCTTTTTACCGAGTGAGCGTGGCTATGGTTCTGCACTGTTTATTTTTTCCGCCCGAATCGCCATCATTATCTCAGGTGGCGGTGCGCTTATCTTGGCAGATCATTTGGGCTGGCGATTGACTTATGAATTCATGTCGGTTTTGATGGCGGTTTCGATTATCGTTACTTGGTTTGCCCCTGAGATTCCAACCTATATTCAACCTCCTAAAACATTACGCGCAGCGATTGTGGAACCCTTCAAAGATTTATTTCGCCGTGAAGCGATTGTGCTGATTGTTCCTTTTTTGGTGTTGTATAAAATGGGCGATGCACTGGCGTTGCAGCTCATGAGTACTTTTTTGTTACGCGGGCTTGGGTTTACCTTAACCGATGTCGGCGTAGCCTATAAAACGGTAGGATTTATTGCCAGCATTTTGGGTGCCTTTGCAGGCGGCGCTCTGTTAGGGCGATTGGGCTTATTCCGCGGGTTGCTCTATTTTGGAATTGCTCAGGCTTTTTCAAATTTACTCTTTGTGTTACTTGCGATTGTTGGCAAACAATATTTTGTCATGCTCTCGGCCATGTTTATTGAGAATTTTTGTACGGGCATGAGTACCACAGCGTTGCTTGTATTTGTGACAGCACTTTGCAATCAAAAATATAGCGCGACTCAGTTTGCTTGTTTATCGGCGCTTTTTTCTTTAGGGCGTATTTTTTTGGGGCCTGTTGCAGCAACCATGGTTGCACATTTGGGCTGGGCAACATTTTTTACTTGGACATTTTTCATTTGTTTTCCTGGCATTATTTTATTAGCGTTGATGCGCACTAGGGTGGCTTTTAATGCTGAAGCGATTGCTTAATTTCAAAATCATTTGTTTTTTGATTGGCTTATTTATTTTAAGCGGGATAGCGAGTGCGCAAGATCTTGAGCATTCTGAGAGTAGTTTCTATGCGGATCAAACTAAATTGGTTTCACAGCAAATTGATTTATTGAAAAATCGATTGACGCAAGCTGAAGTCGATCAGCAAAAAATGCAAAAACAGCAAGATAATACGGGTGTCATGACACCGGTGAATAAAGAAAAATTGAGCCAAATGAATTTGGATATTGCCGTTGCAAAATCGAATTTAGATGGAATCAATGTTGAACTAACAGAATGTCAGCAAGCAATTAGTCATCTTGAAAAAGATATTCAAGAATTACAAAACCAACTGAATGTGTTTAATATTTTTGGACTTAAAATCGCGCACAATGGTTCACCCGATGCTATACAATTACAGCAAGAATTAGATTATCAAACTGCTTTGTTACGACTCGAAAAAAGTCGAGCGGGTTTGCTGCTGCAATTAAAAAATATTGCAGAAAACATGCTGCAACTCTACAAAACAAAATATGTCCGAGCCGATTCTTTATTAAAATCCCAAACCATTCTTTTGCTAAAAGCACAGCAAGCAAAAACCGAATTGAATTTTGAACAACAACAAAGCGGATGGTTGCAGCAATTGAATGCGCTAGAAGCCGAACTCGCAGAGATGGATAAATCCAAACGTTTGGATAAAGCGACTTATGATCGAGTGCAAAATCAAATTTTTTATATCAATGAAAATATTAACTTTACTTACCTTAGTATGTTGATTGCGCGTTACCAGCAACAAATCCAACAACTTAAAGTATCTATCGCACGCGGTAATTCTATTACACTGTTGAATAAAGCCAGCGATCAAGCCCAACTTTTAGGAAAACAATTGGTGCGAGTCAATCAATTGTTGAATGGGCGCGTTGATATTTTGTCGCAACGAAAAAATTATTTTGTTCAGTCTGATCAACCTGTGGATGCTTATCAGGCCAGTTTTACCGTGCTGGAAGAAAAATACAAAACAGCGCTTGTGAATGTTTCGAATTTAAATAAGAGTCTTGTGGCGTTTCGTGTTTCGCTGGATCAAGCTTTGCAACAAGAGTTATCTGCGCGTCAAGGGTTGCCTGGTTTTGGGACTAAAGCATGGCGTGATTTGGGCATGGAATTGTTACTTACGCCGAGTCTTGCGTTTCAAGTGTTTAAGAGTATTGGGCATGCAGTTTCCTATGCAGTCGTCGATATTAAATTATGGGGTTGGGCTTTATTTTTCTTTCTGCAAACCCTATGGGTAACGATTTTTGTTTTCTTAAATTATTTTTTGCGGCGCATTGTCATTGGAATTCCAGATCATGAATATGGACACGTTAATTTAAAATGGCTCTCAATTAAATTGCTGCATCGAAATTTAATTGATATTGCGGTGATTGGTAATATTTTTTGGGTGTTTGCATTTTTTGGTGTTCCCGTACAAAACTACATTATTTTTATTAACTTGGCGTTAGTCTGGTTATTCTTTAAGGCTATTATTCTAATTGCTCGCTTATGTCTCGTTGAAACAGTGCATGATCGCGCTGGGCATGATGTGCGTCTTTATCATCAATTAAAACGAATTTTTCTGGCGGGCGGCATTGTGACAGCGTTGTCTGTTTTTATGCATCAACTTCCAGTGATTTATGAAGTCAAAGATTTGTTTAATCGCTTATTTTTATTATTTTTATTTGTGTTTTCCTTGTTTTTACTTAAACAATGGCAATTAATGCCAGGCTTATTATTACCTTATATTGATGAAAGTCGCACTTATTTTAGGAGAGTCATTCGATTATTAAGTTTATTAATTCCTCTTATTTTATTAGTGAATTCCATTATCGGTTTATTTGGTTTTGTGAATTTGATTTTGACGATTTCCTGGTATGAAAGTATTTTCATCGTCGTGTTGGTGGGTTATCTCATTATCAGAGGTTTGTTGAGTGAGGGAATGGAGCGAATTTCCAAAATATTAATACGGCATGTGACGAATGGATGGTTATGGACGGAAGCGTTTCTTAAGCCCATTGATCGCGTGTTGCGTATTATGTTGTTTCTCTCTGCATGGGTCGTGTTATTTTTATTATATGGCTGGGATCAACAATCTCCGGTCGTTGAACGACTCAATAAATTATTGCATTATCACTTAGCGGAAGTGTTAAATACGACAATCACACCGCTCAGTATCATCGAACTTGTTGTCATTGTTTCGTTGTTGTATTGGGCTGCGCGTTGGACGCGTGAATTTATGTATCGTTTGTTGCTCTCACGTACCAAAGATTTAGGTTTGCGCAACAGCATTGCGATTTTGACCCAGTACGCCATGATTGTTATTGGTATTTTTATCGGCTTACGTTTTCTCGGTATTGATTTCAAGTCATTAACATTTGTAGCCACCGCATTTGCGTTTGGTGTGGGTTTAGGATTGCGCGATTTAGTGAATAACTTTGCTTGTGGATTTTTATTATTACTGGAACGACCCTTACGGGTAGGCGACATTATCAGCATTAATGGTTGTGAAGGTGATGTGACGCATATCGGTGGGCGAGCGGTGACTGTTCGTACTTGGGATCATATGGAAGTGATTGTACCGAATGCCGAAATTTTCAGTAAATCATTCACGAACTGGACTGCAAAAGACAGTATTGTCCGCACCGTTATCTCAATTAAAATTAATCGTCATGATAATCCACAAGATGTGCAGGCGATTATTCATCACGTTTTGGATCAAGAAAAAAATGTATTGCTCGATCCAGCCCCCGAAGTATTTTTAAAAGAATTAGCAGATGGGATGAGTGAGTTTGAAGTTCGTTATTTTATAAATTTACGCCAAATTAAATCACGGGTGGGTTTACGTTCAGATGTATTGATGGCAATTTGGGAAGCATTTGAAAAACATGGGATAGAACCGCCTTATCCGCACCATGAGATTCATGTGAAGGGTGGGATGCCGTCTAGACAGTAATCTTAGGCCCATACGCAATAACAGTACCACTTACCGTTTTATCACTGCGCTTGATATTTATAATCGCATCGCCCCCCATTGAAGCTGCAGCAGAGCGCATTGCATCATGGATGATAGCTTCCTGGCGTTTGTTTCCCGCCATGTTATATTGCGAAACGCTTGCACGGCCCACGATGGAATAAGGGATGCTTGGATTCCTGCCATTTGTAAAAACCGAAACTGTCATGGGATTTTTATTTTTTTGCGGAATAGGTGTGGCTGCTGATGATTTTTGCACTTGATTATGGGTTTGCATGGAAGAACAACCTAAAAGTGCAAAACTCATGATTGCGACCAATAAATATGAGATTTTCATGGCTGTCTTCCTTGCGCTAATTCAACTAAAAATATCCATTTTTTCCCGCATTTAATCCTAGGGTATTTGAGTATGAAAGGCAAGTTGATTAAATCTTAAGGACATAGAATATGAGTCATTGTATAATCACTCTCTTTTTTAATCATGAAATATCTTCTTAAAGATTAGGCGAAAAAACATGGTCAATTTTTTGGAAATTGCACGACGCGATTTATTAGATCCAGCTGGGTTGACAGACAATCAGTTACAAAAAGTATTGAGTCATGTCTTAGGCAACTCAATTGATAATGCTGACTTATATTTTCAATCCACGTGTTCAGAAACCTGGGTTTTAGAAGACGGAATTATTAAAGGCGGCAGTTATAATATTGATCGCGGAGTGGGCGTGCGCGCAATGAGCGGTGAAAAAACCGGTTTCGCGTATTCCGATGATATTTTGCTACCGGCCCTGGATCATGCTGCAGAAGCTGCGCGCAGCATTAGTAAATCGGGTGGACATCACGCAATTCATGCCTGGAAAAAAACAGTAGGGCATGAGTTATATTTACCCATTAATCCTTTAAATTCACTAAGTCAACATGACAAAGTGGCATTATTACAACGAGTCGATGCTTATACGCGCGAACAAGATCCTCGGGTTATACAAGTTAGTGTCAGTCTTGCTGCTGAATATGAAACCGTATTGGTGGTTGCGAGTGATGGCCATCTCGCTGCGGATGTTCGTCCATTGATAAGATTGAATGTGAGCGTGGTGGTTGAACAAAATGGCAGACGTGAACAAGGTTATGCAGGGGGTGGTGGACGCTATGATTATCAATATTTCATTGAAAATGATCTTGCTTTGAATTTTGCGCGTGAAGCGGTTCGTCAAGCTGTTGTAAATCTCGAAGCTGTACCGGCTCCAGCTGGCACCATGCCGGTTGTATTAGGACCGGGTTGGCCCGGCGTTTTATTGCATGAAGCGGTGGGTCATGGTTTGGAGGGTGATTTCAATCGCAAAGGTACCTCGGTTTTTAGCGGCAGAATAGGGGAAATGGTTGCATCGCCTTTGTGTACTGTCGTTGACGACGGTACTTTGCCAAATCGTCGAGGATCATTGAATGTCGATGATGAAGGCGTTCCTACTCAATGCACGGTATTAATTGAAAAAGGTGTTTTGCGTAATTATATACAAGACAAACGCAACGCACGATTGATGGGTATGCAATCAACCGGCAATGGCCGGCGTGAATCCTATGCGCATACACCCATGCCGCGTATGACAAATACTTATATGTTACCGGGCA
>CAYRUP010000053.1:0-12572 GCA_964427485.1 uncultured Coxiellaceae bacterium | reverse complement strand
GTACTGAAAGCGGTGCACTTGTGGAATACAGTGCAAATGGAACAACGTGGAGTACGACAGCACCGGCACTGACGCAAGGTTCGAATACTGTGTATGTTCGTGAAACGGATATAGCAGGAAATGTTTCAACACCGACAACATTTACTTTCACCTATGACACACAAGTGGCTGCACCTGGTGTTGCTCTTTCATCGGATTCCGGCACGAGTGGTACAGATAAAATTACCAATGTCGGCACACTTTCAATTAGTGGTACTGAAAGCGGTGCACTTGTTGAATACAGTGCGAATGGAACAACGTGGAGTACGACAGCACCGGCACTCACGCAAGGTTCGAATACTGTGTATGTTCGTGAAACAGATATTGCGGGAAATGTTTCAGCACCGACAACATTTACTTTCACTTATGATACGCAAGTTGCTGCACCCAGCGTTGCTCTTTCATCCGATTCCGGCACGAGCGGCACAGATAAAATTACCAATGTAGGCACACTTTCAATTAGTGGCACGGAAAGCGGTGCACTTGTGGAATACAGTGCAAATGGAACAACGTGGAGTACAACGGCACCGGCACTCACACAAGGTTCGAATACTGTGTATGTTCGTGAAACGGATATTGCGGGAAATGTTTCAGCACCGACGACATTTACTTTCACCTATGATACGCAAGTTGCTGCACCGACTGTTGGATTGTCTTCGGATTCTGGTACGAGTGGTACAGATAAAATTACGAATGTCGGCACACTTTCAATTAGTGGTACTGAAAGCGGTGCACTTGTTGAATACAGTGCGAATGGAACAACGTGGAGTACGACAGCACCGGCACTCACGCAAGGTTCAAATACTGTGTATGTTCGTGAAACAGATATTGCTGGAAATGTTTCAACACCAACGACATTTACTTTCACCTACGATACGCAAATTGCCGCACCCACAGTTGGATTAACTTCGGATTCTGGTACGAGTAAAATTACTAGTGTTGGCACTCTGAGTGTGAGCGGTACTGAAAGTGGTGCACTTGTGGAATACAGTTCGAATGGAACAACCTGGAGTACAACGGCACCGGCACTCACGCAAGGGTCAAATACTGTATATGTTCGTCAAACAGATCTCGCTGGAAATGTCTCAACACCGACAATATTTACTTTCACCTACGATACGCAAATTGCCGCACCCACAGTTGGATTAACCTCTGATTTTGGTATAAGTGGCACGGATAAAATTACCAATGTCGGCACACTGAGTGTGAGCGGTACAGAAAGCGGTGCGCTTGTGGAATACAGTGCAGATGGAACCACGTGGAGTACAACAGCACCCGCACTCTCGCAAGGTTCCAATACGGTTTATGTTCGTCAAACGGATTTCGCTAGCAATGTTTCAACTCCAACCATATTCACTTTCACCTATGACACACAAATTGCCTTACCTAATGTTACGCTCTCATCCGATTCCGGTACCAGTAGTACGGATAAAATTACGAATGTGGGTACACTTGCAATTAGCGGCACAGAAAATGGCGCCCTCGTCGAATACAGTTCGAATGGAATAACATGGACTACAAACGCACCGGCAGTAAAACAAGGTTCTAATACCGTTTATGTTCGTCAAACTGATGTCGCGGGTAATACCTCAGCGCCGGCTGTCTTTACCTTTGTATATAACCCACAACCCGTAGTAGTAGCTGAAACTCCTATACCAGTGATTGCTTCTCCTCAGGCTGCACCACTAATACCGCAACTATTCTATAAAAGCTCTTCGACTGCTGACACTCAATCCACAACAAAAAATACCGAGTATAGCGATTCCTCCTATGCAAAATCGATTACTCAGGGAGTTGGAAGTGCTATCAATAATCCAATCGTAGTATTATTTAATAAGTTTTCTAACGCTCCAAGCTGGGGAACTGAACATTCTGCGGAATCTGCAACAACTCTAGCACCAGTAATATCAGGCTTGACCAAAGCAATCACTACATTACAAACTGATGCAGCAAAATCAAATCAAGAAACTTCTGATTTGAGCGAAATAATGCAAAACAACAATTCATCAGCGCAGAATGAAAAATTAGACGATATTCAACAGACTCAAGATAAAACTGAACAAATAAAGCCGGAAAATAAACTGGCTAAAAACACGGTGGGTAATATTTTAATGAATGCGAAATTCGCGAATGATTCCAAAACAATGAATACGCATTATCGTGAAACGCATAATCAAGATGTCTCTGCAAAAAACGTGGATTTTCGTGATCGAATAAAAAATTTATTAAAAGATTTTGGTATATCGAATGATGATGTTTAACGTCACGAGTGTCCGGTTAATCACTCACATTACGCAATGCTCCCCGCCCACGTCGTCCTGTGCACGCTTCTAGCACAGGACGACGTGGGGCAGGCAATGTTAAGCAGGAATTTTCTAAATTTTTTATAACCGCGGACGGTGAATATTCGTTGTCGACGCCTCCTCTGGATTTTTTATCACAGCAATTCCAACTCCTTTTAATTCGGCCATCTTCAAGAAAGTGTTACACTCAGGTAGTGTTTCATGACGTTGTACGGCATCAAATAGTTTTTTAACGTGTTCAGAGCTTAGATCTTTTGTACTCTCTAAAAGAGTTTCAAGAGTTTCTGTTTTCTTTACAGCAGTTAATAGGATAAATAAATCTTTCGAAGTATTATTATCATTCCTCAGATAGTTCCTAAAATAATTCATCAATACATTTTTATCACTACTTGCTCTAGCATAAAAAATGTCACTAACGTGTCTATTGACTTTATCATCAAAATCCTCGAGCGAATTTAGGTGTTTTATGCAAGAAACTGTTGCAGCGAGCGCAGCAAAGAATCCACATGGATGACTATAGCCCCAGCAATTATCTTCATCGCACAATCTTTCCCATACCCTGTGTGCTACAGACAAACCTGCTATGCCCCAAGCAGCTTCTGTGACTAAGCCTCGGCTAGGATTATAATGATTGTTCATTGTTAACAGAGTTGAGGTTAAACGATGATTTCTCGTATTTGTCGCAATAGAATAATATCTTAATGGCGAAATTTGAGATGAAGCTTTCCAAAGTTGATGATAACGTGACCTCATTTGATTCTCCATAATTGTTCATTTTTTTAATCTGAAATGTTATTCCTAAATCCGCGGTCATCTTACGTAACCATTCATTTTTGTCAATCTTAATTACTATTTCATACCTTACCAAGCAGACATATTTTTTATTTTATTCATAGAGTTGATCGCCCTTGATTTGTAGTCACAACAAGACTACAATAAAGATATAGAAATAATGTGAGGGGGATGTTTATGCGTACAGCCGATACTTATGTTCGAGCTCGTATTGATACGGCTACTAAGGAACGTGCTGCTGATGCTCTAGAGGCAATGGGTCTTTCAATCTCGGATGCTATTCGTCTGCTCATGCTGCGAGTGGCAGATGAAGGTCGACTACCTTTTGAAGTAAAGGTTCCTAATGCACGTACACGAAAAGCTATCGCAGAACTAGAGTCTGGAAAGGGTAAAAAATTTAGTAGCATCGATTCTTTCATGGAAGATTTGAATAATGAGGATGATTGATCGCTCAACGGCATTTAAGCGCGACTACAAACGCATTAAAGCCACGCCGCGTTATAGAAAAGATTTGGATTTTTTGCTTTCTGATATTTTGAAATTTTTACTAGCGGATAAAGTCAAGATTGCCGAACAGGGTGAAGATCGCAATGTTTTTTCGTATATTTTTCGATTCTATAAAAGTTTCATCTAGGACGAGTGTGAAATATAATATTCCAGTAGCTCGGGGCTGAGCCTGTTCTACCGCCACCAGAACATTTACCATTACTTGTTCCCTTGATGCGTGGAGTTTTTCTTTTGTAATTCGCTTAACTTCTTTTATGTTTATCTTTTGGATGTTTTTTTTGTTTAGCATGCGCATAAGTTTTTAATACAGCATTTATAAGGGTTTGATAACCTCTTCCTTGATGCTTAAAAAACTCAAGAACATCATGATCAATTCTCAAAGTAATGCTATCTTTCTTTTGCGGAATGGTGACCATTTCTTTTTTAAAAAAAGATTCATCCAATGGCGGAATATCAGAATAATCAATATCTGAATCAGTCATTTTATCTAATCTCTTTAAGTCGCTTGAAATAGATTTTCTTTTCGCGCTCATTAGCTTTCCTCATCGAAATAAAAATTATCTCTTTCCTATACTCATTTTAATCTCATCCATCACATCAAGATGAGCAGCGATAAGAGGTTTTTTGGCGTCTGCTATCATTTTATTTTCCTTCTCAAGATACTTAAATAGCTGCACAGATGGGACGGGTTGATCTAAAAATTTTGAGAGCTTTTTTGCCATTAATCGATGATCAATTTTACGCACTCTATTTTCTACTAATTTTTCCTGGATAGCTTGTAAATGCGATTGATCAATAGGGTTACCGTACAACCATAGATTTTCTAGCCTTGTATTTTTACTCAATGCTCGCAATAAAATTTCTGCTTCATCATTTCCAAGCTGAGTGTTGCTCAAATCAATTATTTCTATATTTGGATTTTTTTCAATTAAATACGCAATGTATTCTGTGCCATCGGGCATTTGTCCCCAGTGATTATTGTAGCCTTTTAAACAAACATTCCTAATGTTTAGTTGTTGAACATCTTTATCGAATAGATGTCTTCCATCTGCTGCGCAAAAATAACCGCTCAGTTGGCACAGATTGCCATTATGCAAAAAATTGCGAGGAACGCCATCAAAGGTAATAGTTTGGCCTACAGGGTTTTGCATTGTCTGGTGAAATTCTCTTTCAGCAGTATCAAGTGCGTCTCTTGCTATATTTTTTGGTGAAGCGAGTTTCTCAAAACGTTTTTTGTTTTCTATCTCTTTTCCAGTTAATTTTCTATGCATTTAAAATTCCTTACGTTACTTTAAAAAAAACAATTTATAACATGCTATTATTTTCCTGCAAACATTTTTATAATCCCGGAAAAATCAACATCAGCATTACCCTGATTCACAAACAAAGAATAGATTTGTGCAGCTTCAGCACCGAGTGGAATCACCGCATTCACACTTTCCGCAGCTTGTTGACCTAAACGTAAATCCTTCAGCATCATTTTTGCAGTAAAACCAGGTTTATAATCATTATTGGAGGGTGCTTTTTCTACTAATCCAGGTACGGGGGAATAACTTGTCATCGACCAACATTGTCCCGATGCATTTGAACTAATTTCAAAAAATTTCTTCGCATCCAATCCTAATTTTTCGCCCAAGGTAAAAGCTTCACTCACCGCAATCATAGAAATGCCTAAAATTAAATTGTTACAAATTTTCGCGGCTTGCCCACTTCCGGCTGGACCTGCATGCACGACTTTTTTTCCCATTTTTTCAAAAATATTTTTTCCACGCGAAAAATTTTCAGCCGTCCCACCTACCATAAATGTTAAAACGCCTGCTTCCGCTCCCGCTACTCCGCCTGAAACAGGTGCATCCAGCATAGCAATTCCCATGGAATCTGCGATCTTATGCAATTCACGCGTGGCGCTAATTTCAATCGAAGAAGAATCGATATATAACACACCCGGTGTTGCATGCGCAAAAAGTCCATTGGGTCCCAGACACACATCATTCACTTGTTGTCCGGTTTGCAACATCGTCACAATAATATCCGAACCTTGTGCCGCATCTGCTAAAGATTCTGCTGCAATTGCATCCTGCGAAACAAGTGATTGTACGGCAGCAGGCATAAGATCAAATACTTTTACCTGAAATCCCGCTTTTAATAAATTGCGCACCATGGGATTACCCATGTGACCCAGACCAATGAATGCAATTTGCGTCATCTCATAAACTCCTAATGTGTAGGCATACTAAAATCTGAACCACTCGAATTTTTCAACCATCGCTCAGTGATCGTTTTTAATTTCGTATAAAATTGCACGCCCTCAGGACCATGCATATGAATATCACCGAATAATGAACGCTTCCATCCGCCAAAACTATGATAAGCAACGGGAACTGGAATGGGAATATTGATGCCTACCATGCCGACTTGAACTTTGTTCGCAAATGTTCGAGCCGTGTTACCATCTCGCGTAAAAATCGCAGTGCCATTTCCATATTCATGTTCATTGACTAACTGCAATGCGGAATTAAAATCGGGTACACGCACGATAGATAACACGGGCCCAAAAATTTCTTCACGATAAATGCGCATATCAGGTTTCACATGATCGAATAAGGAACCTCCCATGTAAAAACCATTTTCATATTCTTTGGATTTATAATCACGACCGTCAACCACTAAGGCAGCACCTTCTTTAATACCTAAATCAATATACGATTTGACACGCTCCCAATGCGCTTGTGTGACGAGCGGTCCCATCTCAACATCCGCTCGATTGCCAGGACCGATTTTTAAGGCAGTGACGCGAGGTTTCATTTTAGCAATTAATGCATCCGCCAATTTATCGCTTACTACCACCGCAACAGAAATCGCCATGCAGCGTTCTCCTGCAGATCCATAGGCTGCGCCAATGATGGCATCAACAGCTTGATCGATATCGGCATCCGGCATGACAACACAATGATTTTTTGCTCCACCAAAAGCCTGTGCGCGTTTGCCATGTGCAATCGCTGTTTTATATACATATTCTGCAACGGGTGTTGAACCCACAAAACTGACGGCTTTCACATCAGGATGTGTCAGCAATGCGTCTACTGTTTCTTTATCGCCTTGCAAGACATTGATTACACCATCCGGTATTCCGGCTTCTTTAGCAAGTTGGGCGATACGTAAAGCAGCAGAAGGATCTTTTTCAGATGGCTTTAAAATAAAGGTATTACCGCAGGCAATAGCCAGAGGAAACATCCACAATGCAACCATAGCAGGAAAATTAAAAGGTGTAATTCCCACACAAACCCCTAAAGCTTGACGCACAGAATAACTATCAATTTCAGTTCCCACTTCTTCTGTGTAAGTTCCTTTTAAATGATTGGGAATTCCGCATGTATATTCGACGACATCAATACCCCGTTGCACAGAACCACGTGCATCACTCAAAGTCTTGCCATGTTCTGACGTAATGAGTTGTGCCAATTCATCCGCGTGTGCTTCCAAAAGCGCTTTAAATTTAAATAAAATGCGCGCGCGTTTTAAAGGCGTTGTATTCGACCAGGCAGGAAAAGCAGTTTTAGCAGCAAGAACAGCTTGTTCGACGATTTTTTTGTCTGCCATTGTAACGTGTCCCGCCACAGCACCCGTTGCTGGATTATATAAATCGAGAACACGACCTGAAGATGAAACGGTTTGACCATTAATAAAATGGGGAACTTGATATGACATGGATGACATTCCTTTCCTTGCGGTAAATTATTCCTACAGTAAGATGATTATATTAGATTTATGTTACATTAGGGTAATCAATTCAAGGAAAGATACTGATGAATCTCTTCCGAACCAAACACCCAACGATTTTAGATTGTGATTCTGAATTCGCATTACGCCGTTCTCTTACTGCCACAGATCTTACTTTGATGGGTATTGGCGTTATCATTGGTGCGGGCGTTTTTGTTTTAACAGGTATTGCTGCAGCAACACGCGCAGGACCCGCTGTGACATTATCTTATATTATTGCGGGTTTAGCCTCGATGTTTGCAGCGCTTGCTTATGCAGAATTAACAACCAGTATTGGCGGATGTGGTGGCGCTTACAATTATACTTACGCTGGATTCGGTGAATTTATTGCGTGGTTAGTAGGTTGGAATTTATTATTTGAATACGCATTATCCGTTTCAGCTGTTTCAATTGGATGGTCAGGTTATATGAATGATGCGTTGATCGCGCTCCATATTCATTTGCCGCAGCAATTAATTAACAATCCATTTGAAGGTGGAATGATCAATTTACCTGCTGTATTAATTATTGGATTACTCTGTCTACTGCTCTGCCTTGGTACGCGAACCAGTGCACGATTTAATTTTATCGTCGTTATTATTAAATTGCTTGTGATTGCTTTATTTATCGGTGTCGCAATTAAATATGTTAATCCCATTCATTGGCGAACCTTTCTGCCATTTGGCTGGAGTGGGGTCATGCAAGGTGCTGCTTTAGTTTTTTTTGCCTACATTGGATTTGATGCGCTTGCAACAGCGGCCGAAGAAACCATCACGCCACAACGCGATGTCCCCATTGGAATTATTTGCTCGGTAATGATTTGCGCGAGTATTTATGTCATCGTTTCTGGATTACTCACGCTGATCGTCCCTTATACCACACTCAATGTAAAAGCACCGGTCTCGGATTCGATACTGTATCTGGGACATCCTATCCTTGCTGGCCTCATTTCAGTAGGCGCAATCGCAGGACTTACTACGGTAATGTTGGTCATGTATTACGGATTGACTCGCATCATATTAGCGATTGCGCGTGATGGGCTGATACCACAGCAATTTGCTAAAATCAATCCGAACACGAAAACACCTAATTTGATCATCGTACTAAGCGGTATTATCATTGCCGCTGTCGCCGGATTCATGCCGCTCGATCAAGCAGCGGAACTTGTGAATATTGGTACTTTAACTGCATTTAGTATGGTATGTGGTGGTGTTATGCTGCTTCGATTTACTCAGCCTAATTTACCAAGACCTTTCAAATTGCCATGGAATCCGCTCATTCCCACGCTCGGAATTATTTTTTGTGTTTATCTCATGTTGAATTTACCTGCTGTTACGTGGTGGCGGTTTGTTATTTGGTTAATTATTGGTTTTGTCATTTACTTCGCTTATAGTTACAAACACAGTCATTTAAATAAATAAGGTATTGCATGCTAAGGAAAGCGCTATTGTTTGCAGTGTTATTATTATTTTTTTCAAATCAGAGTCATGCGGCGGGTGGTATTACTCACATGTTTATCGCGAAACAAGCGTTGCTACAATTACCTGATAAAGAATTAAAAAATTTAATTGAAAATAATATGGATGCTTATCTTGTCGGTTCGAATTATCCTGATACAGGGTATATGCAAGGGACACACTATGGCGATGCATCACATTGGCAAAAATTTATTGATACTTTTGTAACTTACTTGCATGAACGCTATTCTTATCCTGAGCAACAAAATCCAAAACTCGTCGCATTTTTATTAGGATGTGCAACGCATGTTGTGTCGGATCAAATTTTCCATGGCGCTTTTATGCATGAAGTTTCTCTGGAAGATTTTCATCGAAATTGGCAAACTGCACATTCAGAGAGTGAGCAAGGCTTGGATATACTCATTTTGATCGACAAAAAGCAATGGCAAGTACGCCCCATGACTTGGTGGATGCCACTTCGCGATCTCGTTATGGTTTATCATCTCATGGGAAAAAATAATTATTCTAAGAGAGAAATTTTCTGGGGCAATACGATTTATTCCCTCACTGGAATTGAACAGCGAGCAATATCACCCTTGAGTTATTATTATGTAAAATGGAAAATGCCGTGGTTATTTCTGCATTATGACAAGACGCCGCAAGGCGGCATGCGGATAACTGAGCAATTAACCCAAAATTATCTACTTGAAGTCTGGAAAAAAATTATGGCTAAACCCATTGCCGTTAAACTAACGAAAAGCCGCATTCACTCAACTATACAAAGCATTCCTCAGCCTGAATCTAAACCTCGATTTATCTTTGCAGCTGATAAACATATTAAGGCTGAATCAGGATGGTACGGTAATTATCATATTGAATTCATATAGTTATATAATTTTCGAAAAAATAGATCAAAAATTGTACTTGTTCTTTTTTAGCTAATCGTTTAGTATATGCGCACATACAAAACGAATTATTAGAATGATAGCGACTTTATGTTTACTCGATTAAAAGCAGGTATTGTAGACGTTGCCAATAAAATCAAAACTGGGGGCGGTATCGTCCTTAGTGCGATTCCTGGAATTGCCATTGTGGCAGCCCGTGCGGGCTCCGGGGTATTTAATGCTGCTAAATTTTCTGATTATCTTGCCCAAATTCTCAATTTACCTATTCTGGGTTCCCAACTTCCCATCGGCATAATATTATCTTCTGTGGGTTTGATCGGCGCAGGTGTCACCAACGTTTATACGCGATTCTTTAATTCTTATCGTAGAGGACGTTCGAGTAAAAAAAATCTTCCTACACCACAACCAAAAAATGCTATATCCACCAAATTACTGAATGAAGATAGTTCTGACGTTGAAAACCAGACTGTCTCGGAAGAAAAACAACAAATCACACCCACCTGCTGTTCTCCTGGAATCGGTCCACGTAATATACGTTACACAATGGCCCACATGGTTTATTTTGTTTATGGATTTGGGAGTGGATCAAGTGGTGTTCTTAGTATGAATTCGCTGATTAATCTCATGCAACTCTGGCTGAAGTTTGAATATGATGGCACCTGTGGCGAAAATCAAAGTGAGGCTTATAAAATTGTTGTAGCCAATACTGCGATGGCTTTATTGATCTTTGCTAACGTTCTCTCTTTTATTTTCTATAATGTTCCCGCACTTCGCGAATACTATGTAAAACTCTTTATTCAAAAACGTTTGTTTACTGACGATGGACAACTTTTTCTTGATGACTGTGAACTCAAATCCAATGACGAAGTTCTTTCAGCGAAAGATGGCTTTCTCTATAACGATGAAACAGGTGAAATTATTTTAAAATATACGGATGAAATCTTTACGCACGATGGAAGAAAACTGTCTCTCAAAAATGGCTGGAGTGAAATAAGTTATTTGAATCGAGCCAGCGTTTTCTTTGGCGCTTCACTTGGAACTATTGGTATCTGGTATGGAAATCATAATCTTGTTGGGTCACTCAATAGTAAAACACTCTGTCATATAGGCTGGATTATACCGGATACCGCTATCACAATTAACGCTGCGGTAGGATCCTCTACTTTTTTTGCTGTAACCTCCATGATGACGTTCGGCGCCCTTTTTAATAAACAGGAAAAAGCACGTCAAGTCAGTCCAACAGAACAAATAGTCAATACACAAAATTCGAAATCCGTATTTGGTTGTATGGAAAATTTTATTCGTTTGTCTGTAACAGCAAATGCATTTAATATCGGTCTGGGTACTTTTGTTGCCTTTACGAGTCTGCCTGAAACGCTGCTCGGTCTACAGGGTTTAGCAAATCATGGGGCAGTCATTGGCGGAGGAATTTTTGCAGGTGTCGCTTCTGCCTATTGCCAAGTTACAAATGATGGCGAAGGTGTAGAACGAGAAAGACTAGCACGGATAAAGTTATTAAAAGAAGCTAAAGAAACACAAACGGCCAATACATCAGAAACAACCACGCCTGAATTAAATTCAAATAAAGACTCTTTTTATCACTATCCTGTCACTGCATCTATATCGATTAATCGCGCTAACCATGACCCCAGATTATTTAGATCATCCTCGCAGCTAAACAGAGGTTCGATCAACAGAAAAACGATGCAATGGCCAGAGACTGAAGAACCACCCGAAGGCATAGGATTTTTACCGAGTTTATCGCGACGCGCTTCTCAAGTGACGACTTGAAGTCAAAGCATTATTCACTTTTGAATGAATAGGTTTATCAAGATACTGTGCGATGAATTGTCCCGTCTCAATTAACTTATTCAAATCAATTCCCGTTTCAATGTTGAGTCCATTTAACATATACAGCACATCTTCTGATGCGACATTTCCAGTTGCACCTTTTGCATAAGGACAACCGCCTAATCCGGCAACCGCACTGTCAACTACATTGATTCCGCATTGTAATGCGACAAAAATATTTGCGAGTGCTTGGCCGTAGGTATCATGAAAATGCACGGCTATTTTTTCTTTGGGAATTTTTTTTGTAACGGTGTTAAGTAATTGTTGGGTTTTTCCTGGTGTTCCCACACCAATTGTATCGCCTAAGGAAATTTCATAGCAACCTAATTGAACTAATTGCAGAGACAGTTCTGCAACGGATTCCGGTGAAATTTCCCCTTCATAGGGACAACCTAGTACACAGGATAAATAACCTCGCACACGAATATTATTTGCATGGGCCGCAGCGGTAATTTCTGCTATTCGCTGCAAACTTTCAGCGACTGTACAATTGGTATTACGTTGACAAAATGTTTCCGATGACGTCGTAAATACAGCAATTTCTTTCACCCCGACTGCTAATGCATTTTCAAAGCCTTTTTTATTTGGCACTAAAACGGGATAAGCAATATTTTTCTTTTTAATTATTCCCTGAAATACTTCACTGTGATCAGCCAACTGCGGAATCCATTTGGGTGAAACAAAACTTGTTGCTTCTATCACGGTGAGACCCGTTTCAGAGAGTCGATTGATAAATTCAATTTTGATAGGTGTTGGAATGATTTTTGTTTCATTTTGTAAACCATCACGCGGTCCGACTTCGACAAGCCTCACAAATTTCGGGAGCGACATAGGCAGATCCTTTATTTCGTCATGGTCGACACCCTCATCCCCAACCCTTCTCCCAGCAAGCTGGGAGAAGGGAGATTTAAGATTTAGCTCCCTTCTCCCGTTTACGGGAGAAGGGTTGGGGATGAGGG
>CAYRUP010000052.1:0-12961 GCA_964427485.1 uncultured Coxiellaceae bacterium | reverse complement strand
TAACCGGGCGGAAAATTATTAATTTTGGAATTTTCAAAACCCGTTTTGCCATTATTAAATTCTCTTTATGATGCGTATTCTTTTAATGTTATACCTAAATTAGGCGAATGGATTTGCAATGATGCGGCAAGTTATCAATATCTTGTCGAATCGATTCGCATGCACCCAGACCAACATACTTTAAAAACGATGTTAGAAGAATGTGAATTCGAAGATGTGAATTTCCACAACTTGACCGGTGGTGTAGTTGCTTTACATAAAGGATTTAAATACTAATGAAACAGGTGTTGGAAAAAGCATTAAATCATTATCTTGCTTTAGATAGAGAATCCAAACGCCGCATCGCATTATTGCAAGATAAACGCGTCACACTGGTGTTATCAGGAACACCGCTCATTGTGCAACTGGTTTTCCGTACTGAAAAAATAGAAATGCACTGGGATCATTTTTCCGAAGCAGATATCACGATAAAAGGTACACCTCTTAATTTACTGCATATGAGTGTTGCACGGGAAAATCATCAGCGTTTTTTTGCAGAAGATGTATTAGTCGAAGGGAATATGGAGTTAGCGCAACACGTGTTAGCGATTTTCGATGAATTAGAAATTGATTGGGAAGAAAAATTATCGCAGTGGGTAGGTGATGTTCCAGCCTATCAAACGGGACGTGTTATGCGAGGCATGCGCGCATTTAAGCAACGCGTAGAGCGCACGTTTATGCGTAATTTGAATGAATATTTGCATGAAGAAATAAATTTATTTCCTCCCGTTGAAGCGCTACAACATTTTTTCAATGAAGTAGATGAATTGCGAATGGACGTAGACAGGCTGGAAGCGCGTCTTCTAAAATTAAAGGAAAATGGCCTGTCCGATACAAGGAATTCAGAATGAAATCCATCTCACGATTTTTTCGTTTGTTACGCATTAATTTTATTTTACTGCGCTATAACTTGGATGAATTTATTTTAACAACACCGTGGTTTTATCCACTGCGTTTTTTACGTTTTTTTAATCCATGGTATTGGGTATTAAAAAATAAATTAACTCGAGGCGAACGTTTACGTCTCGCATTAGAAAAACTGGGTCCTATATTTATTAAAGCGGGGCAGGTACTTTCAACACGTCGCGATCTTTTGCCTGACGATATTGCGATAGAATTGGCAAAGCTCCAGGATAAAGTCCCGCCTTTCCCTGGAAAAATCGCAAAAAAAATGATTGAGAAATCGCTAGGCTTGCCTCTCACGGATGTTTTTCAAGAGTTTCATAAAATGGCGTTGGCATCTGCTTCTGTTGCGCAAGTTCACGCTGCTATTTTATTGAATGGTCAATCGGTTGTAGTCAAAGTTCTGCGTCCTCATATACGAAAAATAATTGAACGTGATCTAGATCTCTTGATGACGCTGGCGGTGTTGGCGGATCGCTATTGGGCGGAATCCCGTCGTTTTAAACCGAAAGAGATGGTGGAAGAAGTTTCGCATACGTTAAATGATGAATTGGATTTACAACGTGAAGGCGCTAATGCGTCACAATTACGCCGTAATTTTCAACATTCTGATTTACTTTACATCCCAGAAATTTTTTGGACTTATTCACGTTCGGATGTGTTGGTGATGGAACGCATTGAAGGTATTTCCATTTACAATACAGATGCGCTAAAAGCCACGGGTATGAATATGAAAAAATTGGCGGAGCGCGGAATTGAAATTTTTTTCACACAAGTTTTCCGCGACAGTTTTTTTCATGCGGATATGCATCCGGGTAATATTTTTGTAAGCGCAAAAAATGTGGAAAATCCGCAATATATTGCTGTCGATTTTGGTATAGTGGGTTCACTGAATACGAAAGATCAGCGTTATTTAGCCGAAAATATGCTGGCGTTTTTCAAACGTGATTATCAGCGCGTTGCAGAATTACATGTTGCCTCCGGCTGGTTGCCGCCGGATACGCGCATCGATCAATTTGAAGGTGCGATTCGTGCCGTCTGCGAACCCATTTTCGAACGGCCGCTACGCGATATTTCTTTTGGCCAATTGTTATTGCGATTATTTCAAGCCGCGCGCCGCTTCAATATCAATATCCAACCTCAATTAATATTGTTGCAAAAAACCTTGCTCAACATTGAAGGTGTGGGTCGTCAAATTTATCCAGAGTTAGATCTTTGGACCACAGCCGCGCCTTTTCTGGAACGCTGGCTGAAAAAACAAGTTGGACCCAAAGCTTTTTTGCATCGTATTCGTGAAAATATTCCTTACTGGTCAGAGAAACTGCCTGAAATTCCGGGATTGATCTATGATGTGTTGAGTCAGACGCGTGAGCATAATGAATTTCTGCGTTTCAAACAGCAACAACTTATCCCCATAAAAAGACGATCAAAATGGCGCTATTTCATGCTGGGTTTAGGTAGTGCGTTTATGACAAGTAGTTTAATTTTGGGAATCCAGTTGGGCTGGGCGCAACAAATTGTTTCTGTGTTGGTCGTGATAGGGATCGTGTCTTTGGTGGCAGGGAGTATGTAAAAAAATTTATTCATATTTTCACAGGGTTGCAACGGGCTTGGTCCTGCAGCTGCTGCAGGATGAGCTATAATTATGGTTGTGCTCACATCCATAATGAGGCAATGCTATGCAGAGCGATAAAAGAGTTGCAGATACTCAAATAGTGGATTCAGTGACGGATAAGGAATTGCGCGAAGTATTTGAAAACCTAGCGACTGATTCAACCGTCACGAAATTAAAAATAGAAAAAGTAACCGATGCCGTTACAAAAGAAACTATTATAGCTCTAATAAAAATGCTTAAAGAAAATGTCACGCTGTCGGAGCTTTATCTTGGTGATCTTGACCCTGAAAATTGCGATAAACGGTTGCAAAAAAATTTAATTGCTGCGATAAAAAATAATTCTAATTTAAGACAATTACAATTCAATTTTCTTACAAAAGATTTTGTTTCTTTTTATAATGAAAGAAATAAACTGCTCATTCAAGGCATTGGCTATCTTATTCAAAATGAACTGATTGTTCCTACAAATGAAAGCAATTTTAAGAAAATGTTAAATGAGGTTATGGATTTTGACGTTTTCATACAAAAATCTTTAGAAGGCAGCCCTACAGTTACCTCGGAACTTCAACATAAAAAATTAGAACTCTTAAAACAAAACTTAATTGATTTAAGCAATACAAACCAAGACGCTACAACATTTGCTAATGCGCTTCTTACTAAAATCGATGATCTGTTGGAATATATTGAAATCTTTAAAGGGTGTTGTGTCGAAATGGGTGCTACCTTGCTACACATAGCCGCTGCTTCTGGCATGACCGAGCAAGTAGATAAATTAACTCAATCAGGATTTTCACCTGACGTAGTAGACGCTGATGGTGATACGCCATTAGTGTATGCAGAAAAAGCCGAAGAATCAGATACGGCAGCATTCTTAGAGCAATTAACAACTAACAAAAATAAAGAGCCTGAGGAAAAAAATGAATACTGCAGTATGGATACTTCAACAAAAAAGTTATATGTCATTTTTGGCATTGAAAAACTGAAAGCATTTATGAATGAGAATGATAAGCCCTATTTAGAGGGAAATTTTCGAGAAGAAGGTTATGACATATTAGTTGAAAACCTAAATAAATATAAAGAGAAATTAGATCCGACTGACAAATCTAAAATAGAAATCATTATTAAGGCCTTTAATTCATTGCCTAAAGAAAAAGCGCCCAACCAAAATAAAAAAATGACTTTTTTAGAAGCTTTTCGTTTAGAAAAAAATTCAGCCATGCAACACATTAATAAATTAATCACGTCTTTGATGAGCGCAAAGGAAGGTGATTCTTACATTATTCCAACAGGTTTTGCTGGCATGAAATTAGTGCATTAATTGAAAAAAAAGGTGACAGATTTGTGCTTCATATAGCAGATAGAGCGGGCTTTTTGGGTTTTTCAAAAAAAGCAGGCGGCAAATATGCTTGCGTAAAATCAATGGTTTTTGACGATCAGTATCTACCCACTGTGATAAGTAAATTATTTGAAGCGGATCGGTTGCCTCAAGAGGTTGCAATTAATATATTAGATAAAGAACTGCCTGAATTAATACATGCAGAATACAAAGAAAACCCGAATGTGGCGCAATCCAGATTTAAAGGAGGTATGTGTTATATTGCAAATCCCAAAGCCCTTTTACGTAATGAGTTTGACAAACATTTTGGCGCTATTCCTGGTAAAGATAAATATAAAGAATTTACACTTTTTATGCGATCCGAAGCGCTTAAAGACTATGAATCGACTCATTCAACTGAGGATAACGCTGAATTAAGAAAAGTAGCTGGCGAAATTTTAGCTAAAAAAAGAAAGGGTGGCGGATTATCGATGTAAAAAGTGTTGGTACTTCCGGGCTAATACCCATAGGCGTTGTGTCATCCTGAGCGCAGCGAAGGATCGCCTTATTATAATTTAGTGATACTTCGCTGCGCTCAGGATGACATCAAAGCTCCTACCTCCCCCGCGCATAATTCGTCAATGCCGTCACAATCTTGTCTTCAATTTCACGATATTTCCAGATGTTGCCATTCTGGCCATTGACGATAATGACGAATGCAATAGGTTCCCGATCTTTGCTCATGGCAAAACCTGCAAGTGACACGACACCTGCGATGGTTCCTGTCTTAGCGCGTATTTTCCACGCGGCATTTTGTAAGCGTCCTTTCAGTGTGCCATCTACGCCCGCAATCGGTAGCGCAGAAATAAATTCATAATTAATCGCATAATTATGAAAGGCATAATCCAATACCTGCATCATTTGTGCTGGAGTGACTTGGTTATCCCGTGATAAACCGGAGCCATCGATGAGATGCATATTTGCTGTATTAACTGATGCTTTTTGCCCTAACACTTGTTTAACCGCATTACTACCATTAACCCAACTCCCGGGCTGATTGGTATAAAGGGCTCCCATTTTTTTAAAGAGTGAGCCGGCGATAATATTGTCGGATTTTTTTAGCATTTCATTAATCAACACATGCAAAGGCTTTGATTCATGTGAAGCGAGTACCGCTAAATTGGGAGGCGCCGTTTTTGCACTGATCTGTCCGGTGACTTGTATACCAAACTGTTTAAACAAACTCGTGAGCATTGATTCATTGTATTTCACGATATTAGGAATCACGACACTACCACCTTGCGAACTTTTTCCTTTAGCCAGACAACCAGCTAAGGTGATGGTATTGTCAGGCTGAGTATTCAAAGAAATACGACAAGAACGTCCACGAGCTTTAGTAACGACAGCATTTGCAACGCCCGAGTAATAAAAACGCGGATTTTCTATAACAGTGGCTTGTTGCCCCTCTTTTTTTGCAGGCGTAATTCCAAGCGAAATGCAGTTATGATTAATAATGCTGGCATTAATCGGAGCCGCATAACAGTATTGTTCATCCTTTTCCACCCAGCCTGGCCCTACGTTATCCTGGTCATAAGCCGTATTATCCACATACACATTACCGTTAATACCTTGAATTTGTTGCGATTTTAAAGCGATCATTAAATTAGTGAGGTCATAATAAGTAAGCGAAGGATCGCCGCTATGGACAAGATAAACATCGCCATTAATTATGCCATTCGTCATTGATTTGGCATTTGTCACAAGTTGAGTCAAAAATTTGTAATCAGGACCGAGAAAAATCAGCGCGGCTTCAGCGGTGAAAATTTTGAGTGTGCTCGCGGGTGTGAATAATTGGTCTTCATTGCGAGTATAAAGCATATCGCCATGTTTCATAGACTTAATCTGAATACCAATCGTGGTATTGGATCCGGCGTTATTCACAATTTGATTTATTTCAGCGATTAAGCTTTCTGTGCCATAAGTAGAATTTATATGGGATTCTGTCGGTTTACTTTTATGGGAATGAGCGTGTCTCGAATGCTTTTTTGCATAAGCAGTTGTATTTAAACCGCAAATCAACATTAAGACGATGAGAATAGCGGAAATTTTTCCAAACAAATTCATTTGTACTCCATATCGTAACCATATTTACTATTATCGTAACACAAATATGCTATAATTTTGCCTAGTTCCGTACTAGATTAAGAGGATAATCTTTGCATGTACGCCAAAGAAAAACAAATGCATTACGTAAGCGGCATAGACTTGTTTCTAGAAGATTATGATAAAAAACACCCCGAATTATCAAAATCTCAGCAAAAAGAAATTGCAAAACATCAACGCATTTATCGCTTGCGTGATGATGCAACTCAGTCTGAACCGACAAACAAATTGTGGGATGAGTTTTGAGGACAGTTATGAAATCAATTGCGCAACGAATTATTCCATTTATTTTTTTAGGCATCATGCTTGTCATTCTGGCGCTTGGTATTATTCTGCTTTCTTATGTTTTAATTCTGGGTGCTATAGTGGGTTTTGTGTTATACATTGTTGCGCGCATTAAAGAAAAATTTTTTCCTTCCAAGCAATTAACCAAAACCGATTTTTCTAAAAAACCAGGTCGTACTTTTGATCACGATGATAAGTAATATTCTCCCCCACTTATGAAAAACAATGCTAAACAATCTATTTTTCCTTTGCTCTGGGTCATGTTGTTTGATCACACCAGTTTGAACATGACTTTCCCGATTTTGACGCTTTTGTTTTTTGATGTTCAAAGCAGCTTGTTTGCAGCGGACACATCGCAAGCGGTGCGCAGTATGTGGTATGGATTGTGTATTTCCATGCCGAGTGTAGTCAATATTATTTTTACACCTATTTTAAGTGCTCTATCGGATGCATTTGGCAGGAAAAAAATACTCTTTATTGGCACAGCCGGTGCTTTAATCTTCGGTGTCACGGCGGCTTGCGGAATTTTATGGGGTTCATTTAGCCTATTATTTTTGAGTTGCTTACTGCGCGGTGCGTTTTCACGAACGAATCCGATTGCTCAAGCAGTTATAGGTGATATTAGTCCGAAAAACAAGAAAGTGTTGAACATGGGCTATTTGCAAACTGCGATTGCATTGGGTGCATTTATAGGACCTATTATCGGCGGTTATTTTGCAAATCGATTTTTCTTTGCAAAATTAAATTTTTCTCTGCCGTTTTTTCTTGCGGGTGTTTTTGCGGCGGTGAGTTGCATTTTAACGCTCAGTATTTTTAAAGAAACGTTGGTGGAAAAACGTTTCTCGTCACCCTGGAAAGAATTTCACTGGGATACTTTAAAAAACGTTTTTGCTAATCCGTATGTATTGCGTATTTCTAGTATTTTATTGCTAAGCCAAATCAGCTGGAGTACCTATTATCAATTTATCCCGCCCATTTTAAAAACTGTGTTACAGGTTAATCCTCACGAATTAGGGATTTTTGTCGGCTTAATTGCATTTTGGCTGGCATTGGCTACGACATTTGGCATTCGCTTGCTGATGAAATTCTTCAGCATGGATACCATTTTATTGCTGTCTTTGTATTTGCTATTGCTTGGTACCGTAATGACATTGCTATTTTTTATATTACAGCTTACCGGTGCATGGGTATGGTTGATTTGGTTTGCAGCTATTCCAACCGCGATTGGGGATGTCGTTGCTTTTAGTTGTCTCATCACGCTTTATTCTGATGTTGTCTCAAAACAGGAACAAGGCAAAGTCATGGGAATTTGTTTTATTGTGATAGCTTTAGTCTGGTCATTAACAGCGTTGATCGGCGGTGTGTTAATGAGTATTTATACTTTGTTGCCCTTGGTGGTTGCGCCTGTCGGAATTTTATTGGCGATCGTGTTGTTGCAGACAGGGTTTAGAACGTCTTTTTCTCAGTTAAGTTGGGAAAAAGGCTGAAGTTATCCCGTGAAAACCCTCATCCCTAACCCTTCTCCCATTCTGGGAGAAGGGAGAAGAAAAAAAGCTCCCTTCTCCCGTTACGGGAGAAGGGCAGGGGATGAGGGTGTGGCCTTAAGCTCAACCCATCGCTTCGTCCAAATCCTTCTTCAAATCCTGAATTGCTTCCACACCCACTGAAATACGAATCAAACTATCTTTAATTCCTAACATGTCGCGTTGTTCTTTCGGAATACTCGCGTGTGTCATAATCGCGGGATGTTCAATCAAACTTTCAACGCCGCCTAAACTTTCTGCCAGTGCGAATAATTTACAACGTTCTAACATTTTAACTGTGTCCGCTAAATTCGCCTTCAGTTCCGCAGTAATCATACCGCCAAAATAGCGCATTTGCTGTTTTGCTAATGCATGTTGTGGATGACTTTTTAATCCGGGATAAATCACGCGCGCTACTTTCGGATGTTTTTCCAACCATTCCGCTAATTCCAATGCATTGCTGCAATGACGTTCCATGCGTAACGCCAATGTTTTTACACCACGCAAAGCAAGAAAACTATCGAATGGACCGGCGATGGCACCAATCGAGTTTTGTAGGAAACCTAATTGCTCCGCAAGATCTTTATTTTCACCGACAACGACAATACCACCCACCATATCAGAATGCCCATTGATATATTTCGTCGCAGAATGCAAAACAAGATCGAAACCGATTTCCAGAGGACGTTGTAAAATAGGTGTGGCGAAGGTGTTATCAACAACCGCAAGCAGCGAATTTTTTTTGGCGAGCGCTGCAATGGCTTTGAGATCGGCTAATTTAAGCATGGGGTTGGTCGGTGTTTCAACCCAGATCATGCGTGTTTCGGGACGAATTGCTGCCTGGATCTTATCCGGTTCACTCATATCAACAAACGAAATTTTTAAACCCGCAGAACGTTTGCGTACACGCTCAAGTAATCGATACGTACCGCCATACAAATCATCCATTGCAATAATGTGATCGCCCGGCTGCAATAATTCCAAAACAGTTGCGATCGCGGCCATGCCAGAAGCAAAAGCATACCCACGCGTTCCGGATTCCAAATCAGCAACACATTTTTCATAAGCATCTCGAGTTGGGTTGCGTGTGCGTGAATATTCAAAGCCTTTATGTTTACCCGGACTTTCTTGGACGTAAGTTGACGTGGCATAAATCGGCGTCATGACAGCACCGGTGGTTGGATCAGGTGATTGACCCGCATGGATAACACGGGTCTCAATATCAAGATTTTGTTTCATGTAAAAAAGTTCCTTAATTCATAAAGCCGTGCTCTTGCATCCACTTATCATCGACAAATTTTGTGAGATAATTTCGAATGCCATCCGCTAACAAAATAACGCATTTTTCGCCTTTTTTCAGGCGTTTTGCAACTTGTAGCGCACCCCAAACTGTTGAACCACTTGAACCACCGACGAGCAATCCCTCTTCTCGAATCAGACGACGTGCCATGAGAAAAGAATCTTTATCATTTATTTTTACATATTCGTCAATCAACGAATTATCTAAAACATCAGGAATAAAATCATAACCTATGCCTTCAACCAACTAAGGACAAATTTCAGTTCCACCACCTAAAATAGAACCATAAGGATCGACACCAATAATTTGGATATCGGGATTCACTTCTTTTATTTTTTTTGCGACGCCAGAAATCGTTCCGCCAGTACCGACAGACATGACGACCATTTTCAAATTATCACCTGCATCATCGAGAATTTCTTGTCCCGTCGCACGATAATGAATTTCTGGATTGCCGGGATTGGTGTATTGATCCAGGATATGTGAATTGGGAATTTCTTTATTTAATTTTTTGGCGAGTGAAATATGGCTGTCAGGATCATTCCAAGCTGCTTTTGTGGGCGTGCGATATATTTTTGCGCCCAAAGCTTCTAAAACAACTTGTTTCTCGTGACTCATTTTTTCTGGCATCGTAATAATGATGGTATAACCTTTAACCGCCCCAGCCAGTGCAAATCCAATCCCGGTATTGCCGGAAGTAGCTTCAATGAGTGTGTCGCCAGGTTTAATGAGGCCGGCTTTTTCTGCTTCCAGAACCATGTTGTATGCAATCCGGTCTTTCACGGAACCGCCTGGATTTAAAAATTCACATTTGCCATAAATCTCGCAAGGTAAATCGTTTCCAATTCGATTAAAGCGAACAAGCGGAGTTTTACCGATGTATTCGAGTATATTATTCAATTTCATATTTTTCCTTAGAGCTGTTTTTTATTGAGTGACAACGGGAAATTCAATGTTGTTATATTTTATAACATTGCAGCGCGAACTAAAGCGATTTGGCGTTAAATTTCCCGTCAGAGAAATGATCATGGAGCGTCTGGAAAGTATGCCATCTTCTAAACGACAAAAATTGTGAATAACGGCAAACGGTCCAAACTTAAGCGTGGATACGGTGACGCGGTAGGAATGTCCATACGTGAATGCGATCCAGAAATTATCGTAGTTTCTAATGTCGAACATATACGGTATGACTACACCGGTATCAACATCGCGTACGATCAAAAGCCAGGTTGGACTGCCGAGAATCGAACGAAAATGGGTATTAATTTGGAGTGCTTGCCCAAAAGGATTTTGCGCTGCGGCGGAAGTCATACCGATAACCAACCAAAATAAGGCAAAAAGTTTCCTAATTGTCATGGTAAACTATTCCCCTAGTCATTAAGTATATTTTACCGTCAGCGGGACGTGTACTTCAACATGAAACGGCATAGGCGCAACAAACAATAATGAAGCAAGTACTAAACAAAAAACCACTTATAGTAAAAAAATCACCTATTCAAGGTTATGGTGTATTTGCCGATTGCGATATAGAACCGGGTGAAATCATTGAAGAATGTTATGCCCTTCCGGTAAATGGCGATGAAAAATCGCTTAAAAATTATTATTTTGTTGCCGGAAAATTTCGAGGTATCGCGACGGGTTTTGGCACACTCTATAATCATTCCGATACTCCCAACGCGAAATTTTTTTTTGATCGCGTGAATCAACTTGTTACATTTAAATCGACTCAAAAAATACTTCGCGGTGAAGAAATTTTTGTTTTGTATAGCGAAGATTGGTTTTCCTCCCGAAATATGCCGGTTAAAAAAATTTCCCTTCTCCGCAAAGCGTGGCTATTTTTACTCGCATTTAAAAAAACGCTACGAGCCATTTTTGTCGTAGTTGTGCTTTTTCTAATAATCAAACTTGTTAAGTATTTATTAGCGACGTAACGCGCGCACGATTTGTATTAAAGACAAAACTAAAAATGCAGTAAACCAAACTAATGACCATTCTGCCATACTGAGATTCAGTAATTCCCAACCTTTCTGAGAACATTCTGCTGTTCCCTGCATGATTTTAGCGATGACTTGATCGAATGGGAGCGCATGAATGAGATACTGCAAACTCACGCTGCAATCTGCATTTTTATCAGGCGGTAAATGCTGTAGCCAAACTTGGCGTCCGGAAAGCAAAACACCGAGCATGGAAAATAGGCAAGCCAATACGCTTATTAATACAGACGCTATTTTATGTGTGCCAAAAAACCAGCCCAAAAGAAAAAATATTCCCAAACCGAAGAAAGTGATGCGTTGTAAAATACATAATGGACATGGAACAAAGCCATCATATTTTTGTATATAAAGCGTGGCTGCAAGTAATGCCGCAGTGATGAGAAATCCAAGCAAATAAGTGCTGCGCTGAGAGGGCATTTTCATAATTTTTACTCTTTGTTATGGGTTATCCAATTTTGTAGAATCAATTGTGCAGCGACACGATCCACTTGTCCATTCTGTAATGCTTTAAAACCCCCTTCGGCAAATAAACGCTCGCGCGCATCTTTGCTGCTTAAGCGCTCATCCATTTCATAAACAGGGATTTTGTATCTCTCATGCAATTGTTTGACAAAATGGCGCGCGGATTGGGTAATAGGTTGTTCTGTGCCATCCATATTGAGTGGAACACCGACAACCAATGCATCAGGCTGCCATGCTTTAATTAATTTATTTAACTCATCCCATTGTGGTTGGCCTTGGTTTGCTTTTAAGGTAGCCAATGCACGTGCTGTTTCTGTGACAGTCTGACCCACAGCAACACCAATACGCTTCATGCCAAAATCAAAACCCAGCAACACTGTATGAGTTAGTTTATTCATAAGCGATTATAGCGATTTTACACGTTTTTACGCAATTCCAAATCGCGTAATTGTACGAGCATCGTCGCCGCAGGCCATGGCAGGAAGAACGCAAATAATAAGATTTGTAACAGGACACTGTAGAAAGTAGGATTGGCGGGAGGTGGTTCAAAGAAATAAATATAGGTATTAATTTTGAATGTTTGTCGAATAATAACGAGCACAATGAAATAACAAATCCAGGGGAGAATTTGTACGATACAGGTTCGCCACCAGTTTCCCCAAACAAGGACAGCGCTTTTCTTCAGAGCAGTGAAAGCATTTTTATCTTCTGTTAAAATAAGCGCTAAATAAAAATAAAATAAAAAATAAATATAAGTAATTGCAACAAATTGCAGAATAAACGTACTGCCGATAATCCAATAACTCAAGGCTGGGAGTGATGTATTTTCTCCTGCGAGTAAATATAAACCTAAGCTCATACTATTTACTAATACGAACACTAAAGCCTGGATAATCACGGCGACTAAAATAAATGGCGTTTTCTTCAGTGCGGTTTTGAAATCTTCTAAGACTGTTTCATGTCTTTTAACAATTAAACATTTAATTCGCCATAACATGGCGGTGAATAAGATTAAGCTGCCAATATCAATGAGTAAAAATATTAGTTTTTCAGGCTCAAAAGGAGAAGGATCAAAAAAAGCATCATAGCCCGTGAGCGTTGCTGTGATACGCGGGGTGAAGGCAATGATGGAGAGAACCAGCGCAAATAAAAAAACATGGATAAGCGCTTTAAAATATAATACCAAGCTGCGGATGAATTGCTGTCCTATCGTTTCGGGAACAACCGCGGGTGTAAACTGCATACTTAACTTCCATGTAAGTTCGTATTCACAGATTAAACTTATTTGAGGGGTTGAGCAAGACTCTCTCTATACCCTCATCCCCAGCTCTATACCCTCATCCCCAGCTCTATACCCTCATC
>CAYRUP010000051.1:0-13318 GCA_964427485.1 uncultured Coxiellaceae bacterium | reverse complement strand
AGGATCGCCTTATTATAATTTAGTGATCCTTCGCTGCGCTCAGGATGACATCAAGGCTCTTGAAATGCTTAGGAAAAAAGCAAAAAAATTCTTAGCTTGATGCCTATAGGTCGTGCCCGCCTTACCCCATATCCCCAAAACAACACTGCAAAGCAGTCATCGCAGCAACCGCTGCCGTCTCCGTACGTAACACCCGCGGGCCTAAATTAAGCGGCAAAAAACCCCGTCGCACAGCGTCCTTAATCTCTCGCTCACTTAATCCCCCTTCCGGACCAATGAGCAAAACCACACGCGCCCCATTCGAAATAGTTTGTTTTTTCAATTTAAATTCCGCATGAGGCGATAACACAAAACAAAAATCCGCCTGAATACGCGAAAGCCATGCATCCAGCGCTTCGGGAACCACCACCTCGGGAATACGATTTCTACCTGATTGCTCACAAGCACTAATAACAACAGATTGCCAATGCTGGACCCGTTTTTCACTGCGCTCATGGTCCAACTTGACATTACAACGCTCCGTAAATAACGGCACAATTTTATTAACCCCCAGCTCAACGGCTTTTTGAATGGTGTAATCCATTTTCTCCCCGCGAGAAATACCTTGCGCCAGCCAAATACCCAACTCACTTTCCACTTCTTTTGCAGTGAAAGTCTTTAATTCGACTGTCACATGTTTTTTATCGATTTGAATAATCGTCCCCGCATATTCACCCCCCTGCCCATTGAAAACAATCACGGGTGTCTCTACGCTCGCGCGTAAAACTCGTGCCAAATGATGACTCGCTTGTTCATCGAGCTTCACAATTGAATTGGGATGGAGAGGAATCGCCTGATAAATACGTGTTGTCATGTGGGAATGATATAGTCCTCTACGGGCTTACCGCCGATTAAATGTTCTTGAATGATCCGCTCCAAAACTTCGGGAGTGCAAGAGTGATACCAAACACCTTCTGGGTAAACCACTGCGATCGGACCACGCTGGCAGACACGCAGGCAATTGGCTTTGCTACGGTAAATACCGCTTTGTTCCGTCAAATTCAATTCTGCCAACCGCGTTTTTAAGTAATCCCAGGAAATTAACCCTTGCGCGCGATCGCAACATTTTGGTTTCGTTTGATCACAGCATAAAAAAATATGCCGCCTGATATGCGAAAGCCCCAGTTTTTCTGCACGCTGCTTTAATTCTTCATTATCCATAGCCATAATTCTATGGACTGGCAAATAACTTTGCAATCGAATATCATATCCGGCTTGATTTTAAGAGGTAAATAAGATGAGCAAGCTTTACATTCAAACCCATGGCTGTCAGATGAATGAATATGATTCATCAAAAATGGCTGATGTATTGAAGAGTTCCCACCACCTGGAAAAAACTGCCCATCCAGAAGAAGCCGATGTCATCTTATTAAATACCTGTTCTATCCGTGAAAAAGCCCAGGAAAAAGTCTTTTCTGAACTCGGACGCTTCCGCGAACTCAAAGAAAAAAATCCTAAACTCGTCATCGGTGTAGGTGGCTGTGTGGCGAGTCAAGAAGGGGCTGCAATTCTCGCTCGCGCTCCCTATGTCGATATGGTTTTTGGTCCACAAACGCTGCATCGTCTCGGTGATATGTTAAATGAAGTAAAAATGAAGCATAAACCTGTCGTCGACATCAGCTTTCCTGAAATTGAAAAATTCGACAAAATGCCTGAACCACGCGCTGAAGGACCTTCGGCATTCGTTTCCATTATGGAAGGTTGCAGCAAATATTGCAGTTTCTGCGTTGTTCCTTATACACGCGGCGAAGAAATCAGTCGTCCACTCGATGATGTTTTAGCGGAAATTGCCATTCTCGCAGAACAAGGCGTGCGTGAAGTGAATCTCTTAGGCCAAAACGTAAATGATTACCGGGGTCCCATGCATGAAGGTGGGATTGCTGATTTAGCCTTATTAATTCAATACACTGCAGCCATCGAAAACATTTTGCGTATTCGCTTTACCACGTCACATCCCATCGCATTTTCCCAGAGTTTAATTCAAGCTTATGCAGAAGTACCTAAGCTTGCCAACCATCTTCATTTGCCCGTGCAAAGCGGCTCAGACCGTATTTTAGCTGCAATGAAACGCGGTTATACCGCACTCGAGTATAAATCAAAAATTCGCCGCTTACGTAAAGTGCGAGAGGACATTAGTGTTTCTTCGGATTTTATCATTGGCTTTCCGGGTGAAACCAATGCGGATTTTGAGGACACTATGAATCTCATTCACGATGTTGGGTTCGATAATTCTTTCAGCTTTATTTACAGCCCGCGTCCAGGTACGACTGCGGCGCAATTGCCGGATGATGTCGCAATGGATACCAAAAAACAGCGTTTAAGCATTCTGCAAAATCGTATTCTATTAAATACCAAAGAAATCAGTGAAAAAATGGTCGGCAGCGAACAAATGATTTTGGTCACCGGCCCCTCGAAAAAAAATCCTCAGGAATTGGCCGGACGTACGGAAAATAATCGCGTCGTTAATTTTAAAGGCGATCCGAACAATGTAGGCCAATTAGTGAAAGTTAAAATCACTGAAAGTCGGCCTAATTCACTCCGAGGGGAGGTGACCTAATTCACCTAATTCAGCTATACTTAAATATATAACCCTGCATGAGGATTCACGCACCCTTGGAAACTACTCACTATTCAAAAGTTGTTGTTTTACATCCTGAAGATAATCGGCGCTTATTAAACCTTTGTGGCAAATGTGATGAACATATCCATTTGATTGAAAAGCGTTTAGAAGTTGAAATAAAACAAAGAGGTTACACGTTTTCCATCAGTGGAAAACCCGATGCCGTCCATCAAGCCTCTAAAGCATTAACCGATCTTTATCACGAAGCTCTCAATCACCCTAATTTAGCCTCTCATCAGGTGCACTTGTATTTACAAACCTCGCCCAGGTGGGATGGCAATGACGCAACCCAGGATATGCGTATGGAAATTCGAATAAAACGCGGCATGATTGCCGCGCGCGGTGAAAATCAAGTTCGTTATATTCAAAATATGCTGAAACATGATATTAATTTTGGAGTGGGTCCCGCTGGCACTGGCAAAACCTATCTTGCTGTCGCCTGCGCGGTGAATGCACTCGAAACAGAGCGCGTGAGCCGCATCATTTTGGTGCGTCCCATTGTTGAAGCCGGTGAAAAACTCGGATTTTTACCCGGCGATCTCGCGCAAAAAGTCCATCCTTATTTGCGGCCACTTTATGATGCACTCTATGAAATGCTAGGTCTGGATGCAGTCGGACATTTGATCGAACGCGACGTCATTGAATTAGTACCGCTCGCTTATATGCGCGGACGTTCGTTGAATGATTCATTTATTATTTTAGATGAAGGTCAAAACACTACGACGGAACAAATGAAAATGTTTTTGACGCGAATTGGCTTCAACTCAAAAGCGGTTATCACCGGCGATATTACGCAAATCGATCTCAGCAATCGACGCGATTCGGGTTTAGTCCATGCGACAGAAGTATTGAAAGATGTGAAAGGAATTAGTTTTACGCAATTTGAACCTTCAGACGTGGTTCGCCATCCACTTGTGCAAAGCATTGTGGAAGCTTATGAGCGTCACAATAAGAAAGGTAAGTAATTTATATGTATGAAATTATCGTGCAACGTGTTGTACAAGCTAAATCATTACCCACAACTGCAAAATTGAAACGTTGGGCAACCACTGCACTCAAAAATAAATTGCCTGCGGCTGAATTAACGATTCGTATCGTGGATAAAAATGAAATCACCGAATTAAATTCCACCTATCGGCATAAAAATAAGCCCACGAATGTGTTGTCATTTCCGTTCGACATGCCTGAAGAATTAAATGAAGAAACGCCGATATTGGGTGATATTATTATTTGCGCTGAAGTCATTGCAGAAGAAGCGATCGCGCAAGAAAAAACGGCTGAAGCACATTGGGCGCATATGGTGGTCCATGGCATTTTGCATTTACTTGGGTTTGATCATGAAAAAGATCAGGATGCTCTGATAATGGAAGCAGAAGAAATAAAAATTTTGCAAATTCTCGGGTTTAGCAATCCCTATGAAGTAAGTCAACAAGGTGAAAAACAATGAGCGAGACTGGAACAGAACCCAACAAACAACGCTCGTGGTTTGAACGTTTAAGTGATTTATTAATTCGTGAACCTAAAGATCGCGAACAATTAATGGACGTGCTACGCGATGCGGAAGAGCGTGATATCTTAAGCGCAGAAATGCTCAGCATGATTGAAAGTGTTTTGCAAGTTTCTGAAATGCAAGTGCGCGAAGTGATGATTCCGAAATCTCAAATGGTCGTCATCGAGAAAGACAGTCCGCTTGAGACTATATTACCCATCGTAATTGAATCAGGTCATTCACGTTATCCGGTTGTGGAAGATGATGATGTAATCGGTATTTTATTGGCGAAAGATTTATTGCCGTATGGTTTTCAAAACGAAACGGGGCCATTTGTGATGCAAAGTTTTGTACGCTCCGCTGTATTTGTTCCCCAAAGCAAACGTTTAGATATTTTGCTGCGTGAGTTTCGTGCCAATCGCAATCACATGGCAATTGTCATTGATGAGTATGGTCATGTCGCGGGACTCATTACGATTGAAGATGTGCTGGAACAAATCGTAGGTGATATTGAAGACGAATATGATATCGATGAAGATGATTACATTAAAAAACACGAAGATGGGATTTACACCATTAAAGCATCGACTGCGATTGATGATTTTAATGAATATTTTGATACAGAATTTAATGATGAAGAATTTGATACGATAGGCGGCTTGATCGCGAAAGCGTTTGGTCATTTACCTAAACGGGGTGAAACGATCAAGATTGAAAATTTTCGTTTTAAAATATTGCATAGTGATAATCGGCGGATTCATTTGCTTGAGGTGAGGAAAGAGTAACCCAGAGGCAACCAAAATGCGGCTGCATTTTAAGAACTTTGATGTCATCCTGAGCGCAGCGAAGGATCGCCTTATTATAATTTAGTGATCCTTCGCTGCGCTCAGGATGACATTTATTCCTTAGCTTGATGCCTAGCCCGTTGGCTACCTTCCCCTGCTGGGAAGGGTTTCTAAGCAGCATTTTTCAGCATGGCGCGCCAGACACTCAACCTGAAACTTCATTATTATATTCCAAAATATCCCCAGGCTGACACGCTAAATAATTACAAATAGCATCCAGCGTCGCTAACCGAATTGCTTTCGCTTTACCGGTTTTTAAAATCGATAGATTTTGTTCTGTGATACCAATCGCTTCTGCTAATTCTTTCGAACGAATTTTTCTTTTTGCTAACATGACGTCTAAATTCACAATGATACTCATGGCATTACCTATAGTGACTGATATTTTTAATTCTATTCATAGGTTTCTCCAATAATAAATGCTGAGTGGAGAATATATATGATTAATTATCGATATTCAATAATTATTTGTTAAGAATTGAGAATACCTATTCTGCAAAGACTTTTGTAACCATTTTTTAATTCTTAATAAATAAGCACTTACATGTATTCAGCTTGACTTCAATGGCCCAGAGTGTATAACTTAAATACGATACCTTGAAAAGGGAACACAGACTATGCCACTACCAAAATTAAACCTGCCTAAAATAGTCCTTTATCTAGATCTTAATGGAGCGAGTATATTTGGAGATTCGACCAAGGAAAAAGGCTCTATCAATGCGATTCATCAAGCATTTGCCGAGAAGTGTGAATGTGAATGGAAAATAGGTACGAAATCCAACTTTCGAAATTTTATGAAAGAACAAAAGGATGACCGTATTTTAGATGAATTGTGCGAAAACGGTTTTATCAAAAAGGAATTTGCAGATGCAATAAAAAAAGATAACACAGGTTTTTTAGTGTTTCTGCCTTATTTGCAAAATGAAGTACATAAACTTGAAAGAAATGCAAAGCGAACAAATGATGAAGAGAAGCGTTTAGGACAGTATAAGGGGTACCTTCAAGAATTTAACAACAAAATAAAAGAACTCACGACTAAAGAAGAAAAAGACTCGGATGAAAGAGATGAAAAAGATGAAAAAGAATCGCCTAAAAAAATAAAACAACTCACTACTAAAAAAGACTCGCCTGGAATAAACTTGATAGACCCAGCTTCTGGACGAATGGATTTGACTCCTTTTACGGAATTCGATAAAGCAAACCCAGCTCATACAGCGTTACAAAAACCCTTAAACAAATTCTTTCGTTCAGCTCGAAATCTTATCTCAAAATTTCGCAAGCATGGTTCTGATTTCGCCTTCATTTATAGAACATTTGGCACAGATGGAAAAGATCTTAGAAGCAAATTAGCAAGCAATATTGCGAAAGAAGATAAAGATAATAATACTGAAAGAAAAATAGAGGAGATCATTCCGTTTATCGGATTTCCAGATAACGAGCAAATGGGGTGTAGTCTCTTTTTATTGTCTGCTAAAGAAGGCCTCGAGAAAAAAGAAGACTTCGAAAAACTAGAAGAACTAGAAGCAAAGACTTTTACAGAAGCGAAGAAGAAAAAAATTCCTATTTTAGTCCGGGAAAAAGATAAGTTTTTCCTTTATGGCGACCCTAAAGGGAAAGGAGATTGGCAATATACTCCCATTACCAAAGGCCTCGATGAGTTAAATCAATTACCTCCTTCCGGGATAATTAAAAGAAAAGAATTCACTCCATCTTTAATAGAGACCTTAAAAGTAGGTCATCCGCAAATTGAAAAGCACATAAAATTAGACAGAGAATTACCTCCGCATAATCAAAGAAATGTCGATCGAATAATGGAAGAGATTACGCCAGGATCAATACAAGTATGGACGGATGATTATCATTATTGGAACGACAGAGGTCAGAAGCATATCGGCGGCAAACCCTATTATATGGATCCAGAAAGCGACACCATTTTCATGTTCTTTGATGATAATGTGTCTGATAAAGGTATCATACGTGTTGTTATCCGAGGTCTTGATGTAGAAACTCTTGGTCCTGTAGAAGAAGCAAAAATGCAGAAAGAGTTACAAACTTTATTAATTAACATGGGTTGGCTTGTCCACGTAAACACTTGGGAAGCAGCAACCGATCCGCATTATTATGAGAAAAAAGTAGATAGAGTTTTGAGAGATGCATATAGCGACAAGTATCTATCCTATCCAGATTATGTTGCTGATTGTTACCGCAGAATAAATGAAGTTCTTATACCCTATCAAGCGATAATAGCAAGTAAGATATCTGCAAATAAGATATCAACACAGCAGTTAACGGAAGGAGTGAATGCGCTCTTTGTAGATGATAAAACTAAAGAGTTTGTTAAAACTAAAGAGCCACGCATCAAT
This sequence comes from uncultured Coxiellaceae bacterium, assembly GCA_964427485.1. Taxonomy (GTDB): domain Bacteria; phylum Pseudomonadota; class Gammaproteobacteria; order DSM-16500; family DSM-16500; genus CAYRUP01. Next base: position 5,962 of record CAYRUP010000051.1, on the reverse strand, counting down.
AAGCCACCGTCAGGCTCTACTCCTATCGTATAAAAAAACATGTCATTCCCGCGAAGGCGGGAATCTATCATGATGGATCCCCGCCTTCGCGGGGTTTACTTACATGACAATGCTTTACTTAATGGTAGTGGGGCTCTGGGAATGAGGGTGAGAAATTCTGCAACACGCCGGCTTATCCACGGACCGTATATTATATCTTCCTTCTCTTGTTATACCCCACGCCTTTGTCAACTGTTTGACTATTCCTTATTAAAAATGAAGAATTAAAAAACCGATGGAGATAATGACAGGCATTTTGCTTTATCCGCAATTTTGTTTTTGCTTTTGGTAGTATTAGTGTTGGAATTAATTCTAGTTCTGATGTTGGGCTTGGATCTCGTTTTGATTCTTCTTGTTTGCTTTCTTTCATAGCCGTTATTTCGTCTAATGCTTTCAAAGCGCTAGGCAAATTTGTAGGGGCGCTATAGGCTTTTGCTATTTGCTCTACCAACGTAAAATTATTTTCTAAAAAACTAACATCGTATGTATCAGGTCTATTCAGCTTAATAATGATTAATGCTTTTAAAAGATTTAGTAATTTTATATCTACTTTTTCCTTTGTATTTTCAAAATATTTTATGTAATCAGCCAATAAATTTTCCTGACTAAGACTCGTTTCGCTTTTCTCACGAGTCAACCCTAGGAAACGAATATCTCTTTTTTCTAATTGAAGCAAAAATCCCACATCGATACAGACTATTTTGCCATCTGCGGTTTTTATAAAATTATCACAAGGCGCATCAATTATGATTCTACCGGTTTGATTAAAAATTTTAATAACTGCTTGACATCTGTCTTCGGCAGAAAGTTCATTAGTACCCTCGATGTAAGGACATATCCATGCTTTTTTACCCTCCACCTCAACCACTTTAGCGGGAGGAAAAAACTCTGGATTAATAGCATTCCATAATCTTACCGCACGTTCTGGATTATCAAGTTTTAATTGCTCTGCACCATGTATTTCACCTTTTGCATCACAATTTCGTGGTATCTTGAGTACCATCGTTTTTTGAAGAACATCATCAAAATAGGTATAAACGTTATTATAAGTACCTATGCCTTCAAGAGTGCATGTTTTTCCTTCAAAGAATACGGTTCTTTTAACTGTAAGTGTCACTTTTGTTGGATCGTTTGGATCACCGCAAATATTTTCATAATCACTTTCCATATTAATTACTCTCGCTTGTTATTGTGAGCATTATAATTTTAAAAAAATCTTAAGAACAGCAGCATTTTTATGGCGTACAAAATAAAGGCGTATTAATAATTTTTACCATTTTGAGTGGTGCCATTAATTTTCTAATTTGAATCACCATTTGTTCTAGCAAAATCTTTTTTGCTGTAGAGCGTCTCCAAATCATGCCCAGTAATCGGGTTGGTTTTGAAGAGTTAAAGGGAAGATAACATACGCCGTCATTTTTTCTGCAGGCTAATTTAGGGATTAATGTAATGCCCGCATTCGATGCAATCATATGACGTAATGTTTCAAGACTCGTTGCTTGAAAACTTTTATCCGCAGACGCATTTGCAACATGACATAAAGATAACACTTGGTCTCGTAAACAATGTCCATCTTCAAGCAAAAGTAAAATTTTATTTGATAAATGGGTCTGTTTAATGGATTTACGTTTCGAAAAAGGATGTTGAAAAGAAATAGCCAACAAAAGTTCTTCTTCAAATAAAGGTGACGCTATGAAATCTTCCTCCAGCAATGGAAGTCCAAATACAGCGGCATCTAATTGGCCGTGCTTTAATTTTCGAATTAAATTTTCGGTTTGATCCTCATGTAAATACATTTTTAATTGAGGGAATAAGCGAGTTAAACCTGGAATAATGTGTGGCAACAAATAAGGCGAAAGAGTCGGAATAACACCTAAATGTAATTCTCCACTGTAAGGATCTTTGGCGAGTTTTGCGATAGTGCGCATGGTATCCACGCGATAAAGAATATCTTTAGCATGCTCAGTAATTTGCTTGCCAATGTCTGTTAATAAAAAACGTTTGTTGGTGCGTTCAATAAGCTGTACGCCTAGTGTTTGTTCTAATTTTTTTATTTGCATACTTAATGCAGGTTGACTAATAAAACATGCTTCCGCCGCATTACCGAAGTGGCAATGCTCCGCCACTGCCACCAAATATTTTAAATCTCGTAAATTCATATAACACATCCCAAAAATAAAAGAGTGCTTATTATCATAAAAAAAACTTATCGAATCAATAAAATCAATCGATTTTATTTATAAATACATTCCCTGCATTCTGATCTGGTTCATAACTATCAACTAAATAAAGGTGAAATTATGCCAATGAATCCGAGTGTTTTTAAATGTTTAAATGGAAATGATGTAATTACGGCAAATATATCTGATCATCACCCTATTATTCATAGGGATACGATTTTTTGGAATGTGATGATGCAAGGGAAAATGCGAACGGGAAAAGAGGGTATTAGCTATAACAATGGATTTGGTGTGATTGAAACGGATAGACAATATGAAAATCGTATTGCCAAAGTGGCAAAGGTCATTGCTGAAATAGTATATCATCATCCTCATATTGAAATGATTGGACTTTGTGAGGGACCCATTCAATCAAAACAGGTTAACGATTTTATTCACCAACTCAAAAAATTTAAATGGATGGAACGATTTTTTATCCAACATCAGCCCGGTATGGAATCGTTTCCAAATTGGGGGCTTTTCATGTTGGCAGATAAAAAATATAAACTCACTGAAATAAAATTTGATGTTATTTTGCCGCGGGATATTTTTGCTAAGCTAGCCAATCGATTTCAATTATGGAAATTGACACTTAATCAACAAGAAAAATATTTTGCATTGGGACATTTTCCATTTGGAGGAGATGAACATGTCACAGAAAAAAATAAGCTTTCTTATTTTGGAAATAGCTATTGTCATTTTATAAATGATTTATTGAAACAATATGCGAATAAAGATTTTATTTTATGTGCGGATTTTAATTTTAATCCCTATTTAATTCAGCATTGGAAAGACCGCGGATTGGATCAAATCACGCATCATAATAGCATCTTGTTAACGACAGAAGAAAATCAAAACAAACGTATTAATACGGTGACTGTTGACGGCATATTGTTGTCTCAAAAAGAAAAACAAATTCGTTATCATTCACAACCTCAACCGCGTTTAATGAAAATGCTAACAAACGAATATGGGTTATTTAGTCAGCATAAAAAATATCATGTAAATAGGAAACAAATCGCGTTCGAAGAAAAACGATGTTATAAATAGCATCCCTAGTAAATTTTGAAGGAGTAAATTATGCCAGTATTTAAATCATCAAATGAATTTATTGATTTTGGACGAAATGCTTATGAAAAAGTATCCCAAACCTGCCACTCTTTTTTTAACAGAACGAGTCGATGGTCTTTTTCAACCACAAAAACAGAAGAAAATAGGATTTGTGACGCTTCAATTAATATGTTTAATACTAAAACTAGTTCATTGAATAGCGAAATCCGTGAAGGAGTTGCTAATGCTCAGAAATACTTGAATGGTAAGCGCGTAGACGAGATGCCTGCTTCAAGAATGCTAGGAAATCTTTTTGCTAACACTGCAGTGACCGACGCGTTTCATTGTTCTAATGATGTCTCACCTTTTCCTGTGTTGGCTAATGGATTCTGTCCAACAATATCAAATAGTAGCGCTGTTCAAGAATGTGTAAGAGATATGTATTCTTATGATCAATCGCTTAAAGAATTATGCAGTGGTTATGTTAGCTTTAATGCAAATGAATTTGCAAACTCGAGCAGCAATGCTTCAACCCAAATTTCCAATTTAGCTTTATTTTTTGTGGCTGCCCATGTAATTAGCCAAGTGCTCCATCAATTAACTGCCTCCTGGTCCCGTCAAAAACTCGAAACAGACAAGGTTCATGAAAGTCCTAGACGTAGGCCTTAGGATATTCCTTGCAAGCACGAAGTACCGCTTTCTCTTCTCGTGTTATCGACTTATTGCAGATTTCCCTGCTCCCAACGTACCGCGCTTTATGCGCGGTATCCGCAAAAAAATTTATATCTAATCTCTTAACGGTTTTACCTTGAAAATTCGGATATGGGAGCCGGATTTTCAAGATAGACCAAGTTATTTTTTGGGGTCAGGCATGGTTAATTGACTTTGGAATCGGAACGACTTCTTATAGCACTATTACACTAAAATGAAATGCGTGGGGTCTGACCCCTTCATTTCTTGGGGTCTGACCCCTTCATTTCTTGGGGTCTGACCCCTTCATTTCTAGCGTCTTGGTACATCAGGTGAGGGCTTAACTGTCTCGCAAAGCATGGAAATGGATGACGTAATTTCTTGTAATAAATTTAAAAAATTATTCACCGTAGTAGGCATGTGGGAAGCGTGCAGCCATCCATAAGAGCCTTTGTCAGAATAATAAAAATTTTTACCCAATTTGCGAGTTGGATCTCCAGCATGAAAAAAAGCAAAGTCATTACAATAATTGAAACGATTAGAATGACATAGTGAATATACATCTATATGGCCCATTAATAGTTGACGGATTCGAGGCGTAACACCTTTCTCAATGGCATCTCCGACGACCATATTACCAAATTTTTCAGCGAGCGTTCCACGCCATTGACCGGAATCACAATCTTCGACTACAGGCAATTCCCCACCTCTTTTTCTTAAGATATCAAATGCTACATAAAGCAAGTGAAGCCGATTGAGAGGATTGATGTCTCTGCCTTTAACAAATTCTTTAAACTCTTCTATTGCCTTAGAAGTATTTTCATTATTTTGTTTGATGGCATCAAACACTTGATGAATAGCGGCGACATTTGTGTCTTCCCTTTCCTGTTTTTGTTTTTCACTTTCTATTGTCAGCGCAGGTGTTGTCTGCTCTAATCTTTCCTGAAATTTAACTCCATATAATTTGTTGCCTAAGTTTGTTATGGTTTCTGCCATCCCAGGTAATACATAACCCTGGGCTATGTTAATATTAACGTCTAAACCTTTGATTGCAGCATTTCTCGCTTCGACAAGTGTATTTAGTAAATGGTTTTCTCCTCTGGCATACGCTTTTTTGATGCTACTTTTAACTTCCTCAAGTGGAGCTGCGTTAAAAGCCAAATCAAAAATTTCTTTTTCTGAAGAAGGGAAACCAAAAAACGTATATTTTTTTTTAAGAGATTCACACTCATCATCAAAAAATTGCCAAGCCATATTCTCTAAGTCTTTATTACCCTTAAAAATATCTAGCGGCATCACTTCACCAATATCGGGTCTCCAGTCTTTGCTTTCAGAAGATGATGAGGAAGAATTTTGTTTTTGTCGCTTTACTTCGACTTTTGAAGGCTCTGATTCGTTAAATTTTGACCGCCTGGTGTTGCTCATTGAAAAATCCTTTTGATTATATTTTTAAGTGGGCTGATTTTATTTGATTTGTTTCTATTGTCAACTTGAATTCCTTTTTCCACTCACCTTATCCTAGAGAGCCATTGGGGTCAGAGCCATTGGGGTCAGATGGAATGTGCGGGGTCTGACCCCTTCATTTTTATTAAATTTCAATTTTGATGAAACCAGATTAATTTATAGTAATAGAAGGTTATTAAATTTTTTCTTCATAAATCATGGTTTGGTAACTTACGGTAATTTCGATGATGCTTTTCTAAAAAAATATCTGCTTAACCATATTGAATATGTCTATTTTAAAGATGCAAACAAATATTCTGAAGAAAAAGAATTTCGAATATCTCTTTCTTGCCTAGGAATCTGTAAGTACAAATTACAAGACGGAACCGAGTTTAAGTTTCCAGACTCATTAATGCTGTCATTTAGTTTTTTAGAAGCAATAAATTTTGGCGTAATAAAGCAAATTCAAATCAACGACCAAAAAAATGATAAAGAAGAAATTAAGAAAAGTTTATCAAAAT
>CAYRUP010000050.1:0-13399 GCA_964427485.1 uncultured Coxiellaceae bacterium | reverse complement strand
GCACTGTCGGTGACGTACTCGGTAAATTTCATCCGCATGGTGATATGGCATGCTATGAAGCCATGGTTTTAATGGCGCAATCTTTTTCTTATCGTTATCCATTGGTTGAAGGTCAAGGCAACTGGGGTTCGCCCGACGATCCCAAATCATTCGCCGCCATGCGTTATACCGAATCACGTTTATCACCTTATGCGGAAGTTTTACTTGCTGAATTAGGTCAAGGCACAGTTGAATGGGTGCCGAACTTTGATGGCACATTGGAAGAACCCGGTCTTTTGCCTGCGCGTTTGCCGAATATTTTACTCAATGGCACAACCGGTATTGCCGTTGGCATGGCGACCGATATTCCGCCGCATAATTTACGCGAAGTCGTTAATGCTTGCTTGCATTTGCTCGATCATCCCAGCGCGACTCTTGACGAAATTTGTGAACATGTTCCCGCACCCGATTTTCCAACTGACGCAGAAATCATTACGCCGCGTCATGAATTATTAGCTCTGTACAAATCGGGAAATGGTTCGTTACGCATGCGTGCTGTTTACACGATGGAAGAAGATGAAATCATTATCACCGCATTGCCGCATCAAGTTTCGCCTGCCAAAGTACTCGAGCAAATTGCGGATCAAATGCAAAATAAAAAATTGCCGTTGGTTTCTGATTTGCGTGATGAATCCGATCATGAAAATCCGACGCGTCTTGTTATCATTCCACGCTCCAATCGTGTCGATGTGGAAATGTTGATGGCGCATTTATTTGCGACGACCGAATTAGAACGCAGTTACCGCGTTAATTTAAATATGATTGGTTTAAATGGCCGTCCGCAAGTTAAAAATTTGCTAACGATTTTAAAAGAATGGCTTGAATATCGACTCACGACAGTCAAACGCCGCTTACAATTTCGTTTAGACAACGTGCAACATCGTTTGCATATTTTAGCGGGATTATTAATTGCTTATCTTAATTTAGATGAAGTGATTGAAATTATTCGCAAAGAAGATGAACCGAAAATTGTTTTGATGAAACGTTTCAAACTTTCAGATGAACAAGCGGAAGCGATTTTAGAAATTAAATTACGTCATCTTGCGCGCTTGGAAGAAATGCAAATCAAGCAAGAACAAAAAGAATTGAAAGCCGAGCAAGACGATATCGAACAAACGCTCGCTTCCAACGCTCGTTTGAAAAAATTGCTACGTAAAGAATTACTTGCTGATGCAGAAAAATTTGGTGATGACAGACGCTCGCCCATTGTCATACGTAAAGAAGCGCAAGCGATCAGCGAAACAGAAATTTTGCCCACTGAACCTTTAACGGTTATTTTATCCAGCATGGGTTGGGTACGTGCTGCGAAAGGTCATGAAATTGATCCCGAGAGTTTGAGTTATAAAGCCAGCGATGCATTTCAATCCGTTGCATTGGGTCGAAGTAATCAACCCGCGGTATTTTTAGATTCAACAGGCCGCACTTATTCTCTTCCTGCGCATACGCTGCCTTCGGCACGCGGCCAGGGTGAACCTTTAACGGGTCGATTAAACCCACCAGACAATGCGCAATTTATCGCTGTTTTATTTGGCGAAAGCGAGCAGAAATTTTTATTAGCATCTGATGCGGGTTATGGTTTTATTGTCAAACTCGAGGAACTTTATGCGAAAAATAAAGCGGGGAAAGCAACATTAAATTTACCGAAAGGTTCAAAACCATTGTCTCCGCGTTTAATTAACAATCCAGAAACGGATTTGATTGCTGTCGTTACTAATACCGGTCATTTGTTAGTATTTCCTCTGAATGAATTGCCTGAACTTTCCAAAGGTAAAGGCAATAAAATGTTGGGAATTCCGGGTAATCGCGTCGCATCGCGTGAGGAATTTATCATGGATGTGGCGGTGCTTTCTCTGCAGCAAATGTTGGTGGTGAAAGCAGGGAACAAACAATTGAAATTAAAACCTAACGATTGGAAACATTATGTAGGGGAACGTGGTCGTCGTGGGCATAAGCTGCCGCGAGGGGTGCAAAAGGTGGATTCGTTGATGGTGGTGAGTGAATGAAAGCGTGTTTAATCTAAACCATACCAATTAGGATCCGCTATTTGTTGCCAGCGCTTGCGTATACTATTAAATAATTCATTGTCCAATGAGCCTTTATTTATAATATCAATGTCATCCTTAAAGTGCTCCGGGCTAGTTGAGCCAAGAATTATTGTACTCACTCCCGGAATAGATAATGTAAATCTTAAAGCAGTATCAATATCATTATTAGGGTATTGAGTAAAATCAAAACTAAGTTTTTGTAATCTTTCCCAATAAGGTATTAGGTAAGGGTTTTGTGGTGTTGTATTGTAACGCCAAGCTATATTGGCGATGGGTCGTTTAGCAATTATTCCTATTCCCTTGGCACTAGCTAAAGGAATAGTATTTTCAATACAAAATTGATCACAAATATTAGCTGATATTTCTAACACGTCAAATATATTTTGTTGCACCACTCTGCTTGCACGATCACCGTCTCCACTGTATCCAATAAATCTAATTTTACCCATTGTTTTTGCTTGATCAAGTGCCGCAAATGCATCACCTTGATTTAGGATTGCGTGACTACAACCATGTAGCAAGACCAAATCCAAATAATCAGTTTGTAATCTAAATAAACTTCTCTCAATGCATTTTGTAACATCATCAAACCCCCAACCGGTATGTCCAACTTTTGTGAATAGGTAAAATTCACTACGAAAATTTTTAAGGGCATGTCCAATTGACTCTTCACTTTGATGATAACATTCCGCTGTATCGATAACATTACAACCATTTTCTTGGGCTGTTAAAATCAATCTTTCGACTTTCGTTATTGGAGTTTTGTGTGATCCAATTTCAGATGCGCCGAAACCTAACACACTGACAGATAATTGTGTTTTTCCAAGTATGCGTTTTTCCATAATAACTCCATCAGTTTTTAGCTATTTGATCTAACCAGTGATCAATTGTTTTAATATTATTAAAACTATCTTGTAAGGAAGGCACCGCATAATTGGTAAAATCACCATTTAAAATTCGCTGCGATAAAGCATCGACTTGATACGTATAAAGTGATTTAGTTGCCGAAATATTATATTCAATCGGATTACGTTCATTATTAAGATACAGTAACATGATATTGTTTGTTAATGTCGGTAGCCATGGATTTGAAATCATTTTTATAAACCCATGCGATCCATGTATGCTAAACTCCCAGTAATATCGCAAATTATCTGCTACTGAAATAGCTGCTGTTGCATTATTTTTAAATTTAAATAAAGCATGCGATTGAATGTCATTCATCGTTTCTGTACTTTGATGACCTAGCGCTTTTATCTCAATAGGTTCTTCTTTTGCTAGTAAACGAATTAATGATAGAGGGTAACAACCTAATTCACGAATACTTCCACCCGCGACAGGATTTGCGACATTGATGATATTTCCAAAATAGACTGCATGATAATATGTAATATCACCTAATGTTTGATTATCAATTATTTGTATAATTTCATTGATCAATGGATGATGGAGATACATTAATCCTTCCATACAACAAATATTAGCCTGACGCACAGCTCTGATTGCATCAGTCGCTTCTTGTTGATTCAGTGTAAATGGTTTTTCGACAAGAATATGCTTCAGAGCATTTGCTGAACGTATAATCCATTCTTTATGCATAAAATTAGGTAACGCAATATAAATTACGTCTATTGATGGATCATTTAAAAAATCATCATAACGATCAGAATAATTTGGTATAGAATATTTATCAGCAAACTCTTTTGCCATGGCTTTTGTAATACTGCCAACAGCTGTTAATTCAGCAAACTGTGACTCCTGAATAGCAGGAGCCATTCTATTAGAAACATAGCCTGTACCAAGCATTGCCCATTTTAATTTACGCATACAAAATTCTTAAAAATCTATACATTATTGTTTCTCCACAAGCCTGGAAAGGAGACTTTTTCCCATATAATTTGCAAGTGGCATCAAGCAGCTCACTGATGAGCAATAATTTTGATCGATAAGGTATTTTAATTGACTTATAATATTATATGTATGAGCAAGGCAAGTTTGTTTTTGAAGATTTGTATTTGATGAAATTTTATCACACATAGAAACATATGCTTGTGCATTTTCCTCACCCAGTAGTTGAGTATAATTGTAACTATTATCAATTGCATAACTCGTACCATGCCCAATGTCGATACTATCTTGAATTTTAGTATTGGGTGTCAAAATAAATGATATCGTTTCGCGTTGACCAGCCAGTAAATAATAATTTTTATTTTTTTCATTCGAGTTAGAAAATTCCTGCACCCCTCTTGTTTGAATAAGCATTTCCTGGCCATTGATTTTTTTCTGAAAAGCACCCGCATGGATCCTGTCATTGAGCATTTCAACTTCCAAGTTAAGATTATGCTTTATAAACTTGGCGAATACATTGAAGAGACTCCACCTTTTATATAAACAATAATTCATAGCTGCTTTAACCCATTGATAATGTGCATAACCAATTTCGTTAGCTAATGGCACGCCATATAAACCAGAATTAATTTCTTCTACAGTAGCCATTCCATTGAGATAACTATAATCTGCAATTTTTTGAAAAAAAAGTTGATCTATTATTTTTGGAAAAAGATCGGTACCAGAATGTATAAACCCAATAATATCACCGGATTTTAAAAAATTATTTTTTAAATGGTGTGGAATATTAAAATCAATTATTTTTTTAATTTCGATTGTATTAGTTATATTGTTTAACTCGTTATATAAGGAAGCAAAATCATCATCTGAAATATTAATACATGATTGATCAAGAGCGAATTGGGTTTTGTCAAACCGATCCCTACAGGACAGATCTATTTCGCGCAACCCATAATAGATTATCGATTCCAAAAAAGATTTAATTTCTAGATGAGGGTGCAATACATCAAATTTGTTGGTTTCTAATTTCACTCCAAATTCATGTAATTTTGATTTAAGCACTTCATCATAATCAACGTCATTGGTATGAATTTTAAAAATTAAAAAACCACACCCAGGATCTCGTAATAAAAATGGAATGAGCGTGGCCTCATGGAATGGACTATAAATAGCAATACCGTTAGGAAATTTATTTGATTTTAAAGTTGCATCGGGAAAAAAGTGTATTTTTTCATTTTGAGTGAGAAGCTTACTTAACTTCATACCAACTTCATCAATACGAGATGAATAATAGTAATTATTCATCTCGAGTTCTGAATGGTAAATCACATTATTGTATTTTTTATACATAATCGTGCGATTACTTTTTTCTAGGTGTAAGCTTTTCTTCTTTTGCAAAAAAAGCTGAAGGCGAAACCATTGTCTTTTGCAACGCCCGTACTAGCAATTTTTTTGTGTCAGATTCTTTACCTGGTATAGTAGTTTTGTCAAATTTATCATTATTATCGACTACGGTTTTTAGAGCAGGTAGAGTGATCTCGCGATTCAGATATTTTGATACTGCATCTAATACATTATATTTTTGAGGGTGACGCGAAGTATCATCTTTCCATGATATTTTTTTTGATTGCGGATCAAGCGCACCATGACCATCCTTTAATTGCTTGTCCATTTCCGCCTTAATTTCATCTAAAAGTGCAGCATGTGGATTCTTCATGGCCTGTAATGCAGCCTGAGACGCTTTATCCCGCTCCTGCTGTTTTTTCTTGCTGGATTCATCGTCATCAGGAGGAGTATAGCCTGACGACTTATCATCATCACCATAACCCGCATAATAGTCCATAACACTCTCCTTACCATTGAAAAAAGAAGATTACGACATAATTTATGATAACATAAACTCACACTTTACTGTTGCAACGCACCCAAAAGTCTGTATGTTATTGATCAATATCGAATTTTGCATCAAAAATACGTGAGCACAGCTTATAATCAGCATGAATTTTACATGCTATAATTAATTAAATATTTGACTAATTAAATATAATCAATATTAAACGAGATGATTATGTTTAGAAAAAAAAGTCGTTCCTGGGATTTTGATAAAAATAATCTTGAGTACAATATCAGAATGTACGTAAGTCGAAATGCCCGAATACCTTATGAATTTAAAAATTTTACTGTGTCACAAAATGCAATTTATTTTATACCTTTGACAACTCTTACCTGCAAACAAAATCTTCAAGAATTCATCATGAAATCTCACTATCTTGCGTATGTTTTATATGAAGAGCAGTTATTTTATGTTGAAAAAAATATTAATAATGAGATTTGCATTAATTTAAATTTAAATAAATATCAGATCCAAGATATTTATAATACTTTTGTACCTAACAACATTGCATTAATAAAAAATCACGAAATAGACTTGGTTACAAAAATCATTACCGGTCTAACTCGCAAAGAACATCAAGATAGAATATTACATATGGAGAAAAAAATTAAAGAAGCAAACTTGAATGATAGTATTTTTGATGATTTGAATTGTCCAATGTATCTATTGTATTTATTTGAGAATAACAAAATATCAAAACACGAATATCTATTCGTTGAAATTCTCACATTAGCTAAAATGCAGTATACCGAAGAAGGAAAGAAATGGCTTAAAGAAAAAGACAAAATTCATTGCTCTAAAAATACGGAAATAACATTGATTCAACTTAATGAAATAATCGATAAAATCATTGCAAAAGTTAAATATTCTTTTTTTGACCTTCATCCCTACCTTCAATTCAATGAAAAAAAATTCAAAAATGGCCTAATCAAACTTAACGTATTAGATAAAACAATCATTAAAATTAAAATTCCGTCTGGAAAATTTAATGATAATGAAGGATTTATTAATTACGCAATAAAGTATACTCAATTGTCCTTATCAGATGATGAATTTTATTATATTTATTCTCCTGGTTTAATAGATTACATTCTTGAATCATGTATAAATGATTATCCCATTAAAATGGCTCCCATTTTTGGCAACATAAATGAACACACGTTATTTACAATGAGGCAAAATGGATTTCATCCAATTAATCTCTACTCAAATAAAATTGAAGCTAATCCTGAATCAGTCCACAAGTATAAAGTGGGGGTTCTTTCAGTTGCGTTGCATGATTTAATTTTCCATCTCAGTAAAAGTAATCTCATGAATAAAAACGATTATGATTTTACATATAAAGTATTCATTCCGACTCTTGGGAAGTCGTCAAGATTCACAAGTTTATCTCACTCAAACAGTGCACTTACCCGATTAATAGATTTTAATTTAACTGAATTACATCATAATTCGTATAAAAAACGAGTTATAATTAAGGATCCATCGGAATATTTACGTGCGTGTATGAAAATTGGAATACAGGTTGTAGGAAGCAAAAAAAAAGATCGTCAGGTTATCTTTCAAGAAATATATAACGCAAACGAAAAAAATGAACAACATAAGATTGATTTAAATAAATTTTTTTCTCATGATTATTTCTGAGTATAATTTTTTTATAATATAATAAAGAATATATATAATTAAACGAGGAAGGTCCCATGCCTGATACCCGTATGTACCAAACCTTTTCAGAAAAACATATTCATTGGCTGATGAAGAAGCTTCGTGGCATTAAAAAATCACTTCCAGCGAATACGGAATTAGCGAATGGATTGGGCAATTTGATTGATCGTTTTAATTTGGAAATAGTCAGTGAAAATAGTGCGGCGGTTATTTTAGGATTATCGTCAGAGAAAAAATTTTTTCTGATGGTGAGTGATATTGCAGATATTTGGCAGCAGGAAAATGTTTTTGTCACAGAAGAAAAGAAAGATCTATCGGATAGAATGGCTTATGCCAATATGTTGGGTGATTTGTTAAAACAAGTGGCTGTGTTATTTTCTCATTTTGATAATGTGAATCATGAACCAAGCGCTACCATTTTGCGAAAAGATTTGCGATGTATATTAAATAACGTTAAAAATCTCTAGTATAAACCATTTCCCTGTCATCCTTGCGTTAGCGAAGGATCGCTAAAAAACCGCAAACGGGCGCGCAAACATTTACGTTCGTCATCCTGAGCGCCAGCTATGGATCGCTAATTTATGAGATTGCCATCCTTCGACTTCGCTCAGGATGACACTTCGTGAACGTGATCGTTTGCATGCCCGTCGAGGATGACCCTACCGCAACCTCTCAAACGCAATCCTTTCCGCAATTTCATTCGGTGCACGGTTTTCTTGTTGCGCGCGTTCAAATACATCCATCACCGTATAATAAATATTTCCAACTTGCTCTTCCGCCTGTTTTGTATTTGCATGATCATACGCCGCCGCAACATAAATTAATCCGCCCGCATTAATCAGAAAATCCGGTGCATACAAAATACCGCGCTCATGTAACACAACACCATGATGTTGGTGCGCTAATTGATTATTTGCAGATCCCGCAACAATCGGAACGCGTAAACGTTTTATCGTGTTTAAGTTCAACACGGCACCCAATGCACATGGAGCAAATACATCGGCTGCAATGTCATAAATTTCATCCGGAGCACATTCCGTCGCACCAAATTCATCAATGCAACGTTGCAAAACTTGTTGGTTAATATCACTCATCGTCAAACGTGCGCCGCGTGCATGTAAATCTTTTGCTAAATAATATCCCACATGGCCAGCGCCTTGGATTGTGATATGTATCCCATGTAAATCTTCTCGGCCTAATTTAAATTTAACCGCCGCTTCAATCCCGCGCCTTACACCAAATGCAGTTTGCGGTGATGGATCACCCCCAACACCAGAGGCCGTTGTACAACTCACATACGGTGTGCGCGTTTGAATAATATCCATATCGACTGGGCTCGTTCCACTATCCACAGCGGTAATATAACGTCCACCCAATTCATTAATAAAATCACCAAACGCTTCAAAGTAAGCTTTACGGTCTTTAATCACCTTGGGTTTGATTAATACGGCTTTCGCACCGCCGTGGTTTAAATTACTAATCGCCGCTTTGACGCTCATCATATAACCTAACCGCAATGCGTCTTCTAATGCTGCATCGGTTGTTCGATAGTGCACCAAACGACAACCACCAATCGCCGGACCGCGCTTTAGGTTATGCACAGCGACAATGGCTTTAAGACCTGTCGCATGATCAAATTTAATATGGACTTCACCAAAATTCAGGAATTCGGCATAACGAAAAAGTCCATCCAATGCGGTGTGATGGCTTTTATGATTAGGGATATTCATTGCAACTTCCTTTATAGTTTTTTCTAACACATCCATTTTTTCTTCTCCGACAGAAATCTTACCGTTTTACTACCCTTCAGAATCACAGTCAATCGATTCTAAGTTTTTGATAAAAATTCATGTGGGGCTAATTTGTTGAATTATTTCGGGTTGTGGCTTTTTCAAAGAGGCTGTGAAAAATCATGTGATTGATAAAAGAATTCTTATTATTTATCAGTGTCGGTATCATTATGGGTGATTGGGAGTGAGGTCTAGACCCTCATCCCCAGCCCTTCTCCCAACGCAGTTGGGAGAAGGGAGCTTTTCGTTTTCTCCCTTCTCCCAGCGCGCTGGGAGAAGGGTCGGGGATGAGGGTCTAAACCGTTATTTACCCTGCTTCTTCAACCGCCGTATTGCCCGAATTTGCGCAAGCGCTTCGGCTAATTCTGATGTTGCTTTGGCAAGATCAATTTCCGTTGATTTATCCTGCAATAATTTCTCAGCACGTTCTTTCGCTGCAATAGCAGCCGCTTCATCAATATCGCCCGCGCGCGTCACCGTATCCGCAAGAATTGTTACGACATAAGGTTGAACTTCCAGCATACCGCTGGAAACGTAAAATACTTCTTCTGTTTGATCCGGTAAAATGGCTCGGATGTTACCGGGTTTGAGCGATGTAATCAAAGGCGCATGGCCAGGGGCAATACCGAGTTCTCCCAGTTCCCCTGTCGCGAAAACCATTTGTGCCTGGCCGGAGAAAATTTCTTCTTCGGCACTCGCAATGTCTAAACGTAATGTCACGCTTGTCATTTATTTATAACCTTACAACGTTTTTGCTTTTTCCACGGCTTCTTCAATTGTGCCTACCATGTAGAATGCCTGTTCTGGCAAGTGATCGTATTCACCACTCACAATGCCTTTGAAGCCACGAATGGTTTCTTGAATCGGAACATAGCGGCCCGGAGTTCCTGTGAAAACTTCTGCAACGAAGAAGGGTTGTGATAAGAAACGCTGAATTTTACGTGCACGCGTCACCGTCAATTTGTCATCTTCTGACAATTCATCCATGCCTAAAATGGCAATAATATCTTTTAATTCTTTATAACGTTGTAATGTTCTTTGCACCGACAATGCAACATTATAATGTTCTTCACCCACAATTAATGGATCTAATTGTCGACTGGTCGAATCCAATGGATCAATGGCCGGATAAATACCTAATTCAGCAATTTGCCGAGACAAAACCACGGTCGCATCTAAGTGCGCAAATGTCGTAGCGGGAGAAGGATCGGTTAAATCGTCCGCTGGAACGTAAACAGCTTGCACTGAGGTGATAGAACCTTTTTTTGTTGAAGTAATACGTTCTTGTAATGTTCCCATTTCTTCTGCCAGCGTCGGTTGATAACCTACTGCAGAAGGAATACGTCCCAATAACGCGGAAACTTCCACACCTGCAAGCGTATAACGATAAATATTATCGATGAACAACAACACGTCGCGACCTTCATCACGGAAACTTTCTGCAATGGTTAAACCCGTTAAGGCAACCCGTAAACGATTACCGGGTGGTTCATTCATCTGACCATAAACCAACGAAACTTTATCCAACACTTTGGATTCTTTCATTTCAAGATAGAAATCGTTACCTTCACGTGTACGTTCACCCACACCCGCAAATACGGAGTAACCGCTATGTTCGATCGCGATGTTACGAATCAATTCCATCATGTTAACGGTTTTGCCGACACCCGCACCACCGAATAAACCGACCTTGCCGCCTTTCGCAAAGGGGCAAACTAAATCGATGACTTTAATTCCGGTTTCCAGCAATTCTTCGGATACCGCCTGTTCAGCAAAACTTGGCGCTGGACGATGGATAGGTAAATAATGATCGGTTTCAATCGGACCTGCTTCATCAATTGCATTCCCGAGCACATCCATGATGCGGCCTAAAGTGCGTTTGCCAACTGGCACTGAAATCGGTGCACCTGTGTTGGTCACATTCAAACCTCGACGCAAACCATCGGTGACACCCATCGCAATGGTTCGGACAACACCATCACCAAGCTGCTGCTGAACTTCCAGCACCACATTCTTGTTTTCAATGGTGAGCGCATCATAAACTTTGGGCACAGCATCACGTGGGAATTCTACGTCAACGACTGCACCGATAATTTCAGCGACATGACCAACACTCATTTATTTACCTCTCTCAAGTTCATTCCCGACTTCGGGAATCTGTCTATCTCATTTATACAACGGCTGCACCCGCCACAATTTCCGTCAACTCGCGAGTAATCGCAGCTTGACGTGCTTTGTGATAAGCCATTTCCAAATCACTAATTAATTCAGCCGCATTTTCGGTCGCGTTTTTCATGGCGAGCATACGTGCTGCTTGTTCACACGCAATATTTTCAATCACACCTCGATAAACTTGTGATTCAATGTAACGCGTTAATAATTTATCCAGCAAAATACGGGCATTATCAGGTTCGTAAATATAATCCCAATAATGTTGTAATTGTTCGTTCTCCGAAGGCACCACTGGCAAAATGCGTTGCATACGTGGCTCTTGGCTCATCGTATTAATGAATTCATTGGAAAATAAATATAATGCATCAATGCGATTTTCAAGATACGCATCGAGCATGACGCGCACTACGCCAATTAAATTCATTACACTCGGCGCATCGCCCAAATGATCGGCTTGCGCGAGAACGTCGCCGCCAATCCGTTTAAAAAATGCTTCGCCTTTCGCACCAATCAAACACAAACTGATTTCTGTGGCTTGTTCTTTCCAATCTTTAATTTCTCTGATCGCGGCTCTTAATAAATTGGTATTCAAACCGCCGCACAATCCGCGATCCGTTGTTACAATGATAACGCCCACGCGTTTAATTTCACGTTCTTGTAAATACGGATGGCGATACTCAGGATGACCTTTCGCCAAATGTCCGATCACTTGCAGAATTTTTTTGGCGTAAGGTTTGGCGTGCTGCACGCGTTGTTGCGCCTTACGCATTTTGCTGGCAGCAACCATTTCCATCGCGCGCGTAATTTTTTGCGTGTTCTTTATGCTGCGAATTTTTGTGCGTATCTCTTTTCCAACTGCCATGCATTACACCCTTTTTAGACTGAGTACGTTTTTTTGAAAGACTCAATAAGGCCACGTAACATTTTTGCGATTTCATCATTGTAATCGCCTGAGGAATTAATTTTATCCATCAAATCGCGGTGGTTATCACGCAAATCTTTTAATAAGTCATGCTCGAATTCAGCCACTTTATTAACGGGCACATCATCCAGAAAACCTTGGTCTGCTGCGAATAAAACCAGCGCCATTTCAGCAACGGATAAAGGATGATATTGTTTTTGTTTCATCACTTCGGTGATGCGCTTGCCGCGTTCTAATTGTTTGCGTGTTGCTTCATCCAAATCAGAAGCAAATTGCGCAAACGCCGCTAATTCTCGATATTGCGCTTGAGCAATACGAATGCCGCCGACAATTTTCTTCATGATTTTGGTTTGTGCTGCGCCACCGACACGCGATACTGACAATCCTGCGTTGATCGCGGGACGAATACCGGAATTAAATAAATCCGTTTCCAAGAAAATTTGTCCGTCCGTGATCGAGATCACATTAGTTGATACGAATGCCGAAACGTCGCCTGCCTGCGTTTCAATGATAGGTAATGCGGTTAATGAACCGGTTTTACCTTTCACTTTTCCTTTCGTCATTTTTTCGACGTATTCTTTATTGACACGTGATGAACGCTCCAACAAACGTGAATGCAAATAGAAGACATCGCGCGGATAAGCTTCACGACCCGGCGGACGACGTAATAACAATGAAATTTGGCGATAAGCCCATGCTTGTTTGGTTAAATCATCATAGATAATGAGTGCATCTTCGCCTTTATCACGGAAATATTCACCCATCGAACATCCCGCATACGGCTCAATAAATTGCAATGCGGCCGCTTCGGCTGCCGGCGCTGCAACAATAATCGTGTGCTCCATTGCACCATGTTCTTCTAATTTACGTACGACCGATGCAATCGATGAGGCTTTTTGTCCGATCGCAACATAAATACATTTCACACCGGTTCCACGTTGATTAATGATGGTATCGATTGCAACGGCTGTTTTAGCGGTTTGACGTTGGCCGATGATTAATTCACGTTGTCCGCGGACTATTG
>CAYRUP010000049.1:0-13571 GCA_964427485.1 uncultured Coxiellaceae bacterium | reverse complement strand
TTGCACATTCGCATTCGTCAGCGTATTCTTCCACATGCCTTGATTCATGGCAGGCGCGAGCGCAATGGGCGCCTTTGTTGCGAGACATAATGTTGTTAATAAGTCATTCGCTTCGCCATGTACCATTCTCGCCATAAAATCCGCTGTCGCCGGTGCAATCAAAATAGCATCTGCCCAGCGTGCCAAATCAATATGTCCCATCGCAGCTTCTGCTTTCAGATCAAATAAATCATCATGGACTGGATAGCCTGAGACCGCTTGCATCGTTAATGGCGTAATAAATTCTTTGGCGTGCTGCGTCATCACAACACGCACTTTTGCCCCTGCTTCACGCAAGCGTCTGGCTAAATCGGCGCTTTTATAGGCGGCAATCCCACCCGTTACGCCCAGAAGAATGTGCTTGTTGATTAGGAGTTGGTTCATGTGCTTCCTCTATTTAGCCCGCGTACAAGATAACACAATCATAAAGGAGTTCACTATGCCCATCACGCAATGGCCGTTAAGCGAGCGGCCACGGGAAAAATTATTACAACTCGGCGCAAAAAGCCTCTCCGATGCTGAATTACTCGCCATTTTTATCAATACCGGAGTACACGGAAAAACAGCGCTCGATATCGCGCGAGAATTGCTGATTGAATTTGGCGGGCTCAAGAAATTTTTGCAAGCCTATCCGCATGAGATTTATCAACAACCCGGTTTAGGTAAAGCGAAATATGCGTTATTGAAGGCAGCAATAGAATTGGGACGACGTTTTCTGGATAGTCATGTTGAACCAGGTGAAGCATTGCATAACAGCCAACGTACGCAGCGCTTTCTGTTGCATCAACTTAAAAATTATTCGCATGAAGTTTTTGCCTGTCTTTTTTTGGATAATCACAATCGCTTGATTTGTTTTGAAGAGTTATTCCAGGGTACGTTGAATGAAGCGAGCGTTTATCCGCGCGAAGTCGTTAAACGAGCCTTGCAGCACAATGCGGCGAAAATTATTTTTGCCCATAATCATCCTTCCGGCAATGCCACACCGAGTCAGGCAGACCAGGACATAACTCAGCGGTTAAAACAATCTCTTGCTTTGGTTGATATTCAAGTCATTGATCATGTTGTAATTGGCCATCAGAATACGTTGTCATTTGCTGAACAAGGGATGCTTTAAATGATTACTCATAGGATACTTTGAAGGATACTTTGAATGCTTGCACTAGACTGTCATTTCTGGTATAAATCGCGGCCTGCCTTTGCGCAATATAGAGATCTATCGGAGAGTAAGACTATGTCTAGAATGTGTCAGGTTACAGGAAAGCGTCCGTTGGTGGGGCATAATGTCTCCCATGCTAACAACAAGACCAAACGACGTTTTAACCCTAACCTTCAGGAGCATCGCTTCTGGTTAGAAAATGAAAAACGCTATATCAAACTGCGCGTTAGCGCGAAAGGAATGCGTATTATTGATAAATACGGCATTGAGAAAGTTCTGCACGATATTAAAGAACGCGAACAAGCAGAAAAATAATCGCTTAGAAGGTGTCTATTATGCGCGAAAAAATCAAAATGTTGTCGACTGGTTTAACCAAAGCTGGCAAAAAAACAGGTACATTCCGCACCACTACCAAGAACAAACGTACGATGGCTGAGAAGTTTAAACAAAAATACTTTGATCCTCGTGCTTATAATACTGCAACGGGTAAATGTGGTATGCATGTGTTGTTTGAAGAGACTAAGTTGTAGATTTATTAAATAATCTTTCGAATGAAATCACCACCCTCATCCCCAGCCCTTCTCCCGTAAACGGGAGAAGGGAGTTCTTAGTTTTTCGTAGGGTGGATTAGATGCGTTTTTTGCATCGTAATCCACCAAATTTACGGTGGATTACGGCGAAAAACGCCTAATCCACCCTACTTTTAGCTAAGTTATTATAGATTTAAATAATCTTTCGAATGAAATCACCACCCTCTCATCCCCTGCCCTTCTCCCGTAAACGGGAGAAGGGAGTCCTTAGTTTATTCGGTCGGGGGATGAGAGGAGGGTATTATAACCAAGAATCACGCCTTACCCGGCACATACGCCTTCAATTGAGATACAAACTCACGCAATACATTGATGCCCGTTTCTTCCGCTTGACGACACCAATCTTGTAATGCTTCCAACAACTCTGCTTGCGTCGCTGCGCTTTTCGCCCAAATGCTTTGGAGTTTTAAACGAAATTGATAAACCACAGCTAGCGAACGATGGCTTTCCAACACACTGGCCAAGCGTTGCTGGCCTGTTCGGTCTACCAAGGAAGTTTCACGAATGAGCAGGGTACGAGCGCGACGCAGCATGGATTTGCTTGCTTCGCCCGCACGACGACGTTCTTCCTGAAACACGGGTACGATAACACTTTTACTATATTCAGCCATCACTTGAAAACGGTTCGTCAAAATGGCTTTTAATGTGTCCACATCCACCGTGCGCTTGCCCGGTAATGAAGCGGCTTTCGGTGGTATACGTTTTGGATGCGCTAAACCAAAAAATTGCAAGATACGAATAACCAGCCAACCCATATCAAATTCCCACCACTTTACCGAAAATTTAGCGGAGGTTCCAAATGTGTGATGGTTGTTATGTAACTCTTCTCCTCCAATAAAAAATCCTATTGGGATAAGATTGCGAGAAGCATCTTGGCATTCAAAGTTTCGGTAACCAACATAATGCCCAAGCCCATTCACAACACCTGCAGCAAAGAAAGGAATCCAAGTCATTTGAAGAGCCCAAATAGAAATACCAATAGGGCCAAACAAGACCACATCAATCAAAAACATCAACAAAATTCCATATTTGTTGCCGTTGGAATAAATATGACGCTCCAACCAATCATCCGGCGTTCCTGTACCATAACGTTTTAGGGTTTCTTTATTGTGACTTTCTTTTTTATAAAGCTCAACACCTTGGAACAACACTCTCCAAATACCTTGAGTTTGTGGACTATGCGGATCATCCTCTGTTTCTACTTTTGCATGGTGTTTACGATGAATGGCAGTCCATTCTTTGGTAACCATGCCGGTTGTTAGCCACAACCAGAAACGGAAAAAATGGCTTGGAATAGGATGCAAATCTAACGCGCGATGCGCTTGGCATCGATGCAGAAATATCGTGACGCTGACAATGGTAATTTGAGTCATAATCAAGATTGCAACAAGGTAACCCCACCAAGATAAACCTAAAACGCCATGCATAAAAATACCGCCTTTTATAGTTAATACATGTCTGTAATATATATCGACAGACTTCTTTAATGATAGCACAATCTAGCAATTATTTGGGATAAATTATGCCAGAATTACCCGAAGTTGAAACAACCTTATGCGGCATCAAACCACATATATTACGCCATAAAATCAAAGAGATAGTGATTCGTCAACATAGATTACGTTGGCCCATTTCTCCCGATATATCTAACCTATTGAAAAATCATACTATTATAAGTGCAAAAAGGCGGGCAAAATATTTATTATTAGGAACCAGCCAGGGAACCTTGATCATTCATCTCGGTATGTCTGGCAGTTTGCGAATCTTAAGTCATTGTTTACCTGCCGGAAAGCATGATCATTTTGATATTGAGTTTGCCAATCATAAAATCCTGCGTTATACCGACCCCCGTCGTTTTGGTGCAATCTTATGGACAACTGCAGATCCAAACGAACACATTTTGTTAAAAAATTTAGGCCCAGAGCCACTTAACAAAACGTTTTCTGGAAAATATTTATGGAAACGTGCGCAAGGAAAAAAAGTGGCCGTTAAAACTTTTTTGATGGACAACCACATTGTGGTTGGTGTTGGAAACATTTATGCGACAGAAAGTTTGTTTGCCGCGGGAATTGATCCAAGAATCTCAGCGAACACAATTTCTGAAATTCGCTATCAAAAACTTGTTTCAGCTGTGAAAACTATTTTACGAAAAGCGATAAAATGCGGCGGCACTACATTGAAAGACTTTGTAGATAGCAATGGTAAGCCGGGGTATTTTCGATTGCAGTTAAAAGCCTATGGACGCGAAGGCTTGCCGTGCGTTGTTTGCAAAACGCCATTAAAAACAGTTAGGTTAGGGCAGAGAAATTCGGTTTATTGTGAGAATTGTCAAACAGGCTCTTAGACCCTCGGGGTCGCGGATTGTGCATTAAATTGACGAAACTGCTATAATTTGAATACTTAACGAGGGTATAAAACATGAAACATTTAATTCACGCATTGCTTATCAGCTGCATCATATTATTAACGAATGTTTCTTCTGCCCAAGCTGATCAACCCTCTCGGTCATTTAAAATTACCTTCCTCAATCAAGCCAACAATAATACGATTAAACATGTTTATCTCGTACTTAAAGGGAGTATTAATAACAAACCCTGCTTCATTAAAATTAATAATCTCATTTCTCCTGATGACCAAACTGTAAGTCAATGTGTGCCTGTTACGACTTCAACTCATCCTGTTGATTATGCCTTCGATGCTGTAAACAATGTTACTTTCAGAGTGCCGCCTTTGAGCTCCGGAAGAATGTATATTTCTATTAATAAACCTCTCATCATGCATATTAATTCGGATGCGACCGTTGCAGAACCATCCGTTTATGATAGCAATCCAACATCAAATCCCGATTATCATACGATGTTTGATAAAATTGAATTTACTTATAATCCTGATGGCAGCACTTATTTCAATCCAACTGCGGTTGATTTTCTTAGCTTACCCATTTCTATCGCACAAAATAAAAATGTTTTCGGTTTAGAAGCCGATCGTAAAACTGCTTTTACGCAAATCGAACATACTTTTGCTGAAGAAATTTCAACAAAAGAATATCAACAACATCTTTTAATACAAGATGGCAATGTTTTATTACGTATTTTGGCGCCGGGACGTGATGATAATTCCTTTGATAAAGATTATTTAAATCCCTACATTGATTGGTTATTCAATGATTATTACTACAGTAGTGATGGGAAAACGGCAAATCATACTCTTTCCCTGCAATTAGCCGAAGCGAGTGCTGTCGTGCCTGGAAAGCCAAGAGTATTATCTGATGAAGAAGGTGTTTTTACAGGGTTTGTGAAAACGGTAAATAATCAGAAAGCATTGGTATTAACTAATTCATTGGGCGATGTGATCACGATCAATCGTTCTGATTTTACTTCAGACAGTCTGTTTATGGCGGCCATTGCAAATATTGATGTTAAACTCGGCACGGCAATACGCCAGCGTATTGCGGAACAAGCTGAGTTAGATGCTCTGAGTAATGGTTATAAAGCAGTTGCTGTTAAATTTATTACTTCTGCTTGGGCCGTCGGTTTATTACCAACGCCAAATGGCGATGTCATCGATCAACAATATATTCGCAACAAAATTGGAACGGATGTCGAAAATATTTATACAGAACACGCTACATTAAGCCCAAGTTTAGATAATCGTGGTCCTTGGTATCAATTATATGGCAAAGCCATCCATCGTTTAACGCCTCACTTATATGCTTTTCCTTATGACGATGTATTTGGACTGGATGGCACAAATGCGGAAAATGATTCCTATCCTGCGACTGTCACTTTGCATAGCATGGCAGGGAGCGTTGTGCCGGAAGCGCCCTAACTCACCACTCTCTCAACCATATACGACGCAAGATCGACTTTATGATCATGAAAACCATGCAAACTTGGGCGGTGTCCTACGCTGATTAAAGAGCAATTCGGCAATCTTTCTTTTAGCAATCGATAAAGTTGTTGTTCATGCGTCAAATCCAATGCCGATGTGCTTTCATCTAAAAACACCCAATCTGGTTTATGCAATAAAACGCGGACAAAAGCGATGCGTTGCAATTCACCTGGAGATAAATGTTCAGACCACATGGTGGCGTGATGCAATTCATTCGCGAGATTGGGTAAATCACAATCGTGCAACAACCGAATCAATTCTTTCTCGGGTATGGGAAGTATACGATCGGGAAATAATAATGCTTCCTGCAAAGTACCCAATGGCATATAAGAACGTTGTGGAATGTACATAATATTCGATTTTTCTGGCAGGGTAATCGTGCCGGAACCATACGGCCATATGCCCGCAATGGCACGCACGAATGTGCTTTTGCCAATGCCGGAATCACCTTTAATCCAATAATGCTGGCCATGCACAAATTCTTGGGAAACTTTATCTAATAACTTTTCACCGGCCGGTGTGAAAATAGTGATATCTTGCGTGGTAATATTATTTTTTGGCGTCTTTGCATAAACAAAATTATTTTTCTTCACGACATCTTGTTCGACTTCATACACATGATTTAAAAAAGTGAGTAATCGGCGCATGACGGCTTGCCATTCTGCAATTGCGGTATAAGAATTCACGATGAAAGAGAGTGAATCCTGAATACGACCAAATGCCGATAAGGTTTGAATCAATCCACCTAGTTTGAAAACTTTGTTAAAATAATTTGGCAGTGCAACGACTAATGGCAAAATAACTGAAACCTGATTATAACCCGCAGTAAACCATAATAATAATTTTTGTCGTAAAATTATTGCGTACCAATTTTCTAATACCCCGCCAAAAATTTTCTGTAAAATATTTTTCTGATGCTCTTCGCCACGATACAAAGCCACGTGTTCCGCATGTGAACGCAAATCAATCGCTGCAAAACGAAAATTTGCTTCACGCCGCTGTTGCTCGAAATTCAACATAACTAACGGGTGCCCAATTTTGAATGTAAGCATCGTGCCAATAACCGCATAAATAACGGCAACCCAAACTAAATAGCCAGGAATGTGCAAAGTGCCGTACGATCCTATTGGAATATTAATTATTCCAGAAAGTTCCCAAAGAATATAAATAAATGCAAAAATCGTGACTACGGATGTCAATATACCAATTAATAATGCCAGCGAACTTGTGACGAGATTTTTTATGTCTTCTTGAATACGCTGATCTGGGTTATCAGTAGTATCATGAAAATCTTCCAGATAATAATAGCCGCGCTGATCTAGCCAACGATTTAAAAATTGTGCCGTTAACCAGCGGCGCCAACGCAATCCGAGATAACTTTGTAGATAATAGCGATAAACCGAGAGCACAATGCTGATGGACGCCATAAAGATAAAAATAACGAGCAAATCAATTGAACCATGCCAATCATAATCCTGTAATGCATTGTAAAAATAGTTGTACCAGGTCGTGAATAAAACATCCATGCCAACTAAAGTCATTGACATAATCAGCACTGAAACAAGGAAAATATAAGCACTCGTACGATACTGCGATTGCCAATAGGCTTTTAGCAATTGCCATCCAGTGTAAGGGCGCGGCTCCAGCTGTTGACTCATAAATTCTTCCTTGTCATTTTAGAAAGTATAGACCACAAACGAAACATCGCCAACTGATGTACATGCCATAACTCTTTGCGTTATGCTAGTCACATCTTAGAACCAATGGATTAAGGATATTTGAATGGTCCTAAAGCGCAGCATTGTTTTTTCTTTAGCACTTTGGTTATCACTGACCGGTTGTTCATATAATCCGTTTTCAACCAATAATGAACTGACTGGTAATCCGGCTGGCGCTGTCGCGGGTGGTGCTATTGGTGCGGGAAGTGCTGCACTCTTGGGTGCAAATAAATATTTCATTGCATTAACCGGTTTAGGTGGAGCTGCGTTGGGATATTATCTTACGACGATGGATTTTGCAGCGGGCGCTATTACCAAAGCGGGTGGCCAAGTTTATACAATAGGTGATTATCTAGGCATTGAAATTCCAACCGATAGTATTTTTGAAGAAAACTCCGCTGATTTTCTTCCCGTCGCCGGACCTGTTCTTGATAGCACTGTTTCCGTATTACAACGTTACCCCAACAATAATATTATGGTGTCAGGCAACACGAGTGGGTTTGGCACAAGAAGTTATGAGTTCCGTTTATCCGAAGCGCGCGCCCGCCAAATTTCAGCCTACTTATGGTCTCATGGCGTGAGTGCATTCAAGGCTACCGATGCAACTTTACCGACGCGCAAATTAATGTATGTCGGTTACGGTGATTATTTCCCGATTGCAAATAACATTAAAGCAATAGGCATCCGCCAAAATAGTCGGATTCAAATTACTAGCTTCCCCAGTCTTCGTGATTTGAAATTATGTAAAGATCAAAAAGTATTTGCCAATATTGGTGCTTTGCAAGCAGATCCTATCCCGCAAGATCCGCCGCAGCCTTATGTGGGTAATGCATTCCGGGGGGATTTGTTGCCGGAGGAATGAGTGTGCATACCATTTCCCAAACATACTCCGGTGGCAAAGTAGCAAAACAAGGCGGATTTTCATCGCGAAATGTACATTCCCGAGAAAAACACGGTGCACAAGAAAATTTCGCAGCTAAGTGCACTTGTGATTGACCCAATGCGCCAGTTAATACAGGATCCGTTGGGCCATATAACGAAACAGTTGGCACAGCAAGCGCCGCTGCCAAATGACCCAATCCTGTATCCACTGCCACAACGGCTTTTGCACCCGCTAATACTTTCGCCATTTCAACCAAACCTAAACGCGGCAATACTTCAGCAGAAGAACAACTTCTAGCAATACGTTCCGCACGTTCTCGCTCAGCGTCATTACCCCAAGGCAATTTAATTAAAAAACCTTTTTCATTGGCAATATTAGCCAAGCGACACCAATATGCCTCTGGCCAATGTTTCGTGACCCACGTTGTTCCATGCAGAAATACCAAATAATTTTGCGCTACATTAACTTCAATCAAACGCGTACGATCAATTCCATAATCAGCAACAGAATCCGGTAGCGCATAACCTAATGATTGACTAAACAAACTGCGCAATCGAGTCACCGCATGCCAATCCCAAGAAGCGCTACACTTGCGCTGATAAAACAAGGAAGCCAATGGTTCACGCGCCGATGTCCAATCCATTCCTGAATGTAACTTTCCTTTCGCCAAGCGAGTAATCCATAAGCTTTTAAACAACCCTTGCCCATCAATAATTAAATCATATTCCGTCGCGCGCAGCGTTTTGCAAAACTGTTTCAGTTCCATACGCGTTTGTTTCGACCATAAATTTTTACGCCAACGACGAATAGCGACTGGAATCACTTGATCAACCAAAGGATGCCAGCCAGGAATTTCACGGAAATTTTCTTCAATCACCCAGTCAAAACGAATGGAAGGAATCATGCGTCCCGCATCTGTCAATGCAGGCAGGGTATGGATGATATCACCCAGCGATGAAGTTTTAATAATTAAAACTTGCATTCGAGCTCCGAAAGCGTCGCCAAAATTTGTTTAGGTGAAAGCTCTAACATGCAGCGATGATGTTTTAGCGGACAAATTCGCTGAAAACAAGGTTGGCATGAAAATGCGGATGTAACAACTTTAGATTGTTTATGCAACGGCGGGGTAAAAGCAGCGCTGGTGGGGCCGTAGATTGCAAGTAAGGGTTTTTGAAGTGCCGCACTAATATGCATTAAACCAGAATCATTGCTAACCACAGCGCTTGCCAATGAGAGTAAATCCACGGCTTCTTCCAACTTCGTTTTGCCGGAAAGATTCACGCAACTCTGATCCGTTAATTCCATGATACGGTTAGCCACCGCTCGATCGTTGGCCGAACCAAATAACCAAACTTGCCAACCCGCCTGTAGTTTTTCTTTTGCAATGGAAGCGTAATGTTCCTCTGGCCAGCGCTTGGCAGGACCGAATTCAGCACCGGGGCATAAAGCCAAAATAGGTCCTTTATGCTGTGTTAATTGATGATTCACAAGAGTACGCGCCTGATCCACGGCTGAAATTTTAAGTTGTGGCAAAGGATAATCGCTTGGCAATGCTTCATTCGGCGGCAACCCCAGTGCCATGAATTGTTCAATCATCAGTGGATAGCGCGTCTTATCTAATTTACGGGTATCATTCAGTACGCCATAACGCATTTCACGCAACCATCCCGTGCGAATAGGAATATTCGCCCACCAGGGAATCAGTGCTGATTTGAATGAATTCGGCAAAACAATGGCTTGCTGGTATTTTTTCTCACGGAGACGTTTGCCGATGCGATAGCGTTCGCGGAGTGCGAGTTGTCCATGGTTAAGTGGCATCACAATCGCATCATTGACCTCTGGCATTCGCGCAAGCAATGGCAAACTCCAAGTCGGCGCAAGTACATCAATGAGGATATGCGGATCGCGTTGCTTTAATAACTTAAACAAGCATTGCGCCATAACCATATCACCGACCCAGGCCGGACCTACAATTAAAATCTTATTTGTTGTCATCGGTTAGCACAAACTCCGCCCCACAATAAGGACAAATAACTTGGCCCGCTTCTTCAATCGGTAAATAAACGCGTGGATGCGCATCCCAGACTCGCATTTCAAGCGTGGGGCAAGATAACGGTAAATCTTGACGCGTGACCTCATAACGTCTTTTCGTACAGGCTTGTTCTGTTGGTGCCGTCTCCATCACTTTCTCCTCACAACGCGTTAGGTCATTAATGATACATGATTTCGAGCAATGATTGAATTCCTTGCTCAAGCTTTGTTGAATAAGAAAAACCTAAGTATTGGGTCGCTTTCTCGATTTTGGCATAGGAACGCACAACATCACCAGGCTGCGCAGGAGCAAATTCCAGACGAGCCGGCTGTTTGCCTAACGCTTTGATGTATTGCACCAAATTAAGGAGGGTTTCTGGAGTGCCGGTGGCGACATTTAATACGCCGCAATAATCGCCGGCGAGTGCCAGTAAATTCGCTTTAGCGATGTCATAAACGTGAATAAAATCACGCGATTGGTTGCCATCACCAAAAATAGTGATGGGTTTATTTTGCTGATAAAGCTCAATAAATTTAGCAATCACACCCGAATAAGGCGACATAGGATCTTGACGCGGTCCATACACATTAAAATAACGCAACCCCAAGCTTTTGATATTAAATAATCGCGCATACAAATCCGCATAACGTTCGTTATTCGCTTTTTCTAAGGCATAAGGAGATAGAGCGGTAGTCGTTAGCGGGATTTCATCGTTGCAAGGCAGCGTAGGATTATTGCCATATAGGGCAGCACTGGAAGCATAAACAAGACGAATTGGTTTGCCCGCTTCACGAATGGCTTGGAGCATATGCACAAATCCGTGCATATTCACTTGCAAAGATTTTACTGGATCTTCAATGGACTTTAGCACGGATGGCAAGGCAGCCAAATGCAATATAGCATCACAATCTGCCACAATGGGACGTAGCAGAGCATAATCTAGAATATCACCTTCGATAAAATCGAGATGCGGATGAGATAAATTAAGATTGTCGAGTTTACCTGACGCGAGATTATCTAGTACAACAACTTTAATATTATTTGCTAATAATAAATCTACTGTATGAGAACCAATAAATCCGGCCCCACCGGTCACCAATATTTGTTGCATTTAAATTAACTCCACACACTGTGGCAGTAAGATTGCCACAGTGGATGCTTACGTCGGCATATCCTATGCCAAGCACCCACTATGACAAAACCAAACTTTTTTGACCGCGCAGTATAGAACGAAATGCAATGAAGATCTATACCATTTCTTTTGCTGGCTCCTTGATTAAAGGCCGCCACGTTCGATAGAGACTAATCGCGGCATAAAGCAAGAGATAGGCTATTGAAATCGATACCAAAGTCACATTTGTTCGAGGATAAATCCACAATAAGCCCGCGGTCGCCATACCCCAAATAATCGTCGCCAACGACATCGCAAAACGCAAAAGCGTGCTATGCGTCAAATAATCGAGACGTGAGGGATACACGTACTTGATCGGCACGAAACTTAAAACAGCAAGCAAGAGGAGGATCACTAAATTAGCCCAAGGATTCATCTGCCAGAAAAACAGATAAAATACGACGATATTCCAATAACTGGGAAATCCTTTAAAAAAATGATCGAGCGTTTTTGCATCTATTTGCGTGAATTGGTAAGCGGAACAAAGCGTAATCGCAACGACACAGGGAAAACTCCAGCCAGGAGGAACGAGGGGAATAACCATTAAAAAGAAAGCAGGAACCATCGTATACGTAAAAAAATCAACGATATTATCCAATAGAGCGCCGTCAATTTGGGGAACAGCCATTTTGATTTTTATAAGTCGGGCAAACAAACCATCTAACGCATCAATGACAATTGCGCCACCCATTAGCCAAAAAGATAGCAATGGCTTTCTCTGATAAATTGCAAATAATGCCAATAGTCCAATATAGGCGCCACTCGCTGTAAACGCGTGCACCAACCATCCGGCTAGACGTTGTTGCCATGTCACTAGAGACAGTTTATTTCTTTCGTTCAATCGCGCGTCCCCTTTCTTTTTTAACCGCAAAAGCAATATGCAGTATTGCTGCACCGATGACACCAGACAGAAGTGAGCTTAGCAAAACACTTAAGCGTACTTTAACTAAATAAATTGGATGACTACTTTCGAATGCAAGCGTACCAAGAAACAAACTCATAGTAAAACCAATGCCGCACAAAACTGCAACGCCGTATAATTCCAGCCAAGTGGTATTTTCGGGAAGTTTTACCCAATCTAACTTAATCAATGCGTAAGCAAAACCAAATACGCCCAATTGCTTACCTATTACCAAACCACAAACAATCCCGAGAGTCAGATTATCAAACAGACCCCAGAATGAAACGCCTGCAAAAGACACGCCTGCATTGATGAAAGCAAATAGCGGCATCACCAAATAAGCGACCCAAGGATGCAAGACTTCTTCTAATCGGTGTAACGGACTTTTTCTTCCATCCAGCGGAATTAAAAAAGCCAATAATATCCCAGCTACGGTCGCATGAACGCCTGAATTTAACACACATAGCCACAATAAAAAGCCTATCAAAAGATACGGCCATAATCGTTTCACACCCAAGATATTCAAGCCCCACAACACAAACAAGGCTAAAGCCGCAAAAAACAAGGTAAGCGTAGACAATGCACGTGCATAGGCTATCGCGATAATAATAATCGCACCCACATCATCAAAAATGGCGAGTGTCATCAGAAATAATTTAAGTTCTAATGGAACGCTGCGGCCAAACAAAGATAAAACACCGAGTGCAAATGCAATATCGGTTGCGACTGGAATAGCCCAACCTTTTAATGCATCTGAATGTCCGCTATTTATCGCGATATAAATGCTCACAGGAACCAGCATACCGCCTAAGGCGGCTATGCCCGGTAAAATAATTTGTCGTCTATCGACAAATTTACCCGTTAAAAATTCGCGTTTTAGCTCTAGCCCCACCAGCAAAAAAAAGAAGGTCATTAACCCATCATTAATCCAAAAAGGCAAAGGCGCCACAAACGTCCATTGGCCAAATTCGATTTGAATAGGCCATTGCTGAATGGCCTGATAGAGGGATGCAAAAGGCGAATTTTCCAGAATCAGTGCGAGGAGTGCCATGGCAAATAATATAATGCCGCTAGCTGATTCAAGTTTTAAAAAAGCACGTATAGAAAAAAATGAATTCACCGGGTCCTCCTAACCCTGTCATCCTGAGCGCAGCGAAGGATCACTAAATTATAATAAGGCGATCCTTCGC
>CAYRUP010000048.1:0-13843 GCA_964427485.1 uncultured Coxiellaceae bacterium | reverse complement strand
GCTTGAAAAGCGTCGCGGGACGACGTTCTAACTAACTTTTTCGCTTAGCTTGACCCCCATGCCCTGCTGGGAAGGCTTTCTAAGCACATTTTGATTAAAATTCACGGCTGAGAACAAATACGAAAAACAAAAAAAGACATTCACCGAGATTTCAGTGATAGTTGAAACTTGCGGAGTTTCAATAGGCGGGTTAGCAAAATCAAGCAAGAAAAAGATCCACGCTTTTATGAATAGCCTGGACCAATTTCTTACTAGCTAGAAATAACTGCTTATTCGATAACAGTAACTTCTTCAGCTTGCAGACCTTTTTGCCCTTGGGTAACGGAAAACTCTACGCGTTGGCCTTCCTCTAAGGATTTGTATCCGCTTCCAGTAATCGCTTTAAAGTGAACAAACACATCATCACCTTTGTCGCGTTGAATAAACCCAAACCCTTTGCTATTGTTGAACCACTTAACGGTTCCTTTTTCACGCGTTGCCATAAAATAATAAACCTCAATTTAATTAACAAAAATAACTTGCGCCTAGCGCTGATAATATAGTGCACAGCTACAAGTCAACATACTTTATCACAATTATTTCGAAAGAGTCATGTAGTTTTCAACAATCATGCTATGATCAACGTATTTATCTGAGCGTCATGAGTAACATATTGACAAATATTTTACAGTTGTTTGATATTACATCTTTTCACTGCGAGCATGGCGCGCTGCGCATGTCCCGTCGAGTTATCCACAATTTCTGTGGATAACATTGTGGTTAAGTCCCTAGGAAGCTGGGGGTGAGGATGTAGAAACTTTATAGTTCAATTTTCAATTCTCTAAATATCCGATATAAATTATTATAAATCAATAGGTTAAGCAAAATTAAACTTGGCCTGCCTTATCAGCCCACCTCATTCACAAAAAAAATGTACGTGATTTAGTCTGTGTACAATTCAGCGTGTGCTATTGCTAATTTTGCGGGCGCGCCAGGTTGTTCACAGACCAATTTTGGCACTAAATACCCAGGTAAACGCTGCACCATGGTTTGATGTA
Source organism: uncultured Coxiellaceae bacterium (assembly GCA_964427485.1). Taxonomy (GTDB): domain Bacteria; phylum Pseudomonadota; class Gammaproteobacteria; order DSM-16500; family DSM-16500; genus CAYRUP01. The sequence continues at coordinate 12,806 of CAYRUP010000048.1, read as the reverse complement.
ATTGACGAGCAAGAGAAAGTTTAAGATCAAAATGCGCGGCGCCTTGCACTTTATCTAGAACATGCAGGTAATACGGCAAAATTCCTGCTTGAAATAAAGTCTCACTCAAAGCAATCAAAATTTCAGCATCATCATTCACGTCTTTGAGTAATACCGATTGATTTAATAAAATAATCCCAGACTTGGCCAATTCCTTCATTGCCTCAATGACTTCTGTATTGATTTCCTGCGGATGATTGCAATGCACTACTAACACGCTTTTTAAGCGGCTTTGGCTCAAAATTTCAATAAATTCGGGCGTAATCCGTTCTGGCAATACGATAGGCATACGACTGTGAATACGCAGACGACGAAGATGAGGAATCGCCGCCAATTTTTCCGTCAATGTTTTCAACATGACATCACTCGTCACCAGAGGATCACCACCACTCAAAATAACTTCCGTGATGGAAGGGTCTTCTGCAATATAGTGCAGTGCCTCATTCCAGCCAGCAGTACCTGGATTGTTTTTTTCATAAGGAAATTCACGGCGAAAACAATAACGACAATTAATGCCACACGTTCCGGTGAGTGTTAACAAAACTCTTCCGTGATATTTATGCAATAAACCTGGAATCGGATTGACGCGAGCTTCGCCTAATGGATCTGCAACATAACCGGGTTTTGTTACAAGTTCAGCAGAAAGCGGCAGAACTTGGCGTAAAAGTGGATCGTTAAAATTATTTTTTTGCATCCGGTTGATAAAACTCCGCGGCACTTTGAGTGGAAAATGCTTCGCGGCAAGATTAGCTGCATCGAGCAATTGCAGGTCTAAATCGAGTAAGTTGAATAATTCCTTGGGATCTGTAACAGCATTCATCAACGCGGTCTGCCAATCCGCTTTTTTACGGGAGCTTGGTAAATTCATTTTATTTGGTCTTTGGAATATTTTGTACAAGCAGGTATTATATGCCAAATCTGCAAAGGAGACCAAAATGGGTGTTTATACAACAAGTGAAATTCGTGGTGGAATGAAGGTGGTCATTGACGGTGACCCCTGTGTAATTATAGAAAATGAATTTGTTAAGCCAGGCAAAGGCCAGGCATTCAATCGAATCAAAACCCGTAATCTGAAAAGTGGGCGCGTCGTTGAGCGCACGTACAAGTCAGGGGATACGCTGGAAGCGGCTGATGTGAGCGATCTTGATGCCCAGTATCTTTATAATGATGGTAATGAATGGCACTTCATGTGTCAGAGCTCATTCGAACAATATGTGATGAATGGCGAAGCAGTTGCTGATACCAGACAATGGTTGAAAGAACAATCCGATTGTATGTTAACACTCTGGAATGGAATTCCATTAGCAGTCACGCCGCCAAATTTTGTTATTTTAAAAATTGCCGAAACCGATCCAGGCGTGCGTGGGGATACTTCTGGCGGTGGTGGTAAACCAGCGAAATTGGAAACCGGCGCAGTGGTACGCGTACCGTTATTTGTGGGAGAAGGCGAACTTGTGAAAGTGGATACTCGTACCGGTGAATATGTTTCCAGAGTTAAAGAATAAACTATCCATGGACAATTCTGTCGGGGCAAACTGGCAACCCACATCAACCTTTGCTACTTTGAAAAAACGTTCTGAGATCATCGATTCTATCCGACAATTTTTCAAAGAACGTGCTGTGCTAGAGGTCGATACGCCATTGCTATCGCACGCGGCTGCAACGGATCCGCAGGTGTTAGCCATTCCTGCCCTATTTAAACAAAATGGTGCGACGCTTGAAGAACAAGTTTTTCTGCAAACATCACCTGAATATGCAATGAAACGCTTGCTTGCTAAAGGGTCTGGTCCCATTTATCAAATTTGCAAAGCGTTTCGTCAAGGCGATATTGGACGTGTCCATAATCCAGAATTCACGATGTTGGAATGGTATCGCCCTGGTTTCGATCATCATGCATTGATGAATGAAGTGGATGATTTGTTGCAGACGATATTACAAACGTCTTCTGCTGAACGTTTAAGTTATCATGCTGCATTTGAAAAATTTATTGGGATTAATCCACACGAAACAAACACAAAAAAATTAATTCAGTGTGCTAAAGAGCGCGGAATTGATTTCAGAAATCAAGCTCAAATTCCAGAGACGGAAATTGCTGAACGAAATTTATGGTTAGATTTATTATTAACACATTGTATAGAGCCGCAAATCGGACAAAATCGCCCGACATTTTTGTATGATTTTCCTGTCACGCAGGCAGCCCTTGCAAAAATTCGTTTGCAAGAAAATCCACCGGTTGCATCGCGTTTTGAAGTGTATTTTAAAGGATTGGAACTCGCGAATGGTTTCCATGAATTGCAAGATGTGAAAGAACAGCGCCGGCGTTTTGAAAATGATTTAATTTATCGAAAACAGCAGGGAATTTGTCCTGTCCCAATCGATGAATATTTCTTAGCTGCTCTTGAGGCCGGCTTACCGGATTGTGCGGGAGTTGCGTTGGGAGTTGATCGATTAATTATGTTGGCGTTAGATTTTCAGTCGATAGAGGCAATCATGAGTTTTTCGTTTAAAAATGCGTGAGCAGCCCTCAATCGGGCACGATTAGGTCAGTAGTAGGGTGGATTAGATGCGTTTTTTGCATCGTAATCCACCAAATTTACGGTGGATTACGGCAAAAAACGCCTAATCCACCCTACGAAAACCTCTCCCCTTGTGGGAGAGGTCGCCGCGTTTTTTGCGGCGGGTGAGGGGATAGGTTTAATACTCAGCGTTTTAATCGATTATTTACGACAGGCTCATTATCAATGTTAGATTGCGATGAATTTGCTAATTTATTTTTTATTGTTACATCTTCTATGGATTCTAAGAGGGAAGGGTTTTTGCTAATTAATAATTTCGCAATATCCCACTGTTTGAGGTTGCATGCTTCTTGTAAAGGAGTTGTCCCATAATACATAACATCTGTTTTAGCACCATGGTTTAACAATAAGCTTACTATTTCTAAGTTTTCCATTTTCACCGCAAGATGAAGATAGGTACCACGAACGTCTTGTTTATTGATATCAATATTTTTTTCCAATAAATAATGAACAGCGGGAATGTTTTCAAAACGGATTGCACAAAAAAATGGATCAAAATCAGCACGAAGTAGATCAACATCACCATCGCCATTAAATACCGATTTGCCAAATTTAGCTTCAAGTGTATTCCCAACATCGGTTAGTAATGCTTGATTGCCATCAGCGATAGCATAGTTTAATAAGCAAGTTGTATCAGACGTAGATGGAAGCGTAGCTATCGATTTTTGAATAAATTCTTTTTTATTGAATACTGTTGCAACAGTCAGAGCGTCCAAGAAAGCTTTTGGATAAATATTTGTTAATTGTTGAAAATGCTTATTTTCAAGTAAATCCACTTTATCATTTATCGCAGCCCAGACAAAGAAAAGCCCCATGTCATCAACTTTATTTTTTATTTCTCCCGAATGTAATTTATTATAAATAACTTTATCAAGATCAACTGTTGGATTTTTAATAAATAACTCAACTATTTCACATTGTCCAGGTGATCTGTTTTTTCCTGTCAAAATATCACTTATTCTTTGTCTGAAGTCTTTAATATCAAATATATCAAGAAAATTACCAACAGGCGGAAAAGTTAAATTAAATATTGGACGCTCTAAAACATGATGAGCCATTAACCACTTTGCATCTTCGACTCGTCCTGATTTTGAAAAATGATGCATGGGTGAATAGAATCCAGGGCATCCATTCCAATCAAGATCAGCTTCATTTTCAAAATCACTTCGTTTGATATGAGGATTACCAATCGAATATAAAGTAAGCTTCAGAGTGCTCATGGATAACCCGTGCGGTAATGCTTTATATTTATCTAATAATTCAAGCACAGCTAGCTCTGTTACTGTTCCATAAGCCAAATCAAAAGCGTCGAACATATCTGATATTTTAAGTTTAAAACCTTCTTTGAGTAATCGTTCCAATGTTTCGCAATTATTTTCACGAATAGCACTGATCAACGGGGAAGAGGTATCGGATGATTCTTTACTTTCTAATTTTTTAGTGGAAGCATTAAATCCATTATAAGGGTAAGAAATGCTTGCAAGAGTTGCTGCTATTTTAAAATTTGAAGAAATAGGCATTGATTTTTTTTTAAATAAATTTTGCGGTTTCATTTCATCAAAAAAACTTTTATAAAAACCTCGAGCAGATGTTCTGTAAATATTTTTTATCATTCGAAACATTTTTTAAAATTCCTTGTATTCGACTTTAGTCATTTTTGTTTAACAACTTGGATTTGATTTGTAAAATGAGTTGCCAACACTAACAAACTCATTACTACCCCCTCACCCGCCGCAAAAAACGCGGCGACCTCTCCCACAAGGGGAGAGGTGAAAAGCAGGCAGCAATGATATCATCCATTTAAAAGACTTTGAACGGGTTCTTAGAGCTCCCTTCTCCCGTTTACGGGAGAAGGGCAGGGGATGAGGGTGAAAAAACAACCACTATCTTAACTAATCAAACAACGGCATCGAGTAGAATTTTTTTCTTCCTCCTCCTCCTCCACTTTTTCCTCTTCTTCCTCTGCGATGGATGACAGCGTTGTTTTTGTTCCAATCGATTGCAAAAAACTATTTCTTTGTTTTTCAGTGTCAAAATGCAAAGGCTGAGGCGGACGTTCTTGAATAAAATGCTCCAAATTTTCTTTGAGTTCACGTATATGCGTGTTATCCAAATTCAATTCAGCAATATGCGCTAACACTTGCTGCGCTGCTTCATGCACTTGACGGGGAGAAAGTAACGTTGCTGCCATTTTTTCTTCAGGCAGCATTTTATCTTCAACATTCACTGGGAGCAGTGGTGTTGCTGAAACTTGTAACACAGTACGAAAAAATGCATTCATAAATGGGCTGGATTTCAAGGTTAAACCACATTTTTTATGCCATGCAGTTAATGCTCGCATAAATGCGATATATTGTTCGCCATAAAGTTTGGCATAATCTTTGTTAAGAGGAACCGTTTTTCCCCAATGCGGTTTTGCATTTAATTCTTCAGAAAAAAATTTTTCCATTTCTGCTTTAAAATCAGCATAACCTGGAATACCAGCGTTCGAGACAATATCAAAACCACAAATGTGTTCATCATTATTGCGTGTAGCGCTTGTTGATAAACCACCATTGGTTCCTTTAAAGAAACGCAAATAAATTGCATCAATAATGGGATATTGTCCGCGGCGTGCATATTCTTTTAATTTACGAGAGACATATTCAAGAGCTCTAATAACTTCATAACAGCTTACTCCGCATGTACTAAATAAATAATCCGCATCATCCAAACTCCAAGGAAACGCGGTTTGATAATGCGCCATATCAGGCCAAGGTCCGACGGCGATGGTGTCGGCACTCCCTACTTCCATTCGAGCAACCAAATATTTCATGTAAGGCGGGATAAGCTGACTATGCTGAGTTAAAAAACCTGGGACATTAAACAAATTATTCATTTTAATTGAAAAAGCTTGTTCAAGCTGGGTCAATTTGGGCGTGATATTCGTATTTAGAACGTCGAGTGCAACAGGTTCCCAGCGAAAAACAATCACATTTTTTTTGTCACGTTCGTGTTTTTGATACGTGGGTACATACATGATGCTGATGTAAGCATATTTATAAAATAAACCATTTTCTATTTCTTCAATTAATTCATTAATGCTACGCGATTCCATTACGCATTGTAATTTGGTTGCTTTAACGCATTCAATTTCAAGACTTAAAACGGCGCCAAACAAACCCAAGTGACTTGCACGGATGGTAGTAAAATCGGGATGACTTGCATCAATTCGTTGAATAGTTCCATCTGGAAGACAAAGTGTCATAGCGCGAATCAGTCCAGCCACACTCGGTTGATCGCGTCCAGTACCATGCCCTGCAGTTGCAGCAAGTCCTGCGAGAGTGACGAATGGAATCAAACTGGATGTTGGCATACAGAGTTTATGTTCATGATAGAGAGCATTATCCAAATCACCGACTTGCACGCTGGCGCCGACGTGTACAATATTTTTTTCTTTATCGATGACTTCTATTTTTTGAAATTCTTTACCGGTGAGATGCACGATAACATCGCCTTCAACGCAGGGCGTTAACGAAAATGATTCACTGTATTTTTTCGCATAACCATTTTCTTTTTTTCCACCTGCTGCGACACGCAATGCTATTTTTTCTGTAACTAGTTTATCTTTATTGATTTCATTAATAAGCATAATAATTTGTTGTAATTGCTCACTGCTTTCAATATCCAGCACAATTGCGTGAGGCAGAACAACATTGTGCGTGAAATTTTTGAAACCAATATGATGTTCAATGGCGTGTTCTATTGCGAACTGGACGATTGTGGATTTACTTTCGGCAGATAATGTCATGTGCATTTCCTCCTAATGGTAAAATCACGACGAAGATAAGGTTTTCTTATCAAGCTAGCATCGTGAAGATTAAGAGAATCTTAATTTATAGAGGGGGGTGGGTTTAATTTGGACTGAAAATGGGATTAGGGTTTTCTTTAGTGTCAAGACCCTCATCCCCGACCCTTCTCCCGCAAGCGGGAGAAGGGAGTTCTAGCTTAGCTCCCATCGAACGTTTACGGGAGAAGGGTGCAGAAAATCTGCAAAAACACTACGCCTTACGCATAACAACTCGATAAATCCAAATACACAACAATAGCGTGACAACAATACTTAAAGTGCCGGCGAGATAGGCGAATTGATCGGGCATGATTTTTAATGCATCAGAACTTTGTCGAATCGCAAATGGAATTGCTAACACTACACCCATAATCGATGCACCTGCCACAATACCGCAGGCGAGCAATAAACCACGATGACGATGTGTATTGATTTGTTTTTCATTCTTAACACGTTTGTACATATGATTGAGTCGGGTTTGGATCACGTGAGCTAATAAACCGCCAATGACAACGGGAATAGTGGTGTTCATCGGTAAATAAATTGCTAAACCCACCGCCAATACAGGTAACCGTGTGCCGAAATTCTTTTTCACGATTTCATCCACAACAATACAGATCGCCGCAATCAACGCGCCTAAAATAATCATCGACCATTCCAGGTTATGTGTATAAACACCTTGCGCTACTGTGGCCATCAGAGCAGCTTGCGGTGCGCCTAACATTTGCGCGGGATTCATGCCCGGACGGGGAAATACGCCGCCAATCCCATATGCGTTATACAATAATTCTAAAATAGGTGGTACAACGAAAGACGATACGACTACGCCCAAAACTAACATGAATTGTTGTTTCCATGGCGTTGCCCCTGTTACTTGCCCGACTTTCAAGTCTTGCATTGTGTCATTGGAAATTGCGAGTGCGACACAAATAATAACGCTGCTGCCAATTGCTAAAATTACACCGAATAATTCTCTACCCGCAATGCCTCCATCGATACCAAAAAATGCCAATACCGCGAGACACAATAATAACAATGAAGAAACCAACAATCCCGAAACGGGGGTATTGGATGACCCAATCAATCCGGCAAAGTAGGCTGAGATGGAGCAGAATAAAAAGCCGCCGATCAAAACGTAAAGTGTCGTGAACCCACACAGAAAATTGCGGAAACTGTGGGTGATAGAAGTATCAGCAGGAACAATGTAATAAGTCAGCAAAATAAAGACTGGAGCTAATAATAAGATCACACCCCAAACAACGTAATTGATTGGAATATCCCGTTCCGTACGTAAGCCGGCTTTCGCGCCTGCGACTTTGGCTGCGGCTAATGAAACGAAGGAAGCCGTGATACTTTGTACGATCGGTTTGAAAAGACGGAACAGTGTCCAGAGTCCTCCCACTAACATGGTGCCAACGCCAATGTAGCGGATGTGTCCCTTCCAAATAGCCATCGCAACTGCCGAGGCATCTTGAGCCTCATGCATACCGTAAAACCAAGTCAAAAGGGGCACGCCCGCAAGCCAACCAATGACAATACCGACAATAAAACTGATGGCCACATTCACACCGACTATATAACCTGCAGCAATCAAAGCGGGTGATAAGCCTAATTGAAAACCAACCACTGTTTTGGAGGTTTTTACCCAGAAATCAAAAGTATCCGTTAATATTTCAAAGCCGGTTTGAAAAAGTGAAATGGCTGCACCTACGATACCACCCCACATCAAGGATTTCATGTCACCTACTTCTTTTGCAGCACTGGCTTTTAACACATTACTGATTGCAATACCTTCTGGGTAACGCAATGTTTTATCCATTAATAACGCACGACGCAATGGAATGGTGAACAAAACGCCTAGAATACCGCCCAATAAAGCGATACACACGGTTTGCCAATAATAAAATCCCGTCCAAACGTGCAGAATAATCAGAGCGGGCATAATAAAAGTGACACCGGCAATTAAGGATTCGCCTACGGATGCCATGGTTTGCACCATCGTATTTTCCAATACATTTGAATTTTTAAAAAAACGTAAAATACTCATGGAAATGATGGCGGCGGGAATGGAAGCGGAAACGGTCTGGCCGACTTTAAGACCGAGATAGGCATTTGCTGCAGCCAGCACAATCGTTAGAATCACACCGAGGATAATTGATCGTAGCGTGATTTCAGGCAGTGATTGACTGGCAGGGATCAGCGGAGCATCTGATGATTGCTGATTAATAGGGTTATTCTTTCCCATAAGGTATTACTCCATAGGATTTAAAGGGTTTGAGCGACTATTAATGAAAATGCGAAAAATTTGCTGAGTATTTTCGTAATTAGTTATGTATCGAATTAGGTAAGGCACACCTTAATCATCGCCGGTCTAAGAGCATATCGAGTATTTTTTTTTAATTCAATAGGGAATGGGATAGATTTTATTTTAGGGTGTTGACGTTACAGTTACGAAAACCAAGCATCCAACTGTGTTCGCAACTCCTTCACTCCTTTTCCTTTTAGCGCCGAAAAAGTCTGAACAGAAACGGTGTTTTTATAAGCGGAAATCGCTTCTTTCACTTCACGTAATGTTTTGCTGGCGCCACTTTGTGTCAGCTTATCGGATTTATTTAAAAGAATATGCACGGCTAAATCACATTGGTGACTCCAGGCCAGCATGTGTTGATCGAACTCTTTCAGGGGGTGGCGAATATCCATGACCAAAATCAAGCCTTTCAAGCATTCGCGCGAACGCAAATAATCATCCAACAATTGTTGCCATTGTTGTTTGACAGAAGGCGGCACTTTGGCATAACCATAGCCTGGTAAATCAGCCAAACGTCTTAGTTCATCCAAACCAAATAAATTAATATGCTGAGTGCGACCGGGTGTTTTGCTGACCCGTGCCAGCGCTTTATTTTGAGTTAACTGATTCAATACACTGGATTTACCCGCATTGGAGCGCCCAATAATAGCCACTTCCGCACCTTTATCAATGGGAAGTTGGGAGAGATTTGCTACACTTAAAAGAAACTGCGCTTTTTGATAATTAGGTTTATTCATTAATTAAAAACTTCTTGTGTTTTTAGGATAGGGAGTCTTATACAATAGCCCGCTATGACGAACTCTATGATACTTGATTCTCTCAATGACGCCCAGCGCGATGTGGTTGCAGCGCCCTTATGTCATCAATTAGTTTTAGCGGGTGCCGGCAGCGGCAAAACGCGCGTGCTGACTTATCGCATCGCCTGGTTAGTAGAAGAAGCGGGCTTATCGCCGTTTAATATTCTTTCTGTGACATTCACCAATAAAGCAGCGAATGAAATGCGCTCGCGCATCGAGCAATTATTAGGACCCACTGCCCGACACATGTGGGTTGGGACTTTCCATAGTTTGGCGCATCGCTTGCTTCGCACACATTGGCGCGACGCCAATTTGCCGGAAGGATTTCAAATTTTGGATTCAGATGACCAACAGCGCCTCGTGCGTCGAGTGATCATCGCTTTAGGTTTGGATGAAGATCGTTGGCCAGCTAAACAGGCGCAATGGTTTATCAATGGAAAAAAAGACGAAGGTTTGGGGCCAGAGCATTTACCGGATTATGGTGATGTAACCGCTCGCACAATGATAAAAATTTATCGTGCCTATGAAGAAGCTTGTCAGCGTTCAGGCTCCATTGATTTTGCCGATTTATTATTAAAAGTTCATAAATTGTGGCTGACTAGGCCTGATATTTTGGCGCATTATCGAGAACGATTTCGCTATATTTTAGTGGATGAATTTCAGGATACCAATGCAATTCAATATGCTTGGATACAGCTGCTGGCTGGAAAAGAAAATCATGTGATGATAGTGGGTGATGATGATCAATCCATTTATGGCTGGCGCGGTGCGAAAGTTGAAAATATATTGCGTTTTAGCAAAGATTTTTCGGGTGCCAAAACAACGCGTTTGGAACAAAATTATCGTTCCACAGGAACTATTCTCTCTGCAGCGAATGCATTAATTTCCCATAATGCCGGACGTATGGGAAAAAATTTATGGACTGCGGGTGAGCAGGGTCTTCCCATTGTGGTTTATGCTGGATTTAATGATTTGGATGAGGCACGTTTCATTGTCAATCGCATTCGTGATTGGCAACGCGAAGGCAAAGCATTGCGTAATGTCGCCATGCTTTATCGGTCAAACGCGCAATCACGTGTGTTGGAAGAAGCATTAATGCAATTTGGTATCCCCTATCGTGTGTATGGTGGATTACGTTTTTTTGAACGGGCTGAAATTAAAGATGCACTGGGTTATTTACGCTTGATCGCTAATCGCGATGATGATGCATCATTCGAGCGTGTAGTGAATACACCGACGCGTGGCATTGGCGATAAAACGATTGTTTGTGTGCGTGAATATGCAATCCAAAATAATTTATCGCTCTGGCGCGCGGCAAAAGAATTATTGGCGCAAGCGTTTTTTGCTGCACGTGCCGCGAATGCATTACAACAATTTATTTTATTGATCGAATCACTTGCGAATGATACGGGTAATTTTGAATTATACGAACAAACCGAGCATGTGATTCAAAATAGTGGTTTGATCGAACATTATCGCAAAGAAAAAGGTGAAAAAGGCCTCGCACGTTTAGAAAATTTAGAAGAATTAGTCAATGCAGCGCGCCAATTTTCTGCTGAAGATATCGATACTAACCTGCCGCCATTGGCTGCATTTATTGCTTATTCCGCGTTGGAGTCAGGTGAAGGTCAAGCAGAAAAATTCGAAGATGGCGTGCAATTAATGACATTGCATTCTGCGAAAGGATTGGAATTTCCGCTCGTATTTTTATGTGGTTGTGAGGAAGGTTTATTTCCTCATTATATGACCATGGATGATCCGAAGGGATTAGAAGAAGAGCGCCGTTTATGTTACGTCGGTATGACGCGCGCCATGCAACAATTGTTTCTTACTTATGCGGAAACGCGCCGCTTACACGGCAAAGAAGTGTATCATCGTCCTTCCCGTTTCTTGAGGGAAATTCCGTGTGAGTTTTTGGAAGAAGTGCGTTTGAAAACAAAAGTTTCTCTTCCGTCGGTGAGCAAAAGCATATCGAGTCACTCTGAACAATCTGAACTAGGTTTGCGTATCGGGCAACAAGTTACCCATCGCCAATTTGGTACCGGCATTGTGTTGCAATGTGAAGGTCGCGGCGAACATGCACGTGTGCAAGTGCGTTTTGATGAGCACGGCACGAAATGGTTAATTGCAAGTTTTGTCACGGTCTGATTATGTATTATTCCCTTATTAGAAAATTATTGTTTCGTTTGGATCCTGAAACAGCACACCGCGTCACACTCAAAGGTTTGAATCTCGCGCACGCATTTGGAATGACCGGACAAATTACAAAAATAACTGCGCCACGCGAAATAATGAATTTGATGTTTGATAATGTGGTTGGTTTGGCTGCAGGTTTAGATAAAAATGGGGATTATATTGAAGCGCTCGGTGCTTTAGGTTTTGGATTTATTGAAGTTGGAACTGTCACACCTAAACCGCAATCGGGTAATGAATTACCGCGTTTGTTTCGGCTGCCAGAACATGAAGCGATTATTAATCGCATGGGTTTTAACAATAAAGGATTAAATTATCTCGTCGAGCGTTTGAAAAAATCGAAATATACCGGTGTCTTAGGCGTGAATATCGGCAAAAATCGTGATACACCACTCGAGCGAGCAGAAGAAGATTATTTGCTTGGGTTTAGGCGTGTCGCGCGTTATTCAAGTTATGTCACCATTAATATTTCATCGCCCAATACGTCAGGATTAAGAGATTTGCAACATGGCGATTTGTTGCGTTCTTTATTGCGAACTTTAAAAAACGAACAGCAAATTTTCCATGAATTAAATAAACGTTATGTGCCGCTTGTCGTTAAAATCGCACCGGATTTAACAAAAGAAGAATTGCAAACGACCGCAGAAATTTTGTTAGAACAAAAAATGGATGGCGTGATTGCAACGAATACGACGATTTCGCGCGAAGGTGTTGAAGATTCTCCTTTTGCAAAAGAGGCAGGTGGATTAAGTGGCAGACCATTAGCTAAGCGTTCGACTGAAGTTATCAAACAATTGCATGCTATTTTACAAGATGAAATTCCTATTATTGGTTGCGGCGGAATTTTTTCAAAAGAAGATGCGGAAGAGAAATTAGCGGCGGGGGCTAAGCTTGTTCAAATTTATACGGGGCTTGTTTATGAGGGGCCTGGGGTGATAAACAAATTAGCGAGATCTTCTAAATAGGTAAACCCTCATCCCCAGCCCTTCTCCCGTAAACGGGCGAAGGGAGCTAAAAATAATAACACCCAACTACAGCATTCGCGACAACGGGCCGGCATGAGG
>CAYRUP010000047.1:0-13948 GCA_964427485.1 uncultured Coxiellaceae bacterium | reverse complement strand
CGTGTAGCGCGTGAAGTAGGTACGGAAGGAAAACTCGGCGGTCAAGCTGCAGTAACAGGCATCGGTGGTAGTTGGAAAGAATTGACTGATAATGTAAATGCAATGGCAGCCAATTTAACAGGACAGGTTCGTAACATATCTCAGGTTGCAACGGCTGTCGCGAATGGTGACTTAACACAAAAAATTACAGTTGAAGTGCGCGGTGAAATTTTGCTACTGAAAGAAACAATCAACAAGATGGTAGACAACTTACGATCATTCTCTGGAGAAGTAACGCGTGTTGCAAAAGAAGTAGGAACAGAAGGAAAACTTGGCGGACAAGCAGTAGTTCCCAGCGTAACGGGAACCTGGAAAGAATTAACTGATAATGTAAATGCGATGGCAGCAAACTTAACGGGACAAGTTCGTAACATTGCCCAAGTTACCACGGCTGTTGCAAATGGTGATCTTGCACAAAAGATTACGGTCGATGTACAAGGAGAAGTATTAGCACTCAAAGATACAATCAATAAAATGGTCGATAATCTACGATCATTCTCTGGAGAAGTAACACGCGTAGCAAAAGAAGTTGGTACCGAAGGAAAATTAGGTGGTCAAGCTATCGTATCAGGTGTAACAGGAACCTGGAAAGAATTAACCGATAATGTAAACGCAATGGCAGCCAACTTAACAGGTCAAGTACGTAACATTGCACAAGTCACAACAGCTGTTGCAAATGGCGACTTAACACAAAAAATTACGGTAGATGTAAAAGGTGAAGTGCTCGCATTGAAAGATACGATTAACCAGATGGTCGACAATTTACGATCATTCTCAGGCGAAGTAACTCGTGTAGCAAAAGAAGTAGGAACCGAAGGAAAATTAGGCGGTCAAGCCGTTGTACCAGGTGTGACTGGAACATGGAAAGAATTATCCGATAATGTAAATGCAATGGCAGCTAACCTCACCTCACAAGTGCGTAACATTGCACAAGTTACAACAGCGATTGCAAATGGTGATCTTGCACAAAAGATTACAGTAGAAGTTAAAGGCGAAGTGTTAGCACTCAAAGATACCATTAATAAGATGGTTGATAATCTGCGATCTTTTTCTGGTGAAGTAACTCGTGTAGCAAAAGAAGTTGGTACCGAAGGAAAATTAGGCGGCCAGGCAGTTGTACCCGGTGTGACAGGAACCTGGAAAGAATTATCTGATAATGTGAACGCCATGGCAGCTAACCTCACTTCACAAGTACGTAACATTGCACAAGTTACAACAGCAATTGCAAACGGTGATCTCGCGCAAAAAATCACAGTAGAAGTTAAAGGTGAAATTTTGCAATTAAAAGAAACGATTAATAAAATGGTCGACAACTTAAATATTTTCGCATCAGAAGTAACTCGTGTAGCAAAAGAAGTAGGTACAGAAGGAAAATTAGGCGGACAGGCTGAAGTGCCGGGTGTTGCAGGTACCTGGAAAGAATTAACTGCCCGCGTAAATGCAATGGCAGCCAATTTAACCTCTCAAGTGCGAAATATTTCTCAAGTAGCAACCGGTGTTGCGAAAGGTGATCTTTCACAAAAAATTACCGTAGAAGCACAAGGTGAAGTACAACAATTAAAAGAAACAATTAACCGAATGGTAGATAGCTTAAACGTGTTTGCAGCAGAAGTGACTCGTGTAGCAAAAGAAGTAGGTTCAGAAGGAAAATTGGGTGGTCAGGCAGCAGTCCCTAGTGTAACCGGAACATGGAAAGAATTGACGGATAATGTAAATGCGATGGCAGCTAACCTCACATCGCAAGTACGTAACATTGCGCAAGTCACAACGGCAGTTGCAAACGGTGATCTTGCACAAAAGATTACAGTAGAAGTAAAAGGTGAAATTTTACAATTAAAAGAAACAATTAATAAAATGGTCGACAACTTAAATATTTTCGCATCAGAAGTAACTCGTGTAGCAAAAGAAGTAGGTACCGAAGGAAAATTAGGCGGACAAGCAGAAGTACCGGGTGTTGCAGGTACCTGGAAAGAATTAACTGGTCGTGTGAATGCAATGGCAACCAACCTAACCAGTCAAGTACGAAATATTGCAAAAGTTGCAACCGCAATTAGCGCTGGTGACTTAACACAAAAAATTACAGTAGAAGCTCAGGGCGAAGTCCTACAATTGAAAGAAACGATTAATAAGATGGTGGATGACCTCAATCGATTAGCAATCGAAGTTTCTCGTGTAGCACAAGTTGCAGGTAAAGAAGGAAAATTAGATGAACGTGCAAAAGTAGAAGGAGTGGGAGGAAGTTGGAAAGATATTGTGGACACGTTAAATAATCTAATTAACTCCATCGCAACACCCGTACAAGAAGTAATACGTTTAGCTGTCGCACTTTCTCAAGGTGATATTTCACAACGTGTCGCCATTGAAACACAAGGCGACATTAAAACGTTATCAGACGCATTAAACAAATCATTTGATGATTTAGGTGCTTTAATCAGATTGGCAACAGACAGCTCTATGAAAGTTGCAAACGCATCGAGTCAATTAGCAAGTTCATCACAACAGGTAAATGAAACCTTATCCCAAGCTGCAAAAACAACGCAGCAAATTGCGGTGGGTGCAAAAGATCAAGCAACCAAACTAGAATCCAGTACACGAATCGTGACAGATCTATCACGATCGATTCAACAAGGTGCTGCAAAAGCTCGCTCAGCAGCAGAAGTCACACAAGAAGCTGCAAAATTATCGAAACGTGGTACTGAAGCCGGTAAACAAGCTGCAACCCGTTTACAATCCATCGACGATATTGTGAAAGCGAATACGGGCACCGTAAAAGATTTAGATAAACGTGCAAAAGAAATTGGTGTGATCGTTGGTACGACAAAAGATATTGCAGATCAAACAAACTTACTTGCGCTGAATGCTGCGATCGAAGCGGCAAGAGCCGGCGAAGCGGGTCGTGGTTTTGCCGTCGTCGCTGATGAAATCAGAAAATTAGCAGAAGGCACTAAGAAAGCTGCTGTACAAATTGAAGGAATGGTGAATACCATTGTTGAATCTACTGCACAGGTGGTTGGTGGTATGACGACAGGTACTCAACAAGTTACAGAATCCATTGATATCGTTAACCAAGCGTTAGGCATTCTAGATCAAATTGGCTCAGGTGCAGAAGAAATTACAATTAAAGCGCAAGAAATTTCATCTGCAACATCAGAACAAGCGGCTGGCGCTCAAACAGTTGCAAAAACGACAGAAGAAATCGCAACGACATCTGAACAAGCAGCTGTAGGTGCTGACCAGATGTCATCAACTATTCAACAACAAACCATGTCCATGCAACAAATGACTTCATCAGCTCAAAACTTATCTTCTCTTGCAGAAGAATTAAGGACTGCGCTCAAACGGTTTAAAGTAACAAGTGTTGAGGAAATATAAAAAAGAGGACTTTCAATGCAAAACGAAAATCCATCGTTAATAGAAAATACCGACACAGCACAACTTATCCAACTTATTGTATTTCATGCAGGTAATGAAGAATTTGCAGTTCCAATTTCTGAAGTAAGAGAAATTATTAAAATTGGCACAATTACACCTATTCCTAATGTATTTGATTTTATAAAAGGGATTATTAATGTGAGAAGTGAAATTGTCACAATCATAGATATCGGTACCCGCTTTTCATTATTGAAAAATGAAAATGTACAACCAAAGCATATTGTTGTGACCAAACAAGAAGACACTTTATTTGGTTTGTTAGTAGATGAAGTTGTAGAGGTCTTAAGAGTTCGACAACAAGATATTCAACCACCGCCCTCTCTCATCAGAAAAATTTATGAAAAATATATCGATAGTGTTGTGACGCTTAATGATCGCTTAATTGTGATATTAGATATCTCTAAAATTTTATCCATTAAAGAATTTACCCAAATATATAAACAAATGCATAGAGAACTGATCAAGAACAGAAAATTAAATAAACCTATACACGACCAATAGGAAAATGATTATGAAAAAAATATTAATAGTCGATGACTCAGCCTTTATGAGGTCAGTGCTGATGGATCTGTTAACCAAATTACCTGATGGTCATACTTTGATTGAGCCAGTTGAAATTTTTCAGGCCGATGGCAAAGTCAACGCCTTAAAACTAATTAAATCTAATAAACCTGATGTTATTCTACTAGATGTTGTGATGAAAGATAGTGAAACTGAAGGATTACAATTGATTGATGACATTAAAAATATTATTGATCCTAAAAAAATTATTATGGTTTCCTCGGTTGGTCAAAATGAGTTAATAAATGCATGCAAAGACCGTGGTGTACTGATGTATTTACATAAACCATTTGAACAAGAACAAGTGATCAAAGCTGTTAATTCAATTTTAACTTAAGTAAGAGTGGATAAATATGGATCTTACTAAACATAAAGAATTATTTTTAGCGGAAGCTAAAAGCAATATTAAAATAATGAATCGTGCATTAGTAGAGCTTGAAAAATCTTCTAATGATAAATCTTATTTTCATAAAATATTTCGTGCTGTACACACTTTAAAATCACTATCTGCTACGATGAATTATCAACAAACATCCAATCTTTGTCATTCTATTGAAGATGTATTGGAAATCGTGCGAGAAAAGCCTATTATTATTAGTGAAAATAGTGATTTTTTATTTAAGTGCTTTGATCACTTGAGTGCAACGATTAAGGCAATCAATGAAGATCAACCTGAATTAGATTCGGATCAATTAATTAATCAATGCAAACAATTATTAGCAAAAAAGCAATTAAATCCATCTGAAACAATTTCAAATAATTCCGTGATAACTGATTCATTAGAAAAAATTCAATCGATTGATGTTAAGGTCGAACGATTGGATATGTTAATGAATTTAACTGAAGAATTATTAGTGAATAAAATGCAATTTGACGTTGCACGTGATAAAAATCGTTATCCAGAACTGTTACCTGCTATCGAATCCTTAGATCGAAGTGTATCTGAATTACAATATCATGTCATGCAATTACGACTGGTGCCTGTTGATTTTATTTTTAATCGTTTTGTACGGATGGCCCGTGATTTAGCGAAACAACAAAAAAAAGAAATTCACTTACAAATCGAAAACAGTGATATTGAATTAGATCGAATGATACTCGATCAGATTAGCGAATCCATAGCACATTTAATCAGAAATGCAATCGATCATGGACTGGAAACTCCAGAAGAACGAACACTGTTAAATAAACCTCCGCAAGGCATATTAAAATTGTCAGCGCGACAAACAAAAGAAGCTGCAATTATAGAAGTAAGTGATGATGGCAGAGGTTTAGATTTGCAAGCCATCAAAAATGTAGCATTAAAAAATCATCTCATTGATGATAATGCCTCTGAGGATGAAATTAAAGACCTTATATTCTCTGAAATTTCTACTAAAAAAGTTGTGACAGAGGTTTCAGGTAGAGGTGTTGGCCTTTCAGTTGTTAAACATAATATTGAATTAGTGAATGGTAACATCCGGGTCAATTCAATACCCAAACAAGGCACAACATTTACAATGGAAATTCCATTAACATTAGCGATTATTAAAACACTTTTTGTGAAAGTAAATAAAGATATCTATGCAATTCCTGTAGATACAGTCGAGCGTTTATTAATTATTTCATCTCATGAAATAAAGCAATTAATGAATGATGAAGCAATTATTTTTGAAGATAAAAATATCCCTCTGATTCGTTTAACCGATCTTTTTTCTGATAATCCATCTATGTTTTCAAAACAAGCGGTAGTGATTATCAGAAAAGGTAATGAACGTTTAGGAGTGATTGTTGATAACCTACTTTCAACACAAGAAGTCGTTATCAAACCATTAAGTCGCGCCGTTCAAGAAAGCCGATATTTTTTAGGCGCTGCCTTAATCGGTACTGGAAAAATGGTTTTAGTATTAGATACAGCCTATTTATTTAGATTCCGAAAAAAAGTTATCTCGACATAAGGAAATTTTTATGAATGGTTTTGAAAAGCGTTCTACTGACATGTTATCAGAAATCTGCAAGGTTTCTGCCATGAAGGCAACAACGTCGTTGTCTAAATTTTTAAATACGCCTTGTGGTGTTAATTTTATGCCAGTTGAGATTGTATCGACTCATGCTATGCATTTAGCAAGCATGACCTACCCGCAGACCGTTAGTCTATCTTCTCTCATCAAAAGTAACATGTTGCAGGGATACGCATTTTTACTGCTTTCGAAAAACTCGTCGTTTGCCATTTGTGATTATTTATTACATAAATCCCAGGGTGAAACAAAGACATTAAATGAATTAGAACAATCAGCCTTGATCGAGTTAGCCAATATTGTTATAGGAAATTATTTAATGACATTTGTCCAATCATTATTGACTGAATCTTTACTGCATCGTCCTGCAACCTATCAACTGGAATCTTCTGAAAAAATTCAGAAATCTATAATGGAAACAGTTGCGGATAAATTCGATAATAAAAAAGCAATTAAAATCACATTTGGATACCAAGCGAAGAATTTTAACGGTTCAGCAGTTTTTATTTTTGATGAAGAAAGAATGAATACGATTTTACTTCAATACTTACGCGTAGTTAACCAATAGGATAATAAAAATAAATGAAAAATATTCCTAATAACTTTTTTACAGAATACAATCCTAATCCCGTGATTGAGATTAATCATCTTGGTGAAATCAAATATATAAATTTGACAGCTAGGGCGTTATTTCCAACTTTAATGGCGCAAGGATTTAATCATCCTATATTTGCTGGATTAATGGAAAATATAACCTTATTCAAAGCAACAGATTCGCAAATGATTATTTTTTCGAAAGAAATTATTTATTTTAATACGATTTATGAACAACAAGTTTTTTCTGTTCCTGAAACTAATTCTCTCTACATTTATTTGTTTGATATTACACAACGAAAAAATGCAGAAGAAGAATTGAAAATTATCAATAGCGAGCTTGAGAAGCGTGTCAAAGAACGTACCAAAGAATTAGAATTAGCAAAGGTGAACGCAGAAGATTTAGCAAAACGTGCTGAAGAAGCAAACCGTGCTAAAGCGACTTTCTTAGCAGTCATGAGTCACGAAATGCGCACTCCCTTAAATGGTGTGCTAGGCATGACAGGACTGTTATTAGATACAAATTTAACAGAAGAACAACGGGAATTTGCTGACGTTGTGCGAATCTCCGGTGAAATTTTATTATCGGTTATCGGTGATATCTTGGATTTTTCTAAAATTGAATCCGGGCGAATGGACATCGAACAAGTTGAATTTTCACTGCAAGTATTAATTGATGAAATTATTGATTTAATGAGTGCACAAATTGGCAAAAAAAAATTGGAAATAGGTGCATTTATTGAATCTAATGTCCCAGATCATTTGATTGGAGATATATCGCATATTAGACAAATCTTAAATAATTTTTTAAGCAATGCAATTAAATTTACAGAAAATGGTGAGGTTGGCCTTAAAATCAAACTGGCTAACAAAAATAATCAACAAGTAAATATTTTATTTGAGGTGAGTGATACTGGTATTGGAATGCCAGATTCAGTTAAAGAAAAAATTTTTCAACCATTTACACAAGGCGATGCTTCTACTACGCGAAAATATGGTGGAACAGGCCTTGGTTTAGTTATTTCTAAACATTTAATAGAAATGATGGGCGGAAGTTTTAATGTCAAAAGTGAGTCTGGAAAAGGTAGCACTTTTACATTTATTTTACCATTGGTTGAACATCCTCTTCCTGACTCCTATCCAAATCTAGATAAATTACATTTGCTGCATAATCGTCATGTATTATGTGTAGATGATAATGAGATCAATCGTGAAATCATTAAACATCAAACTGAGAGTTGGGATATGCGTTGTGATGTTGCTTCTAATAAACAGGATGCGCTTAATTTACTACATCAATCGATTGATAAAAAAGATCCATATTCATTGTTATTAATCGATTATAATATGCCTGATATTGATGGTGTTGAACTAGTTAAATTGATTCGAACGCATGAACATTTTTCCTCTATTCCCGCTATTATACTTTCATCATTAGGCATGACGTTTAATTCAAATGAGTTAAAACAATTGAAAATTGTTTTAACTATTGCTAAGCCGGTACGGGCTTCCAGATTATATGAAGGTTTGATTAGAGTGATTAATAATCATTTTGATAAAAACGAAAATATTCCGCAAATTCCCAGCAATAAGCCGATTCAATATTATTCAGGAATCCGAGTTTTATTAGCTGAAGACAATTCGATTAATCAACACGTGAGTCTTCGTATGTTATCTAAACTTGGATTTAAAGCAGATGCTGTTGCCAATGGATTGGAAGTGCTGCAATCCATACAAAACATTTCTTATGATTTAATTTTGATGGATTGCCAAATGCCTGAATTAGACGGTTACGAAGCAACGACACAGATTAGAGCTTCAGAAAAACATAATAATAAACACATACCTATCATAGCTCTCACAGCGCATACGTTAAAAGAAGATTATAAAAAGTGTGTTGATGCTGGTATGGATGACTATATTTCTAAACCATTTTCCATACAAGCTTTAGATAAAATATTAAAAAAATGGTTGGCGGATAAAATCATTGTGAGCATTTAAAAATCCGGTAAATATTCCCTTGAATAAACACTACCCGACCCTGGAGTGGGGAATTAAGGGAGTGTTGGGGTTAACAAACCAATGCACCCCCTTTGTGATCCAAAATTATCCCCTGACTATTTGGTAAACTCACCCGCGCACGCCCTGCTTTATTCAGCATAATTGCCCACGCGGGATATAATGCGTTAGCAGCGCAAAACCAGAAACTGCCATTTTCTGCATGCGGAAAGCCCGTGGGTAAAAATTCCAATTGCTCACGACCGCGTGGGAAGGCACGCCAGTGCAAAATTCCTTTTTCTGAAAAAGAAGATTGGAAACCATATATCACTCGCTCTGTGGTTTTTACAATAAATCCATCTTGCCAATTTCCAGAACACGTTAGCTGATCACGACTATGACACAATAGCGTTAATTCATGGCGCAAAATGGCTTCATTCCGTGTAAGTTGAATAGCTCGCAAAAGTTGCGACTGTAGTAGTTGTGCTTGTGCTTTTTGTTGAAAAGACGTAAAAGAAATAATGCCGAAAGTGGCTATGACAGCAATAATACTGAGCACAATCAATAACTCAATCAGTGAGAAACCCCTTTTTCGAACAGACACGCGAATCGTCCTATTTTGGACGCATATGCGGAAATAAAATCACATCGCGAATTGAAGGAGAATTCGTAAATAACATCACCAAACGATCAATACCAATACCTTCACCTGCTGTCGGCGGCAAACCATATTCTAAAGCAGTAATATAATCTTCATCATAAGGCATCGCTTCTTCATCGCCCGCTTCTTTGTCTGCGGCTTGCTTACGGAATCGTTCTGCTTGATCATCTGCATCATTTAATTCAGAAAATCCATTCGCAATTTCTCGTCCACCAACAAACATTTCAAAACGATCCGTCACAAAAGGATTTTCATCATTGCGACGCGCAAGCGGCGAAACTTCAGCAGGATATTCCGTAATAAAAGTTGGCTGAATTAATTTCGTTTCAACTGTTTTTTCAAAAATTTCAACTTGAATTTTGCCTAAACCATCGCTTTCTTTCACTGGAATTTCTAATTTTTTGGCGGTGAGTTGTGCGGCTTCCAATGTATCAAGATCCGCACTTTTTAGCGCACTATTAAAATGAAGAATGGAATCAAATAGCGTCATGCGCACAAAGGGCTGACTAAAATCAAACGTGTGTTCTTGATAACACAAAGTCGTCGTATGCAAAATTTCATTTGCAAGCTGACGCATTAACTCTTCAGTTAAATCCATTAAATCACGATAATTTGCATACGCTTGATAAAATTCCAACATCGTAAATTCAGGATTATGGCGTGTTGACAAACCTTCATTGCGAAAATTACGGTTAATTTCAAATACTCGTTCAAAACCGCCCACGACTAATCGCTTCAAATAAAGTTCCGGCGCGATACGCAAATAAAGCGGCATATCTAATACATTATGATACGTTTTAAAAGGACGCGCTGCCGCACCACCCGGCAATATTTGCATCATCGGTGTTTCAACTTCGATAAAATCACGCTCTTTTAAAAATTGCCGAATACCATCCACAATGCGCGTGCGTATTAAAAATGTAGCACGCGTTTCTTCATTCATCATGAGATCCAAATAGCGCTGACGATAACGTAACTCTTGATCGGTTAATCCATGATATTTATCCGGCAAAGGTCGTAGCGATTTGGTTAATAATTCAAGGTGTTTGACACGGACAGAAAGTTCGCCCGTTTTCGTCTTAAATAATTTCCCTTCGACACCAATAATATCGCCAATATCCCATTCTAAAAATGCCGCATAAAGCGAAGGTGTCAATTCATCTTGACGCACATATAATTGAATTTTGCCGGACATATCCTGCAAATGCACAAAACTCGCTTTGCCCATTAAGCGCCGCGTCATAATACGACCCGCCACTTTAACGTCTAACGGTTCCGCTTCCAATTCCGGTTCGGTTTTTTCACCGTAGGTTTTATGTAACATCGAAGCAAGCGCATTGCGGTGGAATGTATTGGGATGCGCATTTCCCTGTTTGCGTAATTCAGCGAGTTTAGCACGCCGTTGTGCGATGAGTTCGTTGGTATCTAATGTTATATTTTCTTGTTCAGCCATGATGAAAACCTCTATAATCCGCTTAATAAACTTGCTTCGATAAACTTATCTAAATCGCCATCCAAGACGGCTTGTGTATTTGCGACTTCAACACCGGTTCGTAAATCTTTAATGCGTGACATATCGAGCACATAAGAACGAATTTGACTGCCCCAGGTGACATCCATTTTATTTGCTTCCAGTTCATCTTGTTTAGCACGCTTTTTTTGGACTTCTAATTCATACAATTTAGCACGCAACTGACTCATCGCGGTCGAACGATTTTTATGTTGCGAACGATCGGATTGACACTGCACGACGGTGTTCGTTGGAATGTGGGTAATACGTATCGCAGAATCGGTACGATTCACATGCTGACCGCCCGCGCCACTCGCACGATACGTATCCACGCGTAAATCCGCTGGATTAATATCGATTTCAATATCATCATCAATTTCAGGTGACACAAATACGGAAGCAAAGGAAGTATGGCGTTTATGGTTTGCATCAAAGGGTGATTTTCTCACTAAACGATGGACGCCCGTTTCTGTACGCAGCCAACCGAATGCATAGGGCCCGGTGAATTTCACCGTGGCGCTTTTAATCCCGGCGACTTCACCTGCAGAGACTTCGATGAGTTCAACTTGGAAACCATGGCTTTCACCCCAGCGTAAGTACATTCGCAACAACATATTGGCCCAATCTTGCGCCTCGGTACCGCCAGAACCCGATTGAATATCCACAAAAGCAGAATTGCCATCCATTTCACCCGAAAACATACGCTGAAATTCTAATGCTTCGATTTTTTTGGTGATTTTATCTAATTCTTGAATGATATAATCAACTGAAGCAACATCATCTTCTGAAACGGCTAAATCAAATAACTCCGTCGCATCTTTCAAGCCCGATTCCAGACTGTCTGTGGTACTGACCACGCTATCCAGTTGCACGCGTTCACGTCCCAGACTTTGGGCTTTTTCAGGTTTGTTCCAAATCGTGGGATCTTCTAATTCACGCTGAACTTCTTGCAATCGATCACGTTTTTGATCGACGTCAAAGATACCTCCGAATTTCATCAAGACGCTTTTGCAGGTCTTTCATTCGGATTTGCATGGAGGTGACTTCTATCATGTTGGCTCTCAGTACTCTATTCGTATGGGAATGTTAATGTATTATTGATATAGCATCAATGCTCTCTTGTGGTTTTGAATTCAATATCAGGCCAGCGTTCTATGGTGAGATTCAAGTTAACCCGCGTTGGCGCGAGATACGTTAAATTATCACTACCGTCCAATGCCAAGTTATCAAAAGCTTTATTTTTAAATTCTTCTAATTTTTTGCTATCTTTTCCATATATCCAGCGCGCAGTCACCACTGATACCGTTTCATAAACACAATCGACGTTGTATTCATGTTTTAAACGATAAGCAACCACGTCAAATTGCAACATTCCGACCGCACCTAAAATTAAATTATTGCTGTTTAACGGCCGAAATAATTGTGTTGCGCCTTCTTCGCATAATTGTTTCAAACCTTTTTGTAAGGCTTTTAATTTCAGTGGATCTTTTAAGCGAACCAGACGAAACAACTCCGGCGCAAAATAAGGAATCCCTACAAATTTTAAATTTTCACCTTGCGTAAATGTATCGCCAATTTGAATGGTGCCATGATTGTATAGCCCAATAATATCGCCTGGCCATGCTTCATCGACGTGCTCACGATCAGAAGCCATAAAAGTCAGCGCCTGACTAATTTTAACTTCACGGCCTAAACTGACTTGATGCATTTTCATGCCTTGATTATATCGACCTGAACAGACCCGCAAGAAAGCAATGCGATCACGATGCGCGGGATCCATGTTCGCTTGAATTTTAAAAACAAAACCCGAAAATTGTTCTTCTTCGGGTAAAACTAAACGCGTTTGGGTTTCACGTGCTTGGGGTGCATGCGCGTATTTTGCAAAAGCATCTAATAATTCTCTTACACCAAAATTATTCAACGCGGACCCGAAAAAAACCGGCGTTAATTTACCTTGCAAAAATTCTTCCTGATTAAACTCATGGCTTGCGCCTTTGACTAATTCAATATTCGCGCGCAACTCCGGCGCAAAATCGCCCAGCAATGCATCCAATTCAGGATTTGCTAATCCCACTATTTTTTTGCTTTCCTGCTGAATATCATTTTTGCCGGGTTCATAAAGATAAATCGCATCTTCATAAAGATGGTAAACGCCTTTAAAATCACGTCCCATTCCAATCGGCCACGTAATCGGTGCGCAACGAATTTTTAAAATTGTTTCAATTTCATCGAGCAAATCAATTGCATCACGACTGTCTCGATCCATTTTATTGATAAAGGTGATAATCGGCGTATGACGCAACCGACAGACTTCGAGTAATTTGATCGTACGTTCTTCAACACCTTTCGCTGCATCGATGACCATCAATGCGGAATCAACTGCGGTTAATGTACGATAAGTGTCTTCAGAAAAATCAGCGTGGCCTGGGGTATCCAATAAATTCATAATATGATTTTTATAGGGGAATTGCATAACCGAGGTGGTGACGGAAATTCCACGTTGTTTTTCTAATTCCATCCAATCGGATGTCGCATGGCGAGAAGCTTTGCGGCCTTTGACCGTACCTGCCAACTGAATGGCACCACCGAATAATAATAACTTTTCAGTTAACGTTGTTTTACCCGCATCAGGGTGCGAAATAATAGCGAAGGTGCGGCGTCTAGTAATTTGGTTAGTGAGTTCTGACATGGTTTCTTCAATTTTTAATTACCCTCATCCCCTGCCCTTCTCCCGTAAACGGGAGAAGGGAGCTTTGCTGCTGCGGCATCATCCTTCTTCCGTAAACGTTCGATGGGAGTTTGATAGCTGCAACAAAAAAACTCCCTTCTCCCAGCTTGCTGGGAGAAGGGTCGGGGATGAGGGTGTAGATAATAACAACTAAGCCGCCGTCGTTTCCGTCTTCTTCTTCGGCAAATATAAATCCGTAATCGTTCCTTCAAAAACTTCCGCTGCCATAGCGACTGTTTCAGACAAGGTGGGATGAGGATGGATTGTTAAACTAATATCTTCCACATCGCAACCCATTTCTATCGCCAAGCCAATTTCCGCAACCAATTCACCTGCATTCGTACCCACTGCTGCACCACCAAGGATGCGGTGAGTTGCTTCATCAATAATGAGTTTGGTGATCCCTTCATCGCGTCCGATACTCAATG
>CAYRUP010000046.1:0-14110 GCA_964427485.1 uncultured Coxiellaceae bacterium | reverse complement strand
AATACTTTGAAGATGCGCCTAAGATGAGATGCCAGAATAGTCAAACTTAGCGCGGTAACGTACTAGATCCCGCGCTTAAAACATGCGCGGGATGACGTGGTTGTTCGGTCGGGCAACTATATTTTTGCCATCCCACGCTGTCAGTGCGTGGTTGACGTGTCACTCATCTCCATCTTCGTCATCCCGCGCACGCTTTTAGCGCGGGAACCAGTGACTTTTTAAATAGCTAATTGATCAAATAAATCTTGCCAATAGGGATTATTTTTTTCAATTAAATTGATCTTCCATTTTCTCTGCCATTCTTTAAGGCGCTTTTCACGTTGAATTGCAATTTTAATGTCTTGATATACTTCGTAATAAACGAGTTGATCTATACCATGTTTTGAGGTAAATCCTTTAATAAGTTTTGTTTTATGCTCCCAAACACGCCTCACTAAATTGTTAGTGACACCCGTATAAAGCGTTCCATTGCGACCACTTGAGAGAATATACACATAAGACATATTCATAAATAAGCTCCGTTGTCACTAGATCCCGCGCTTAAAACATGCGCGGGATGACGTGGTTGTGCGATTACTATAGGTCTAGTTTTGGAGTGGGAGTTGGCAATGGACCTGAAACATTTTTTAATTCTGAAATACAAAAGTCATGCTTAGGATCGACATGGACTACTTTTAACGCAGGGTTAAGGAGAGCGAAGACTAGATATTCAGTAAAATCATCTGTCTGAACTAGTATTTTTGTATCGGGAGATGTAATTTGCGGCAATAGATTAAAAAAATTCCGAAATGCTTTAGATTGACCTGGTATATGGGGAAGTATTCTCGGGTTTCGCATCATGACAATATCTACTTCAGAGTGTAAAACCTTTTGAAGATAGTTTAATGAGCCGATATCTCCGCACGCAAATCTAAGATTCTTAATACCATTGATGAATTTAGCTTTTTTATTCGCGTCATTACCTTTAAAAGTATCATCAATTAATTCTTGCAATAGAGAATCTTCTAAACAATTGTAGTCCTCACAATATTCGATTTTGTCGAGACATTTATTTATATCAGATAGGCATGAATCAATACCAACATATTGTAATTTTATTCCGGTTTCAAGAGTGCTTTTTAACAGACCAAATGCGGGAATCATCCAACTACCACATCCCGCCTCTAAAACCGTTAAACTTTTTAATTTTTTTTCAGACATTTCAATACCAAAATGATTCCACATCTCTAATTCACTTTTGGCCTCTTCAAAAGTATCCATCTCTTTTTCGTCTTGATTATCTGAATCAGCTGTAAATAATTTTTTTGCTGTTAGCAAAGCCATTTTCAATGTATTATCATGCGTTGGTTTTCTTTCCTCATTAATTAATTTAAGCTCAACTAATCTTTCTAAATACTGTTTAAAAACTATTATATTTTCTTTTTTATTATGTACACTTTTTTCAATTAAAAATTCATGCAAGTTAAACAAATCTTTATCTATTATTTGGCAAGCTTGGAGAGTAGATGGGGTAAATAATCGATTATCAGGTAAAGCATGTAATGCATTTTGAATTCGTGAAAACTGTTTTTCTATTTCTGCTCTTATTTCCTCTTCTGTTTCTGCTTCTGCTTCAAATTGCTCTTCATCATCTGATTCAGATTGCGCTCTCTCTACTATTTCTTGCTCTTCATCGTCTGTTTCTGATTCTGATTGCGCTCTCTGTGCTACTTCTTGCTCTTCATCATCTGTTTCAGATTGCGCTCTCTCTACTATTTCTTGCTCTTCATCGTCTGTTTCTGATTCTGATTGCGCTCTCTGTGCTATTTCTTGCTCTTCATCGTCTGATTCTGATTGCGCTCTCTGTGCTACTTCTTGTTCTTCATCGTCTGTTTCTGATTCTGATTGCACTCTCTTTGGTTCATCATCCGTATCCGAATCATAATCATATCTGTTACGCATAATGCTACGCCCCCCTGTTATTTCTCGATATTTTATTAAAGTATAGCACACAGATTGATGCGCTATTTTTTTAAAATAAAATAGGAAAAAAATTTAGGAGAAAAGAATCATTCGCTTACATCACATTTTTTTCTTCAAGCCAAGAATTCAACGCCTCCAAATCCTGTGTGCTCAATGTGCCTGCAGCTTGTTTTAAGGCAAGTAAATTATTGATATACGCATAACGATCTGCAGCATATTGTTGTTGGGCTTGGAAAACATTTTGTTGTTGATTTAAAACATTGACAAGAATTTCTGTTCCCACTCGATATCCCGCTTCCATTCCATTAAGCGAACTGATATTTGATTTAATGGATTGTTTATCTGCGGCAACTTTGCTGATGCCTGCGATGACATTCAAATAACTTTGCCGTGTTTCAGTCAACGTTTGGCGTAATTGAAACTCGAGTTGTTGCAGAGAAACTTGATAGTTATATTTGGCCTGCTCAGTTTGTGCGACCACTAAACCACCGGCAACTAAGGGAATATTAAAATTCAAGCTGGCGCTTGAAATATGCGTTTGACTGGAACCGCGCGCAAAAAATTGATCTCGGCCTGAGGCACGAAAATAATTATCTTGATAGGAACCTTCTAAATCGAGCGACGGTAAATGTCCGGCAAATTGTTGTTTGATAATATCTTTGAAAGAAGCGGCTTGATATTGCGCTGCTTTTACTGCCCAATTTTGTTTTCCTGCGGTTGTAACCCAGTCATTGATGTTCGCGGGTTGTGGCGTGATCAGAGGAAAATCATCACGCAAACGAGAAAGCGAAGGATAAAGCACTCCCGTGATCGCGCGTAAATTTTCGCGATCAGTCGCAAGCGTTGCTTCTGCGGCAATATAATTTGCAACAGAAGTTTCATAAGAGGCACGTGCTGTGTAAACATCGGTAATGGTTTTCAAACCAACTCGATATTGCTGAGTGGCTTGATCTAATTGTTTTGCATACGCCGTGCGCGTAGATTTGATGTAACGCAAATTATCTTGATCTTTGAGAATAGTAAAATACGCGTTGGCCACACTCATCATCAAATTTTGTGTCGCAGCACTCAAGGTTGCATCCGCACTTTTCGCAAGTTGAAGTGCGCTCGCAACACCTGCAAATTTGCCGAAATCAAAAACCGTTTGGGTGAGATTCAATGTCATATTGTAGCCGCGTTGTGTGCCGTGCACATTATTTGATGCGGGTCCGGAAGAAGTCATGCGTGTTATTGTAGGTGCAGCCAGCGCAGCTGATAGATTCGGTAGCAAACCCGCTACATTAATTGGAACGTCTTCTCGTGTGGAAAGTCTTTGGGAAATCGCTTGTTGATAAGTGGGATCGCTGACTAATGCTTCGCGAAAAACGGTCATTAAATCGGTGCTTGCGTAGGCATTGATGCAGAGGGTGAATGCGATGATTCCTGGTAATAAAGTTTTTTTCATTATTTGATCCTCGGGTTTTGTGATTTTGTCTCGTCCCTCATCCCCAACCCTTCTCCCGCAAGCGGGAGAAGGGAGTTAACTGGGAGCAGGGGATGAGGGTGAAGCCAATCGAATTGCCAACCCCAATGCAGCAGCCAAACTTCCCGCATCGGCCTGGCCTGTGCCGGCTATATCAAGCGCCGTACCATGATCCACCGACGTGCGAATAAAAGGTAACGCCAAGGTGACATTGACCGCATGACCAAAACCCATATATTTGACAACCGGCAATGCTTGGTCATGATACATCGCAAGCACTGCGTCGGCTTCTGACAGATTTTTTTCAGTAAAAATCGTATCTGCAGGAAGTGGGCCAATGACATTGAGTTTTTCTAAGCGCAAATCGTTTAGGGCGGGTTCGATAACGTCAATTTCTTCACGACCTAAATGCCCTTGCTCGCCGGCATGGGGATTTAAGCCACAAACTAAAATTCTTGGCTTAGTTAACCCGAATTTGTTACATAATTCAAGATGTAAAATTCGTAGAACATTTTTTAATTTTTCTTGCGTGATGGCGCGCGGAACATCCGCTAAAGCTAAATGGGTCGTGACCAATGCCACTTTGGTTTCATCTGTTACAAACAACATAATAGGTTGTTTGACTTGGCAGCGTTCTGCAAAAAATTCAGTGTGGCCTCGGAAAAAAATATTTGCATCATTAATAATGCCTTTGTGGACAGGGCCCGTCACCACCGCTGACGCGATATTTTGCAGGCAATAATCTGATGCTAATGTCAGACATTTTAGAACATAGTTTGCATTATCAGGATTTAATTGTCCCGCTTGGCAAGCCGCTTCCAAAGACACGGGAATTATTTTTAAAGTGCCGGCAGGATTTTTTTCGGCACTTTTTTCAAGATTAAAAGGGATCAGTGTTAAAGGTAATTTTAATTGCTTTGCACGTGCCTCTAGAAGTTTTGGATCTGCAATCACAATCAATTCAGCTGGCCAGGGTTGCTGTGCGATTTGTAATGTGATATCCGGGCCAATACCTGCAGGTTCGCCCGGTGTGAGCAAAATTCTCTTTGGCATGAATTTTAAACTTCGGGCTGCATATTAATAACAGCTTGGCTACGTAATTTCGCGACCCATTTTTTAATGGAATCTTCCATTTTACGTTGAAAAATCATTTGCTGCGCTTCGGATTCAGTGGGTGCTGCGATGTTATTTGTCCCTGTTGTGTTTCGTGCATCGACCAAATGGATAATGTGGAAACCATTCGCGGTTTGAATAGGATCCAAGATGTCATTTTTTTTCATTTCAGCAATTTTGGCCGCGAATGCAGAAGGAATTTCTGCAAGTTTTCGCCAACCGAGATCCGATTGTTCGATGGATTTGTCATTTGCGTAAGCCGTCGCAATTGCGGAATAGCTGGTGCCTTGACGTATTTTTGTTAATAGCTCATCCGCTTGTTTTTTGGCGGCAGTAACGACATCAGGGGTTACAGCGTCAGGTAAGAGCACGATCAAATCTTCGATGCGATATTCTTTGATGGCAGGTGCGTCCGTATTTTTTTGCCAAGATTTGCCGCGCAGAAAACTTTTTACTTCCTCCGGTGTCACTGAAATTTTTGCGCCAGCTGCTTGTTGTTCGATTTGTTGTAAGATGAGTTCTTCGCGAATTTCTTTACGATAATCTTCTTTTGCCAAACCTTGTGCTGTAATGCGTTGATAAAGTTCTGCGACAGACATTTTATTGCCCGCAGCAATATTACCGATGGTTTTGTCCAATTGATCATCCTTCACGCGAATGCCTGCTTGATCCGCTGCTTGTAATTGCAATTTGCGGCTAACCATTTGATCGAGTACTTGTTTACGCAAAACATCTGCTGCTGGGATGGGAACATTCGCCGCCAGCATTTGGTTTTTAAGCCCTAAGATTGCTTTGTCTGATTCACTCTGTGTAATCACCGCATCATTCACGATAGCGACAATGCGATCGAGTGATTGCGCATTCGATTTTGCTGAAACAGTTTGGCTCCACAATAACATGGCGCAAAAAATCATGAATCCGAGTTGAAGTTGCTTAATCATTTAATAATCCTGCCCAAAGTTCGTTTGATAACCTGAAATACTGCTGCTTAATAACTGACTGGGATCACTATTACCAAAAGCACCTAATCCCTTCAAGGCGAATTGCACAAAAAATTCCGTATTGTATTGATAGGTGTTATTAGGGCTTAAGTTCGTGAAAACACGGCCGGTAACGAACCGAACAGCCCAACAGCAGCTGTCATATTGTAAACCATAGAGCAGGTTCTGGAAATGGTGGTGATTCCAGTTTTGGGTCCAGCGGCCGACTGTGCTCCAATCGCGGTTAATAGGCCAGGCAAAGGAAAAATCGGTCTGGGATAAGTTCGTAGCACTGCTGCCGGGTTGGTCATTGACTTGCACATCGCCATTGCGCACATAGCTATAGCCTACGTTCATTATTTTTCGTGGATCAGGTTGATAATGCAGCGTCACAGTTTGGTTGACGAAATTGTTTTTTTGCACATCCCAAATGCTATTGCCGCCTAAACTCCATTGCGGGTTGATATTATAGGTTAATACCCCCGACAAGGGTGATTTATTGAAGGTATTATCCGGATTATTCGGCGTATCAACACATGGGATCATCGTCAAAGCAACAGAGGGTGGGGTGCATAACGTCACGCGACGATTTTCGAAATAAAAGATTTGGCCAATTCCGGCATATAATTTTTCTAAACCTGACTGTTGATCGATTAAACGCGTGGCCAAGCCATAACTAATTTGATTCGCATCCCCAATACGATCAAGACCACTAAAACGGTTATACATAAATAATTCATCATAAGTCAGGGTATTGACTGTTGTATCAAAAACGGGAATGTCATCCTGATTTTTATATGGCACGTAAGTGTAATAAATTTGGGGTTCTAAGGTTTGCCGGTAATACTGATTAAAAAAATGAATATCACGATCAAAATAAAGACCCGAGTGAATATCAAAAATAGGCAATGCCCGACTCGGCCCGCTCGGATTATTCACGGCAGCATTCATTACTTCATACTTGGTCATTGCAAATTGCAGGCGCGGATTAAAATAAAAATAAGGCCGGTGAAACAATAATGAAATTCCAGGCTGAGCATGCAAACGATTACCAGTCGGAGGGATAAGGTCGCTGCCTGGCGTTTTGTGAATATCAAAATGGGTGGTGTCACTCATGATGAAATAATCAAGACCGCCTGGGCCGTTAGGATAATCGCCTTCAATGACGATTTGCGGCAGCCGCGTATATTGATTTTGTACGAAGTTTTGATCGACAGGATGTAATGTTTGATAACCTTGTATGCGGCCAAGTACTTTCCAATATTGGATTTGAAAGTAGACTTGCCCCTGCTGCAGCAATTGATTTTGAGTGATTTCACTAAAATGATTATCCAGTTCACTTAAATAATAATCATCGCTGACATAGCTGTAATCAACGCCTGCGGACCAATGTTTATTAAAACGCGAATTGTCTTGCCAAAATAAAGATTTACGCGTATCGCTCGCATTTTGCAAACGGCGCAAATCCGCTTGTACATAGGGGTTAGGCGAATTTCCGTATTGGGCAAGGTATGCTTCTTTCTGATCAGCAAAAGCATGATCATTCGGTAATACCGATATCGCAAAGTTACCCGTACTGGTCGGTGTTAAATAACGGAATAAATCCGTTAATTGCATTCCCCTTTTGGCCAAGAAAGCAGGCGTCAGGGTTGAGTCATAATTAGGGGCCATATTCCAGTAAAACGGTAGGCGAAGGTAGGCGCCAGTTTTGCTGGAAGTGCCTGCTGTGGGATTGAGAAAACCCGTCTGACGGCGTGCATCAATAGGAAAATTAAGATAAGGGGTATAAAAAACCGGAATCCCTTTGACGTAAATACGGGCATTGCGTGCAAGACCGCGGCCGGTATTTTTGTTCAGATTGATACTGCCAGCTCTGACTTGCCAAGTGTTGGAAATAGGCGGACATGTGCTATAAGTTGCATCGCGAAATTCATATATTGCGGTTTCTGTTTGTTTAAATTCAGCAGCTTTGCCCCAGGCGCTCAATTGAGTGACTTTGCGCGGTTGTACTATCGCTGCCGTGCTGGGTGTATCACGTTTATGTTCGGCAGGATTATTGTAAATCGTTGTGCGATAAAGAATATCGTAGAGGGATTTACCTTTGGTTTTTATATCGAAATGACCTGATTTTGCAAACACCATGCTGTTGGGTTCACGCAAGGTTACATTGTCTATGAGGTCGATGGCGCTTAATTTGCCGGTGACAGGGTCGCGATAGAGATAAGCTTTATTCGCATTAATTTGTTGTCCGAACCGATTGATCGTAACTTGTCCCTGTCCAATTGAGGTGCCATGTTGTGCAAATAGCATTTGATTTGCAGTGACTTGGATTTGGTCGGAGTTTTCAAGTTCTTTCGAAAAAGTAAATGGCGATTCAAGGTAATAACCCCCGCAACGATTTTCATCGCAGGTGACCCAGCCCAATTCTTTCGCAATAGCGGATTCAGCAAGATTGTGTAATTGCAACGTATTTTGTTTTACTAAAACCGAGCATTCGGAATCAGCCATTGAGTTAAACGGGAATAAATTCAGAGCTGCAATAAGCGCTGCCATCATGGTTTTATAATTATGCATCTTGCGGGTGATTCCCTTACATCGTGACACAAAGACAGCAATTATATGCGTTCTTTGTACTTTATGTCACTGAGCTGATGTATTTTCACGAATTTTAAAATGCTGTTTTGAAAGCCTTTGATGTCATCCTGAGCGCAGCGAAGGATCGCCTTATTATAATTTAGTGATCCTTCGCTGCGCTCAGGATGACATATGCCTTTGCTAAGTAGACAACGAATATGTAAAATAACACCCCATGCAGAGAAGCCGCTCACTTACACAATGGTTGACAGAACACTGTCAACTCTCCGATTTTCAATTGGAGCCGCTGCCAGGCGATGCCAGCTTTCGGCAATATTTCCGCGTGCGTGGTACCGATTATTCTTATATTGCGATGAATGCAGCCGTTGAAAAACAAAGTTGTGTTCCATTTGCAGCGATTGCCGATACGCTCCGTAAAAAAGGTTTAGCTGCGCCTGAAGTGATTGCCAGTGATTTCTCGAGCGGATTTTTATTGCTGAGCGACTTGGGTAATCATTTATATCTCAAAGAATTAACTTTAGAAAATGCGAAAGAATTTTATACTCGCGCGTTGAGTGCATTATTTACCATGCAACAATGTCGTCATGTGGAAGGCTGGACGCTGAAGCCTTTTACCAAAGAATTTATGTATAATGAATTAATTTTATCGAAAGAATGGTTTCTCACGAAACATTTGAATTTAACGCTGAGTGATGCAACAGAAGAGATGCTGACGACGTGTTTTACTTTCTTAGCGGAGAGCGCTGAAGCTCAGCCTTATGTTTTTATGCATCGCGATTATCACTCGGCAAATTTAATGGCAATGCCAAATCACCAAGTTGGTATTTTAGATTTTCAAGATGCGTTTATCGGTCCAGTAACCTATGATCTCGTTTCTTTGTTACGTGATTGTTATATTGCTTGGCCGGATAAGTTGGTTATTGAGTTAGTAAAATATTATTGGGAAATGTTAGCTTTGCCGAGTGTAGCATTCGAAGAATTTATGCGTTGGTTTGACTTGATGGGAATCCAACGGCATTTGAAAGCTCTGCTGACTTTTTCGCGCAAATATCAGCGGGATAGTAACGCGAATTATTTAAAACATATTCCACGCACATTAAATTATGCACTCACTGTCAGTCAACGTTATCCAGAATGTCATGCATTGCATGATTTTCTACAAGAACAAGTGGTGGAAAAATGCGTGGAATGATTTTAGCAGCAGGTCGCGGTCAACGCATGGGGGAATTAACTGCGAATACACCTAAACCGTTGTTGCGTGTCGCAGGACATTACTTAATTGAGTATTCGATTTTTTCATTACAGAAAATCGGTATTCAAGAAATTGTAATAAATATTTGTTATCGCGGCGAACAAATAAAATCCGCATTGGGTGATGGCTCACGTTATGGCGTCACATTTCATTATTCAGAAGAACAAGCTGCATTGGAAACGGGCGGCGGTGTTTTTCAAGCATTGCCTTTGTTGGGTACGGAACCTTTTATCGTATTGAGCAGCGATATTATCACGAATTACCCTTTAAAAAATTTACCTAAAGAACCTCATCAACTTGCGCATTTAGTTTTAGTCGATAATCCAGCGTTTCATCTCTGCGGCGATTTTAATTTGCAAAATGGAACGCTCTCTTATTCGAGCCAAAATCAATTTACTTTCGCAAATATTGGCATATATCGCCCCGAATTATTTAGAGATTGCAAACCGGGTCATTTTCGTTTAGGTGATTTGCTTAAACAAGCCGTGACAACGTCACAAGTGACGGGTGAACATTATCGCGGAATTTGGCATAACGTAGGTACGCAAAATGATCTTAACGCGGTGCCTGATAACCTTCGAGAATGCCTTTCTTAGAAAAAACAATTTGCCAAAGCTGCATATCGCGCGCACGAAATCCACCTGCGCTTAATAATAAATAATAATTCCACATTCGATAAAAACGCTCGTCGTATTGCGATTTTAGTATGTCCCAATTTTTATTGAAATGATGGTTCCATTCCATTAACGTTTTATCATAGTACGCACCAAAATTATGCCAGTCTTCCATGATAAATAATTTTTCGCTGGCTCTACCGATTTGTGCAATAGAAGGCAGCATGCCATTGGGAAAAATATATTTAGAAATCCATTCATCTGCTCGAGTCACAGAATTATTGGAGCCAATGGTATGCAGTAAAAAAAGTCCATCCTCCGTCAAACAGTTGTGCACAGTCTGCATGTAAGTGCGATAATTCAAATGACCCACATGTTCAAACATACCGAGGGATGCAATGCAATCAAATTTCTCAGTGAGATCACGATAATCTTGGAAGCGTATTTCAATCGGTAAACCTTGGCAATTTTGTTTTGCATATTCATATTGTTGAATCGAAATGGTGATTCCAACTACACTGACGCCATAATTTTTCGCGGCAAATTTGGCGAGTCCACCCCAGCCACAGCCGATGTCTAAGAGGCGCATGCCTGGCTTTAAATACAGTTTTTTGCATACTAAATCAAGTTTGGCAAGTTGTGCTTCTTCCAGTGTGGCCGCATTTTTCCAGTAACCGCAGGTGTAATTCATGTTACTGTCTAGCATGCTTTTGAAAAGATCATTACCTAAATCATAATGTTTTTGTCCGACCAAAAACGCGCGGCGTTGTGTTTGCAAATTCAAAATGCGTGCAATGAATAATTTAAATAGTAAACGTTTATTTTTTTTGACTTTGTCTTCCGTGCCAGCACGAATAAGTTTGTAAAAGAAAATATCAAGATCGGGGCAATCCCACCACAAATCCATATAAGATTCGCCTAACCCAAGTGAGGTTTCTGCTAAGACGCGCTGATAGAATTGTTCGTTATAAATTTTGATGTCACCCGGTGCATTCCCATTAATTGTAATGCCTGCGCTCTGTAAAAGTTCAGTTATAATCGATTTTGCAAAATTCTTCATTGTAATGCTTCCTGCGTGATATAGTAGAATTACAACAATTTTTTCTGATTTTTGCGAACAAAATCTTTCATCACTTCTTTTTTTCTTCACCCCATTTTTTAAATCAAGGAATTAACATGACCTTAGCTATTGTATATAGTCGAGCAAGTTCAGGCATTACTGCACCGTTAGTGACGGTTGAAGTGCATCTTTCTCGAGGTATGCCGGGCTTAAATATCGTCGGTTTGCCAGAGACAGCCGTGAAAGAAAGCAAAGATCGTGTTCGCAGTGCATTATTAAATACCTGTTTTGAATTTCCTACGCGGCGTATCACGATTAATTTAGCGCCTGCGGATTTGCCAAAAGAAGGAGGACGTTTTGATTTACCGATTGCCTTGGGTATTTTGGCAGCGTCAGGGCAATTGCCTTGTGAAAAATTGCGGGAATATGAATTCACGGGCGAACTGGCTCTATCGGGTGAGTTGCGCATGGTGCGTGGTGTTTTGCCTATTGCGCTGGAAGCTTTACGGGCAAAGCGCAGTTTGGTTGTACCGAATTGGAATGCATGTGAAGCCGCGCTTGTTGAAAACGCCACGACTTATTCTGCCAAACATTTACTGGAGGTTTGCGCGCATTTAAAAGGGGAAGCAGAGCTCTCACGCTGCATGTTAGAGCCAGTGCTGCCCGCTATTGACTTCATTCCCGATTTAGCTGATGTGTGCGGACAGGCACATGCAAAACGCGCGCTTGAAATTGCTGCTGCAGGCCGGCATAGTTTGTTATTGATGGGTCCTCCGGGTACGGGCAAAACGATGCTAGCCAGTCGTTTACCTGGCATATTGCCACCCGTATCGGATGCGCATGCGCTAGAAATTGCAGCGCTCGCATCGATAAGTCGGCAGGGATTTGATTATCGCAAATGGCGGCAACTGCCTTTTCGTACTCCGCATCATAGCAGTTCGAGTGTCGCGTTAGTCGGAGGAGGTCGTCCGCCGCAACCCGGTGAAATTTCACTGGCACATCGAGGGATTTTGTTTCTCGATGAATTGCCTGAATTTAATCGCCATGTGTTGGAATCATTACGTGAACCGCTGGAATCGGGTTGTATCACCATTTCTCGGGCTGCTTATCAATCCATATTTCCGGCGGAGTTTCAATTGGTGGCTGCGATGAATCCTTGTCCTTGTGGTTATTTTGGTAGTCAACGCAAAACGTGTTATTGCACTCCGGAACAAATTCAGCGTTACATGACCAAATTATCCGGACCTTTCTTAGATCGTATCGATCTGCAAGTCGAAGTCCCTGCCTTGCCGCCTGAATTATTAGCCGGGAGAAAAGATCATCACGAACCAAGTAGTGTCGTAAGACAAAGGGTGTTATGTGCACGGGTACGGCAAGAGAATAGACAAGGCAAATGTAATTCTGAGTTACAAGTGAGTGAACTTACCCATGTTTGTGTGCTGAGCGAAGACGTACAAGCTTTATTAAATAAGATTATGAATAAATTTAATTTGTCAGCGAGGGTTTATCATCGTATTGTGAAGGTAGCGCGAACCATCGCAGATATCGCTGGACATGATATGATAGAAGGTGAGCATGTGAGTGAGGCGCTTAATTATCGGGTTTTGGATAGGCCTAGTAGGGGGGTGGTATAGGCGAAAAAGGGCATGAGCATTCTCAATCAATAGATTGATGAAAAAAGTAGGGAATCTTTAAAAAACACAGCGATGAAATCGCGGTTTTATGTGCTCAGGGACATGAGGACATTAGAGATAAAGAGGAGGGTGATAACATGACTATAATGTTTTATCCCCAAGAAGATGATTTAATCGGAAGTAATCTAGATCAGAGGCTTGAAGTATTACTTGAATCAGCTCAGCGTTTTAAAGCAGTTATTTTGGATGCCGCTAATAAATCACCGGCAGAAACTGCTGCGGAAGAAAAAAGACGTATGACGCCGCGTGATTTAACCTATGTGTATAACTGGGAAGAGCTTGCGAAACTGCTTCGTGAAATTCGTGAATTTCCTGAAGGAAGTCCGTCGGCTAAAATCACGAAATCGCTTAAACTTAAAAAATTGGCTGAAGTGTATGAAGTGTTACGCGGCGCGAAAATGGCAAAACTCGAAGCCGTGCGAATCGCATTAGTGAATGAAGCAAATCAACTCGATTCAGGCGGTTCACAGGTAGCCTAATTTATAGAGAAGTGATCATGCCACTGGAAGTTGTCTATGATGTCATACAGTGTAAAAAACTGACTGATACAATTACAGCAATTCGCTTACAAGCCCCGCTTCAACAACACATTGCTTATCAAGCGGGTCAATACATTAAAGTCATTCATGGCAATGGTACTCTTTCTCCTTTGTCTATTGCGTGTTTGCCGGGTAATTGTTCTGTCATCGAATTGCATCTTGCTCATCCGGAGAGTAATCAACAGGCGCGTGATATCTTATCAATGATTCAGCAGACTAAAAAATTAAGATTATGCGGTCCTTACGGTAACTGTACGGCGGCAGAATTTTATAGTAATCACCCCGTGATTTTTTTGGCGCGCGGCACTGGATTTGCGCCGATTAAGTCAATTATTGAAGAATTAATTAATTTTAAAAAATATCCGGCTATGCATTTGTATTGGAGTGCAGCATCTAGCAATGAATTGTATATGAATGATTTGCCTAAGCATTGGGCGGGGCAATTAAAAAATTTTTCTTATACACCTCTTTTGAGTCGAGCCAATGAAACTTGGCAAGGGGAAACAGGTTTGTTGCAACAAATTATTTTAAGAGATCATCCGAATCTTCTTCATTACCGAATATTGGCGAGCGCACCGGAAGCAATTGTACATGCTGCATTGCAAACATTTTTGCATGCTGGTCTTAAGCGGGAGAATTATTTTTCGGATGTGTTTGTGTGTGCCTGATTTTACTGCGAAATCCCGAGGAAATGAACATCCGCTATTTCACGAATTTTAATAAAAAAACGCTTAGAAAGCCTTCCCAGCAGGGGAAGGTGCCCAACGGGCATAGGCATCAAGCTAAGCGAAAAAGTTAGTTAGTACGTCATCCCGCGACGCTTTTCAAGCGGGACCCAG
>CAYRUP010000045.1:0-14231 GCA_964427485.1 uncultured Coxiellaceae bacterium | reverse complement strand
GTTTCGCTGCAACACAAGTATTACCAATATCAGAGTGAATAGCGTACGCAAAATCAACCGGCGTGGCACCGGCAGGCAATTCCATAATGTTGCCTTTGGGAGTAAATACGTAAACTTCATCTGGGAATAAATCAATTTTGACATTTTCAATAAACTCCAAGGAATTCTTGGAGCTTTTATGCATTTCTAATACGCCTTTTAACCAGGCTTTTGCGCGATGTTGCGCTTCACTAAACACGGCTTTTTCCGTTTTATATAACCAGTGTGCAGATATGCCGTATTCAGCCATTTTATGCATTTCTTCCGTGCGAATTTGTACTTCGATCGGTACCCCATAAGGACCAAAAAGTACGGTATGTAGAGATTGGTAACCGTTGGCTTTGGGAATAGCGATATAATCTTTGAAACGTTGCGTCAGGGGTTTGTAAAGATTATGCAACACGCCGAGCACACGGTAACATGTATCGAGTTTATCGACGATGACACGAAATCCATACACATCCATGACTTCAGAAAACGATAAATGTTTTTCATGCATTTTTTTATAAATGCTATAAATATGTTTTTCACGTCCGGTTAATGAGCGAATGGGTATGCTGGTTTTCTTTAAGCTGTTATTAATTTCATTGTTAATTAATTCCATGATTTCATGTCGACTGCCGAGCGCTTTAGAAACAGCTTGTTTCAAAATGCGATAACGCATGGGGTATAAAGCAGCAAAGCCAAGATCTTCAAATTCAATACGAAATGCGTGCATACCCAGTCGGTTTGCAATCGGGGCGAAAATTTCGAGTGTTTCCTTGGCAATGCGGCGGCGTTTTTCGGCAGGAAGGCAATCGATGGTTTTCATGTTATGTAAGCGGTCGGCGATTTTAACCAGAATGACACGAATATCGCGCGCCATAGCCATCACCATTTTACGAAAATTTTCTGCTTGAGCTTGGGCGCGACTTTCAAATTCAATTTGGGTAAGTTTAGTGACACCATCGACGAGGTCTGCGACTTCTTTGCCAAATTTTTCAGTGAGATCGTGTTTTTCTACCGAAGTGTCTTCAATCACATCATGCAAGATGGCAGCCATAATTGTCGGTGGGTCCATGCGCATTTGTGCGAGTATTTGGGCTACTGCTACGGGGTGTGTGATATAAGGTTCGCCGGTATGCCGCATTTGTCCTTCGTGCGCTTTTTTGGCAAGCGAATACGCCTCCTCGATAGTTTCAATTTGCTTACTATCCAGGTAATTTTGTAACTCATGCCGTAACTCTTCAAATTCTTGCACGCAGGCAATATCCTCAATATATCTTAACTTGCTGATTTAATGATCCCTTCTTTTAATTATGTATCATTTTGAGGGGATGTGAGAAGTGAAATGATAAATATTATTGGTTTTTGAGGTAGGGGTTTATTTTATTGTGTTTTTTTTGGGTTGAAACCCTCTTCCCCGGCCGTTCTCCCGCTTGCGTGTGATGTGAGCTCTTTAAACTCCCTTCTCAGCTTGCTGGGAGAAGGGCTGGGGATGAGGGTAAAAAATCAGTCATTCGACGTTCTAGAATCGTCCGTCGCAGATGTTTCGTTTTCATTTTCAACTTTAATATCAATCTCCAGTTCGATATCTGTTTCGTTATCATTTTCATCTTCTTCTTCCGCAATCACAACCACTTGCTGAGTCGTTGCAACGGGGATTAAATCAGCTTCATGCGCATCGCTAAAATCCGTGTGTCCCGCAGCAATTTCGCGTAAAGCGACCACGGTTGCCTTATCATTTTCCCAGGGAACAGTCGGATCAACACTGCCGCGCATTAATTGGCGGGCTCTTTTAGCCGCCAGCAATACGAGGTGAAAACGGTTATCTACATTTTCTAAGCAATCTTCAACGGTAATACGTGCCATTTAGCAATACCTCGGTTTTTCTTAGTCTGAATAACGAAACTGTGCATTTTACCCTGATTCTTTTAAGTCGTCGACAATTCAATGAGTAACGAAGCCAGCTTTTTGATTTGGCGGCGCATTATTAAGCGACCCGCCAGGATAATTGTCTTTAAGTCATTGAGAGCCGTCTCAAAATAATCATTTAATACGACATAATCATATTCGCTTACATGGCTTATCGTTTCTTGGGCATCCAAAAGACGTTTTTGGATAATG
Organism: uncultured Coxiellaceae bacterium; assembly: GCA_964427485.1. Taxonomy (GTDB): domain Bacteria; phylum Pseudomonadota; class Gammaproteobacteria; order DSM-16500; family DSM-16500; genus CAYRUP01. Next base: position 12,086 of record CAYRUP010000045.1, on the reverse strand, counting down.
GCGGCGGGATCTTGATTACGTTGTATTAAACGCTCGGATAATGTGGCAAGCGAGGGGGGTAAGATAAAGATACTGATGCAATGCGGATAGAGGCGTTGGACTTGTTCGGCACCTTGCCAGTCAATTTCTAAAATGACATCAATGCCGCGTTTTAAAGTGTCTTCTACCCAAGAGCGGGATGTGCCATATAAATTATTAAATACATTGGCATGTTCCAAAAAGTCATCATGCTCAATCATGCGAAGAAATTCATTTTTATCCACGAAGTAGTAATTAATTCCATCTGTTTCAGCAGGACGCTTTGGGCGTGTCGTATGCGAGATCGACACGGTAATGTCAGGCAATGAATCGACGAGTGTTTTTACAAGCGTTGTCTTGCCCGTGCCGGAAGGAGCGGAGATAACATAAAGATTTCCAGACTCAGACATGCGTTTTATATCCTTTGTTTTTTAACTACGCGATCAATAATCGATGTGGTGGAGAGATTTTTTATGACACCCAATACCCGAACATCACCACCATAAGCACGCACAATATCTGCACCCACGACGCCATCAGGAGTATAGTCACCACCCTTGACTAAGACATCAGGCTGCAATTTTTTTAATAATCGTTCAGGCGTCGCATCGTTAAATGAAATAACCCAATCTACTACGCCAAGGCCAGCCAAAACTGCCATACGTTGCTCAACATTATTGATAGGGCGTCCTGAGCCTTTTAATTTTCTGACGGATTCATCATCATTGATAGCCACAATCAAAAGATCACCCAATTGTTTGGCTTGTTGTAAATAAGTGACATGACCCGCATGTAAAATATCAAAACAACCATTGGTAAAAACGATGCGTTTATTTTTAAGACGCGCTTCGCTCACAGCCAGTTGCAGTAATTCTTCATTCACGATACCGCCGGATGTAACAGGCGTTTCTGCCATAGCAACCTGAAGTTCGGGCACGCTAACAGTTGCTGCGCCTAACTTAGAGACCACAAGACTCGCGGCCAAATTCGCGATGGCCATCGCTTGAGGTAATGTCGTACCGGCGGATAAGGCTGCGGCTAAAATAGCAATAACTGTATCGCCTGCACCTGTCACATCAAATACTTCGCGAGCATGCGCGGGCAAATGAATTTCTTCTTCATGTTGTTGAATCAATGTCATGCCGCGTTCACCGCGGGTTAGCAATAGTGCATTGATATGGTGTTGTTGCAATAATTTTAGCCCTTTGCTGACGATGTCATTTTCGTTATGACAAACGCCCACAATAGCTTCAAATTCTTTAAAATTCGGTGTGATAATATCTGCACCGCTATAAATACTGAAATCCGTTCCTTTGGGATCAACCAAAACAGTCACGCCAGCCGCTTTCGCAAGCCGGATGAGTTCTGGCGCGCAAGCGAGTGTGCCTTTGCCATAATCTGACAAAATCACTGCTTTGTTTTCAGATAAATTGCGCTTGTAAAAATCGATAATTTTTTCCGGATTGAATGGGGGAAATTTTTCTTCAAAATCCATGCGAATCAATTGCTGGTGCCGGCTAATCACACGAAGTTTGGTAATCGGTGGGATGCGTGCTAGACAATGGAGGTCATGACTGAGACTGGCCGCCAGCAATTGCTCGGTCAATATGCGCGCGGCATCATCAGTGCCTGTGATACCAATTAAGGTTGTTTTTGCACCTAATGCTGCGATATTTAAAGCGACGTTACCTGCGCCGCCGGGACGCTCATCGATTTGTTTAATGTTGACGATAGGAACAGGCGCTTCAGGCGAAATGCGTGCTGCATCGCCAAACCAGTAACGATCAAGCATTAAGTCACCAATCACAAGGACAGATGCTTCAGTAAAGTTAGGTAATTGATTTTTCATTATATTTTAGCAATGCCAGTCAGTAAAATTGCGTAATTTTAGCATGGTGAGTGGAATATCGCATAGAAAAAACTAAGAGACATTGTGTAATATATCCCAATCATAACAGGGACCCGAAAAAATTATGACACTGAGCCGCTATTCCAGATTCGACATGATTTTTATTTTTTTCTGCGGATTGATTTTTTTTACGATAGGTTTACGCAACCAGGAAATTATCGGCTTTGAGTCACGTTTTTATTTATTTGCATTGGAAATGTGGCGGCATGGTATTAGCTGGTTTCCTACCACGTATGGCGAAGCTTATCCTGATTATCCTGTGACTTCTACGTTATTAATTTATTTCACAGCCTGTGTCGCAGGTACGTTGAATAAGTGGGTTGCGGTTTTTCCGAGTGCGGTTGCTTCTGCGCTGACACTGGTTGTGACTTATTTATTAGGCGCTTTGCAAACACGCCGTTGGGGTTGGTATGCAGCGGGATTTCTGCTGTTTACATTGGCATTTCTCACAGCAGCGCGCACTATTTCACTCGATGCTTATGTCACTTTATTTACTGCGTTGAGTTTTTATTTTGTATATACGCGAGAATTACAGCAGCGAACACCGCCTTTTATTATTATCAAGTTTTTACTCATCATGAGTTTTGCGATACGGGGTCCAATTGGTTTAATCATTCCAATGGGTGTGATTTCAGTTTTTTATTTGTTAGAAAAAAAATGGCAGCGTTTTTTTCTGATGGGTTTGCTCGGTTTGAGTTTGTTAGTGTTTTGCACGGCTGTTTTACTACTTCTTGCTTATCATGCCGGCGGCCCGCATTTTATGCACGATGTTTTGCAAATGGAAGTGTTTGGCCGCATGCATGAAAATAAAACGCCAGCCGGTTATTTTTATTTTGTGGAAAGTATCGGTGCTTATGCGTTGACGTATCCATTGGCGATTTTGGTTTTATTGGGTGTAGGATCGCAATTGTTAAAACTTAAATTACCGCAACAAATAAAATTTCTGCAAATTTTATTAGGTTGGATATGGGTAATCATGGTGGGATTGAGCATTCCTGCGGATAAAAAAATTCGTTATATTTTACCCATTGCGCCTGCATTAGCATTGATTTGTGCTTATTTACTTATCGTGGTGAGTGAAGCGAAATATTTTCGTTGGTTGCAACAAAGTTTTCATTTTATCTGCCGATGGATGCCCTTGCTTGGACTTTGCGTTTTAGCGATTTTGTATTATGAAAAAATTGCTTTGAATTATAGTGTAATGCTCGCAAGCTTGATTACGATTCAACTGTTTATGTTGGTCGCACGTAGAAAGGATTTAATTTTTTTTCTTGCCGTGTTGTCATTTATTCTGTGTTACATTTTTATCGCGGAACGCATTAATCTTAATATCAATAAAACAGCCGATTTTGTAATAAAAATAGAAAAATTACGTCAACTTCAGCATGCAAAATTGGTTTTTTATCAAGAAGGCAAAGATGGTTTAGTCATTAAATATCTCGCAGCTATGCCAGAGGAAGATCAACCGCTATTTATTTCTACGCTAAGCGAGGCTCCAAAACAACCGGCGTTTATTATCGCAAGTGAAGAACACTTTAATGCCCTGCCTGAAAAATTACGTCAGAACATTAAAGTTATTTCAGCTGGAAAGTTAGGTCACAATAAAGTAATCATATTTAATATAGACGAGCTTCGCCAATAGGTCGTGTTTTAAAGCGTTTGTATTGCCAAACATATTGTTCCGGTTTGCGACGAATAGCGATTTCCAGAGCTTGATTCAATTTGATGGCATCTTTTTCTAGGTCGCCCGTTGGCAGTTGTTCAACGGGTGGATATAAAACGACATCGTAATGAAATTGATTCTCACGTCGATAAAATCCGATTGGAATCACTTCTGCTTCACTCAAACGCACAATGCGTGAAACAGAAGTTAATGATGCGGTAGGTACTCCAAAAAAAGGTGCAAATACACTGCGTTTATGGCCGCCATCGATGTCATACGCATACCAAATCGCCATATTATTGTTGAGCGCACGCAGCAATTCGCGAATGCGGTTGCTAGGAATGGCTCGCATATAATGTTTTTGTCGAAAACGTTCATGAATAAAAGCAATCAAACGTTTTTTATGCGGGCGATACATCACAGCGAATGAATATTTCATGCCTATCAAGCGTCCCACCATTTCAAGGCAGGTAAAATGCGGTCCCAATAAAACGATGCCTTTTCCTTTGGCAAAGGCATCTTCAGCATATTTGAGACCATGCACGGTAAAAAGATGCTGCAGTTTTTCGTCAGGCAACCACCATGCCATCGCGGCTTCAATGATGCCAATGCCTAAGGATTCAAAACTTTTTCGGACTAATTTTTTTTGTTCCAGAAGAGATAGCTCAGGAAAACAAAGTCTGATGTTGATTTCAGTGATATGTTTCAGTTTACCGGGGATCCAATAGAGTAGTTTTCCAAAGCTCTTACCCAAGGCCAATTGTAAGCGTTCCGGTAATCTTGTTATCAGCCAAAGCAGCCCGATACCAAACCAGGCAGGCCAATAAAGTGGGTGAGCAAGGGCTAATTTTTTTTTAAGGTTTGCCATGAGCTTAGTGATTTGCAAATAAAGATGTAGCATATTATACCCATAAAATGAAGAATGAGGTTAGCGTGACGCAAGAAAAAATTTGCATACATTGTTTTGTCTCTGGAAAAGTCCAGGGTGTTTGGTTTCGGGCATCAACTCAAGACCAGGCTAAAGACTTGGGTCTAACCGGTTGGGTACGTAATGTCCCTGATGGCCGAGTTGAAGTGTTAGCCTGTGGAGAACGTGACAAAATTGCCGAATTGCAGGCTTGGTTAAAACAGGGGCCAGAACTTGCCGAGGTGACGGATGTGACTTGTGAAGAAATAGCTTGGCAGGAGCATGAGCGATTTGCTGTGAAGTAGGTGGGTGTGATGTTCCCTCATCCCCAGCCCTTCTCCCGTAAACGGGAGAAGGGAGATTCTATAGCTCCCTTCTCCTAACGCAGTTGGGAGAAGGGTCGGGGATGAGGGGTATAAAAAAATCCTATAACATTTCAATCATTTCAAAATCATCTTTCGCCGCACCGCATTCTGGGCATTGCCAGGTTAATGGCACATCTTCCCAACGGGTACCCGGTGGAATTCCATCCTCAGGCCAGCCTTTTTCTTCTTCATAAATGTAGCCGCAAAGCAGGCACATATAACGTTTGTATGTCATTTTAATGATTCCTCGAAAAATTCAAAATTAATTGAGGCGTAATGTTACCTGACTCAAATCATAAAAACTATTGCTCTTCAAATAAGGATCGTATTTAATCTGCCCATTGAAAAAATGAATGGGAGATTGCGTAGTGAATCAATCGAAAGAATTATTTGCCTTGGCGCAGCATTATATTCCAGGTGGTGTGAATTCACCGGTGAGAGCTTTTAACGGCGTAGGCGGCGAGCCAGTATTTATTAAAGCAGGTCAGGGTGCTTATATTTTCGATGAAAATGACCATGAATACATCGATTATGTAGGCTCATGGGGCCCCATGATTGCAGGTCATGCCCATCCAAAAATTATTGCAGCGGTTACCGAATCCGTGAAAAATGGTTTAAGCTTTGGCGCACCGACCGCATTAGAAGTTAAATTGGCAGAACGAATTTGCCAGTTACTACCCTCCATTGAACTGGTACGCATGGTGAATTCAGGCACCGAAGCGACTATGTCGGCTATTCGTCTTGCGCGCGGGTTCACGGGCCGAGATAAAATTATCAAATTTGCCGGTTGTTATCATGGCCATGCCGACTCCTTGCTCGTCCAAGCAGGTTCTGGGGCATTGACATTGGGTGTGCCTAGTTCCGCGGGGGTGCCGAAAAGCATTGCAGAACACACCTTAGTCGCTGAATTTAATCGTCTCGATACCGTCAAAACCTTATTTGAAAAACATGGCGCTGATATCGCTGCCGTGATTGTCGAACCGGTTCCTGGGAATATGAATTGTGTGCCTCCTGACAGAGAATTTTTAACCGGATTACGTGCTTTATGCGATCAATACAAAAGTGTGCTGATTTTTGATGAAGTGATGACGGGATTTCGGGTTGCACTCGGCGGAGCGCAAGCTCATTACAACATTAAACCGGATTTAACAACATTAGGCAAAGTCATTGGCGGCGGCATGCCAGTGGGTGCATTTGGTGGTCGGGCAGATATTATGCGTTGCATCGCGCCATTAGGTCCGGTTTATCAAGCAGGTACTTTATCAGGGAATCCTGTTGCGATGACGGCGGGTCTCGCCAGTTTGGACTTGATTTCTGAGCCGCAGTTTTTTGAAAAAATAACTCAGAACACACAAAAACTGTTGCAAGGTTTAGAGATACGCGCAAAAGCAGCTGGAATTCCTTTTTGCACAACGGCAGTAGGCGGCATGTTTGGGCTTTTCTTCACAGAAGCGCATGAAATCAAAACATTTGACGACGTTAAAAAGTGTGATGTTGAACGCTTTAAAAAATTTTTTCATGGTATGCTACAGGAAGGTATTTATTTCGCACCCTCTGCATTTGAAGCAGGTTTTGTTTCTTCAGCGCATGGCGAAAAAGAATTTACAAAAACGTGGCATGCAGCAGAAAAAGTATTTGCTAAACTAAAAGTAGTTGAAACAGTGTGTTAAAAAGCATTTTTATTTTAGAATAAGATTGATCAGCACAAGAAGGAGCTTGCATGCTAGTCACTAGAGCGAATAATTTGCTTAATAAAATGAAACCGTTAGCAAAACCCGTCCTCGCTAAAATTCTTGAAAAATCAGAAGGAACGGCGGAAGGTTCTTATAGCACGGTCTCATTTCATCATATGAGAGGCATGCGGCGTTTTCGTTTGAGTCAAAATGCAAAATTAATCGACTCATTATCAGTTGCTTTTTTAAAACCAAAACCGACGAGTACTCGGCAGGATATCAAAGAAGCAATTGACGCAGAAAAATTGTTACTCAAAAAAAATGTTCCTTCGCATTTCAATCATTATAATCTTTATCACGATGAACAAGGTGAGAGACTTGCTGTTCGATCGGATAAAGGAGATCTTTGGCAATTTATTCACGCTAATCGTGAACGTTTAACAGCAGAAGAAGTCAAAGACATTACCGCACAAGTCATACTCGCAGTTTTCGATTTGCATAGCCGCGGTATTGTGCATCGAGATATTAAACCCGAAAATTTTCTCGTTTTTGTTCGTAACGGAAAATATCACATTAAATTACATGATCATAATAGAGCGATAAAAGTTAATAAAGAAACAGGTTTGGCAAAGAAAGTGCATTCAATGTCGCTGACGCACGTTTATTCGTCACCTGAACTGCTAAAAGTGTATGAAGAAACAGATGAAATAAAAAATACGAAAGAAAAGCAAGTGACTGCTTGGGCTCTGCATGCTACTTTGAATTTTAAAGCAATTGATTGTTTTGCATTGGGTGAAACCATAAAAAAAATGGGTTTCCTTTTGCCGCCGCGACAGATTAAATCTGAATTTAAATTACTGTATACTGCGTTAACACGAACTGAAATACAAAAACGACCCACCATTGAAAAAGTAATGGAGTTTAGTTTTTTTGGTGAGACGCCAAAAAAACGCAAATTAGTATTTGATAAGCAGCGTGCACGAGCTAAGAATAATAATTTAATAATAGATGAATATTCAGAAGAACCCGTTGTTCTTTCTGATCCATTTTTTCTTTTAGATCAGAACATCAAACCGATTCACTACGCGAGCAAAAAAGCGCTTGAAATCGCCGAACAAATTGCAAGCTGTGATCAAACGATTAACGAAGGCTGTGCGAGTGGCAACTTCTCTGAAATTGCGGCGCGTTTTAATTCATTAAATCGCAATACGTCGCGACTGGTTAAAACCGTCGCGCTCGTTAAAGCGCCTGAATATAAGGCTGATTTATTGGAGTTAAAACAAGATGCTGAGATACAAACGACAAGTATTATCGTTAAATTGCTAAAGGATAAACGTGCCATGGCTTGCATGTTAAAAAAAGCCGTTGAAGAAACTTATGCAGATTATGTGCGCGTCAATAAAATGGAAAACGCGGCAGGCGAAGCAATCCGACATTGTTTTGATTTTTTCATGTTGCATGGCAGAAAAGGTCACGAAGAGGCAAAAGCATTTAAAGCACGCGTGGAAAAAGCTTTTCAACGTCCTCATGTTCACCCCAAAGAAATTTTCAATTTGATTCAGGAACACTATTTTCGGGCTGGCGGAAATACTTATAAACATTCCTTTAAAACAATGTTGCTAGAGAAGCTGCATAAATTAACCGATTATAGTATTGAAGGATGGCAACATCATTTTGATACGTTGGATGGACCACTTGCTGCTGGCAAAACTGCTCCAAGCATATAGGGTCAGTTGACATGTCATCCTTCGCTATGCTCAGGATGACATTACGGTTTTAAGATTTTGTTAAGTATCCTCATGCTAAGCTATTTTATAAGGAAATAGTTTTTGCAGGGGAGCAGAACAAATGCCGTTTACGGATGTTTTCTTTAAAGGATATTCAGCTGCTAAGTCTTATTCAACTCAGTTTACTGAAATTGCTTCTAATCTATATCATTCTCGTTATACCAAAACTGCAACTGCTTTTGTTGTAGATACATCGACACAACTTTATGCTGCCGGAAAATTTTTATATGAATCCCCTACCGTAAGAGCTAAGTTACGAGATGGTGTCAATCAAGGTTGGCAGGGTCTTCGAAATTCGCTGCGCTGGATCACGCTATATAATGCCGTGCGCAGTTCGCCTGAATTACAAAAATATGTGAAAAATTCTTTTATAGCCAATATTATTTTATATGCGGGTCCTGTTATTGTTTATGAGGGTTATATTAAACCCGGGTTGGTTTGGTTAAAACCGGATTTGGAAGATACGACGAACGAAAATATATATAAAATAATTTTTTTTACTGCGCTTTTTGCGGGCGCATTATTAAAAAATTTATCTTACTCTGTTTGCATTACGTATGAAACTGCAAAAATTGCGCCTAAAGAACATTTTCCTCCTTGTCCGCATGGAACTTTGGAACATGTGAAAGCGAATGCAGAAAGTTTATTTTATTATCCACGAAATTTGTTAACAGCCCATTGTGCTTCTTTGGCGGGTAGTTTTCCTTTTAAACTAATTGCGGCATTAGCTTATGGTCAATGCCTTATAGAATCTAAATTTGTTGAAACCTGCACAGAAGATCGCGTTAAAATATTTCGTAAAAATAATGCCTATATTTTTATGTTTGGTGTTTCATTCATGCTGATGGCGGAGTTTTTAAATCGAATTTTAACAGCACTTGCGTGGTGGAGTACGGGTAGTTTTTTTATTCGTGACGCTGCGATGAGTTTTGTTTTTCCGTTTTATATCATTCTATCGCTTTTACAAGATAAACCGTTGCCGGGAACAGAGGAAGGCATCGATTTTTTTGAATTCAATCGTTATGAAGTCAGTACGCGCTTGTCGCGTCTTGTCAATTGGATTATTCCTACTTTGATGGATGAACAAGCTCGCGACGTTTTTAAGCAAAGTATGCTTTTAATTTTGAATTTTCCGCCGTTAAAATTGCTAGCCACATTGCTTGCTGGTTTTGTGGGATTTGGATTATTTCCAATAAAAAAAATTGTTGAAAATCCGCGCCTGCTTTTTTCACATCGATTTCTCACGGCAGAAACTTTATTACGAATTCCTGAGTTTCATACGTTAATCCAAACTCATGCGCATGCTATTAAAAAAGGCGTGGACGTTATTAATTTTGCCCGTTCAACTTCTTGGATTGGCGCATTTATCCCAGGTTTTTTAGTCTCATCGCATATTAAAGGCGCTTTGAATATGTTGGCAAGTCTGGACAAACAATTTGTCAATCGCATTGCTGAATTGCCGGAAATTGCAAAGCGTATCAACAGACCCGAATTAAGTATTCCCGTTGTGCGAAAAACAAAAACCAACAGTATTAAGGTTATTCATGGCTATTGCGATTGGGCGCAGCCAGTTAAACTGACTCGCTCACAGAGCGCCAATGCTCTGCTACAACAAGTTAAATCAGTAAAATCGGCCGTAGCAATAGATAATGATGGCTGGGAGTTAATTGAAAAACCAAAAAATCCGATAAAACCGATAAAACCTATTCGTCGATCTGCGAGTTTGAGTGCCTTACAAAGATCAGGATTATTTGCTCATATTGAGGATTCTTATATAAAAGTACCCAAAGAAAATCACGAATTCAAAATTTTACAGGTTAAGCAGGCTTAACCACTGCCAATATCACAATTACAATTAAAAATAAGGCAGGAACTTCATTTAACCAGCGATAAAACACATGTCCATGTTTATTTTGATTGTATTTAAAATCACGCAATAGTTTGCCAAGATATATATGATAAATGATCAAGAGTAACACGAGGCCAAGCTTGATATGCAGCCAAAACATTTGCATATAACCTACTGGATTATAACTAATCAGCCATAGACCAAACACGAGAGTCAAAACAGCGCCGGGTGTGGTGATCGCATAAAACAATTTCTTTTCCATGATTTTAAAGCGTTCTATGCTGATGGGATCATGCGCTTCTGCATGATAAACGAAAAGACGCGGCAAATAGAATAAACCACTAAACCAGGTAACCACGAAAATAAGATGGAACGCTTTGACCCAAAGCATGAAATATCCTTAGTTAATGAAATAACCTGCTTTATTATGTATAATAAAAAGCTAAAAATACAGGGGTGGTTTGTATGAGTGTTCCTTTAGTTTTTACTGAAAATGCGGCGGCAAAAGTCTGGGAGTTGATCCAGGAAGAAGAAAATTTCAATTTAAAATTACGTGTTTATGTAACCGGCGGCGGTTGTTCTGGGTTTCAATACGGGTTTAGTTTTGATGAAACAGTGAATGAGGATGATACCGTCGTGACAAAAACGGTTGCATCGGATGAGGATTCGGGTGATGAAGGAGGAGGCGGTCACGCGGTCCAATTGTTAGTAGATCCCATGAGTTTTCAGTATCTTGTGGGCGCAGAGATTGATTACAAAGAAGATATTGAAGGAGCGCAATTCATTATTCGCAATCCAAACGCAAAAACAACCTGTGGTTGCGGGTCATCGTTTTCGGCATAGGCACATGTAAAATTGGAGGAAAGCTATGGATTGGCTGGCCAGTATGCATCAAGTACTCGTTTTGATTCAACATGTGATTTCTTTTTTAGGCATACTTGTGATTTTATCGGGCACGGTATTTGCTTTGTTTCAATATGGCTATTATCTTGCAAGCGATCAGATTAAAACCGAGGCTACAAAAATTAATGTGATTCGTTTGAATTTAGGTCGTGTACTCATTTTAGGTTTAGAATTCATTGTTGCAGCGGATTTGATTGGTACCACAACGACGCCAGATTATTATTCGGTAGGGATTCTCGCAAGCATTGTGCTAATTCGGACTTTTTTAAGTTTTACCTTAAACAAAGAATTAATGTCATTGAGTAAAGAATGAAAAGGATTTAAACCCTATGCAATTATTTTTGTTTGCCACTTCATTACAAGCTAATTCGGTTAATAAAAAATTAATTAATTTGGCTGCAAAATTGCTGAAGGACAGTGGACATACGCTTGATCTGGCTGACTTTAGTGAATTTGAAATGCCTTTGTATAATGCCGATATACAAAATCATCAAGGATTTCCGGCCACTGTTACACAATTTATCGAGCGCATGCATAAAGCGGATGCATTAGTTATTTCTGTGCCGGAGTATAATTTTTCGATGCCAGGGATATTTAAAAATCTCATCGATTGGGTTTCCCGAGTAACCCCCATGCCTTGGATGAATCAACGCATTTTATTATTATCTGCATCACCTTCACTGGTCGGAGGCAACCGTAGCTTGTGGGCAACGCGCGTGCCATTGGAGTGCTGTGGTTCGTTAGTCTATCCTGATATGTTTTCACTCGCTTCGGCCTATGAAGCATTTGATACAGAGGGGAAATTAAAAAGCGAGGCATTGCAAAAGCGTTTAGTGAGTTTATTGAATAATTTTGTGGGATTGGTTGAGAAGATTCGTTGAGATCTATTGAGAATTGATTTGGCCTTCATCCTCGACGGGCATGGCATGCCGTGCTGAGGTATCACCCCACGAATTCTAATCAAAATGCTGCTTAGAAAGCCTTCCCAGCAGGGGAAGGTGCCCAACGGGCG
>CAYRUP010000044.1:0-14313 GCA_964427485.1 uncultured Coxiellaceae bacterium | reverse complement strand
ATTGATTTGGGGCGCAGATTCAGGTGCTTATTTTGCCGGTAAATTATGGGGCAAATCAATTCATCAGTTCCGGTGAGCAGAAGTGGGGACGTTTGTGTGGTCTCGTCGTATTTTTGCCGCATGGCTACGAAGGTCAAGGACCCGAACATTCATCAGCGCGCTTAGAGCGTTATCTACAACTATGCGCACAACATAATATGCAAGTTTGCGTGCCAAGTACGCCTGCTCAAATCTTCCATATGCTGCGTCGTCAAATGGTGCGTCCTTATCGTAAACCATTAATTGTAATGACGCCGAAAAGTTTGCTGCGTCATCCGCTCGCCGTTTCTTCCCTCGAAGATTTGTCGAATGGCGAATTCCAAGTGGTTATTCCTGAAGTGGATGAATTAGAGATTAAAGATATCAATCGAGTAATTATTTGTTGTGGCAAAGTTTATTATGACTTATTGGAAAAACGTCGTTCAAATAATATCAAGAATGCTGCTATCATCCGGTTAGAACAATTATATCCATTCCCAGAAGAAAAATTTAAAGAAATTTTGTCACCTTATAAAAACGTAAAAAATATTATTTGGTGTCAAGAAGAACCCATGAACCAGGGTGCATGGTATAGTACAGAGCATCATTTATCTGCTTGCCTGAATGCAAATCAACAATTAACTTATGCGGGAAGAGCCGCGTCAGCGTCACCAGCGGTCGGTTATGCTTCGGTACATATGCAAGAACAAGAAGCGTTAGTAATGCAGGCTTTAACAAAATAAATTAAAAGGAAACATTCATGACGATCGAAGTAAAAGTTCCTATGTTGCCGGAGTCGATTGCAGATGCAACGGTAGCAGCATGGCATAAAAAACCAGGAGATTCTGTGTCACGTGATGAAAATTTAGTTGATCTTGAAACAGATAAAGTCATGCTGGAAGTACCGGCTCCCGCTGATGGAATTTTGAAGGAAATTTTAAAACCGAATGGCCAGACAGTGAAGGCCAGTGAGATCGTCGCCATAATTGAAGCGGGTGCTGCAGCCGCAAAAACTGCAGAGTCTCCAAAACAAGAGAAAGTAGAAAAAGCCGCTGAAACATCAGCGCAAAAATCCGTTGATGTAGCAGCATTACTGAGTCCTTCAGCGCGCCGTGCGGTGACGGAACATGATGTCGATGTTTCTCAGGTAAAAGGCACGGGCAAAGGTGGACGTGTTACCAAAGAAAACGTCATTGCCGCAGTGAGCAAAGCAGATGCGCCTGTTGCAGCTTCTGTTGTAACAACGGGTGGACGTGCCGAAAAACGGGTTCCTATGACACGTATGCGCGCGCGTATTGCGGAACGTTTGCTTGAGGTTTCACAAAACACGGCTATGTTGACCACGTTTAATGAAATTAATTTGCAACAAGTGATTGAGTTGCGTAATCGTTACAAAGAAAAATTTGAAAAAACGCATAATGCGCGTTTAGGATTTATGTCATTTTTTGTGAAAGCCGCAGTTGAAGCATTAAAACGTAATCCTATTCTCAATGCATCGATTGATGGCAATGACATTGTTTATCACGGTTATTTTGATATTGGTGTCGCAGTCTCAACAGAAAAAGGCTTGGTCGTTCCTGTTCTGCGTGATGCCGATCAAATGAGTATGGCTGAGATTGAAACCAAGATTTTGGAATATGCAACCAAGGCGCGCAGTGGTAAATTGACTTTAGAAGAAATGCAGGGCGGTACATTTACCATTACCAATGGCGGCGTATTTGGGTCATTGCTTTCCACACCGATTTTAAATTCACCGCAAAGCGCAATTTTAGGCATGCACAAAATCGATCAACGACCTGTTGTTGAAAATGGCCAAATTGTTATACGACCTATGATGTATGTGGCCATGTCTTATGATCATCGTATTATTGATGGTAAAGACTCTGTTACTTTTCTAGTTGCAATCAAAGAGTTACTCGAGGATCCAGCGCGTCTGTTGCTTGAGATTTAATTCTGAATTAGTATTGCGCATAATTTTTGTAGGGGCACGGCGCGCCGTGTTCATCTTTAATAATAGGAAAATGAAATGAACTTACATGAATATCAAGCTAAGCAATTACTTGCTGAATATGGCTTACCCGTCCCTCAGGGTGAAACGGCTCGGAATGTGGATGAAGTAACCAATATTGCGAGTAACATGAATACCAAGCGTTGGGTCGTTAAAGCCCAGGTGCATGCCGGTGGTCGCGGCAAAGCAGGTGGTGTGAAAATTGTTTCCACTAAAGAAGAATTAGCGAGTGCTGCAAAAAATATGCTAGGCACACGTTTAGTGACCTATCAAACGAACGCGGATGGTCAACCCGTTAATCAAGTTCTCATTGAAGAACCTTGTGATATTGCCCGTGAACTTTATCTAGGCGCAGTAATCGATCGTGCCAAACAACGTATTGTATTTATGGCTTCCACAGAAGGGGGCGTTGAAATTGAAAAAGTTGCACATGAATCACCCGAAAAAATTCTGACTGCTGTGGTAGATCCGCTCGTTGGCATGCAGCCCTATCAGGCGCGTGAATTGAGTTTTGCGTTAGGTTTATCTGGCGATCAAATCAAGCAGTTCACGAAAATATTGCTGGGTTTAGCCAAAATGTTTGCGGAAAAAGATTTAAGTTTGTTGGAAATTAATCCACTTGTTGTCACTAAACAAGGTAACTTGTTGTGTCTGGATGGGAAAATTAATATTGATGATAATGCGCTTTATCGCCAACCTGAACTTCGTGCAATGCGTGATACTTCGCAAGAAGATGATCGCGAAAATCGTGCGCGTGATTGGGAACTTAACTACATTGCATTAGATGGCAACATTGGCTGTATGGTCAATGGAGCAGGTTTGGCAATGGCAACAATGGATTTGGTTAAATTACAAGGCGGCAATCCAGCAAACTTCCTCGATGTGGGTGGCGGCGCAACGAAAGAACGTGTGACGGAAGCATTCAAAATTATTTTGTCTGATCAAAATGTCAAAGCGATTCTGGTCAATATTTTCGGTGGAATCGTCCGTTGTGATTTAATCGCGGATGGTATTATTGGTGCAGTAGAAGAAGTGGGTACTCGTCTGCCTGTCGTGGTGCGACTTGAAGGCAATAATGCTGAATTAGGCGCGAAAAAATTAAGTCAAAGCGGTCTTAATATCATCGCTGCAGAAAGCTTTACCGATGCGGCTAAAAAAGTCGTGCACGCTGCAACGACGACTGCATAACAAGGCCTAACATAATAGAGAGTTTTCAGAGGGTTTTATGAGTATATTAATTAACAAAAATACCAAAGTGATTTGCCAAGGTTTTACTGGAAAGCAGGGGACATTTCACTCTGAACAAGCCATTGCTTACGGAACTAAAATGGTCGGTGGTGTGACGCCAGAAAAAGGTGGGCAAACGCATTTAGGCTTACCGGTATTTAATACCGTTAAAGAAGCTTTCAAGGCAACGAAGGCCGATGCGTCCGTTATTTATGTGCCAGCACCATTTTGCAAAGATTCCATTATTGAAGCAGTTGAAGCAGGCATTAAATTAATTGTTTGTATTACTGAAGGTATTCCAACGTTAGACATGCTGGATGTCAAAGCATTTATGGCAAATCATCCCAGTGTTCGATTGGTGGGTCCCAATTGTCCTGGTGTGATTACGCCAGGCGAGTGCAAAATTGGTATTATGCCAGGTCATATTCACATGCCAGGTAAAGTGGGTATTGTGTCGCGTTCGGGTACATTAACCTATGAAGCAGTCAAGCAAACCACGGAATTAGGTTTAGGTCAAAGTACCTGTGTAGGTATTGGTGGCGATCCGATTCCCGGCACAAATTTTATCGATGTACTGGCCTTATTTGAAAAAGACCCACAAACAGAAATTATCATCATGGTCGGTGAAATTGGTGGAACGGCAGAAGATGAAGCTGCAGAATACATCAAAAAGCATGTGACTAAACCTGTTGTTTCCTACATTGCGGGTGTGACTGCGCCTGAAGGTAAACGTATGGGCCATGCGGGTGCCATTATCGCGGGTGGAAAAGGGACTGCGGCAGAAAAATTTGCAACATTAGAAGCAGCAGGTGTGCATACGGTTCGTTCTCCAGCAGAGATTGGCAAAGCAGTTCTGAAAGTTTTGCAGACGGCGAAAGCATATTAACTGCCACACTGTCTAAAATACAGTTTCCATCCTCAACGAAGTTATGTATCTTCTTATTATAAAAGAGAAGATCCTTCACTTCGTTCAGGATGACAGATGTTTGACTTTTCTAATAAGGATCTCTCTTTTATGCTAGACCCTAAACTGATTCGACAAGATATTGATTATGTCGCTTTGCAAATGCAGCGACGAGGGATTACTTTAAATGCAGCGCATTTGACTGCATTAGAAGAACGTCGCAAAGAATTACAGACGAAAATTCAAGAATTACAAAATGCGCGTAACACGAATGCAAAAGCAGTGGGTCAAGCGAAAGCAAAAGGTGAAAATGTCGATCACTTACTACAGCAAGTGAAGGATTTAGGCGATAAACTTAAATCCTCAGAAGATGAATTTGCAAAAGTGCACGATGAGTTGCATGAATTGCTTGCGGTCTTACCCAATATTCCACATGAATCTGTTCCTGCTGGGAAAAGCGAGGCTGATAATCAATTAGTACGTACGTGGGGTAAGCCGACAGAATTTAATTTTACGCCTAAAGATCATGTAGATTTAGGTGCAAAATTAGGCATGGATTTTACGACAGCGGCTAAATTATCGGGCGCACGCTTTGTTGTACTACACGATCAATTAGCTCGATTACAACGTGCACTGGCACAATTTATGCTGGATTTGCATACGAAAGAACATGGATATAAAGAAATTTCTGTTCCCTACATTGTCAATGCAGATTCTATGTATGGCACGGGTCAATTGCCGAAATTGAAAGAAGATTCATTTGCTATTCCACGTGATGATGAGAGTTTTTATTTAATTCCCACCGCAGAAGTTCCTGTGACGAATACAATACGCGATGAAATTTTAGAAGCCGATCAACTCCCACTGAAATATACCTGTTATTCGCCTTGTTTTCGTAGTGAAGCGGGATCGTATGGGAAAGATACGCGTGGCATGATTCGTCAGCATCAATTTGAAAAAGTAGAGTTGGTGCAAGTTGTTCATCCTGATCATTCCTATGCAGCATTGGAAGAATTAACGCGTCACGCCGAAACCGTATTACAGAAATTAGAACTCCCTTATCGGGTTATTGTGTTGTGCACTGCGGATATTGGTTTTGCAGCAGCAAAGACTTATGATTTGGAAGTCTGGTTACCGGGTCAACAACGTTATCGTGAAATTTCTTCGTGCAGTAATACGGAAAGCTTTCAAGCCCGCCGCATGAAAGCGCGTTTTCGTGATCCTAAAACCGGCAAACCAGAATTAGTCCATACTTTAAATGGCTCGGCATTAGCGGTAGGTCGAACCCTGATTGCTATCATGGAAAATTTCCAGGATGAGCAGGGCAGAATTCACATCCCTAAAGTATTGCAGCCGTATATGGATGGCGTGACAATTATTGCATAGGGGCGCTTGGAACCGGTTGCAGTGATCTTTGATAACTCATATAATCTGAAAGTGACTCATAAATTAACAGACTAAGTTATTCACTATAACAACTGAAAAGGAACTGTTTATGCGCTCAACCTATGTACTTAAATTTAATTATGTAGCACCTTATGGCGTTGAAAAAGATTGTAAACATGAAAAAGAATTATCTTATACAAAGGAACCCGACAATACCGAGAGTTTTTACCTTTCTCATGCTTTGGGAGGTAGTTATGCAGGCGGACCTCGTGAAATAAACTTTCAAAATCAAGCTCAGAGAACTGAATTTGAAAAGTGTTTTAGATCGAAAGATGCGTTAGGTGTTTTGAAAATTCTTAAGACACTACCGATCACTTATGATCTCAATCGAATAATAGAATTTTTTGAACAAGCTGCAAAACATAAATTGGAGTTGACTGAAGAAGTGGTGAAAGCTGAAGTCAAATCAGTTTTTTCTTCATCACCACATTCATTTACACAGACAATGGCGAAAAATAACAAACCACCTGTTACTACGGATGTTACAAAAAAATTACCGACTGTGAAAAATTCAGTCGGATGAAGCTAGAGCGAGCTCTGCATCCACCAATAAATCGCGAATGAAGGTGGATTACGACGCAAAAAGGCGTCTAATCCACCCTACATTCTAAGCAACTATTTTGGTTGGTAAGAAATTCGTGGTTCTGATGTTTCCGCAAGATCCCGCTTTACGGCGGCCGTTGCTTTGTTTTGCCATTGTTTTATCAAGGCCTCAACTGACTTTGCATCAGCTTGAACTTCTTCATGTGCTTCGCGTGCCATCCTTTCCACGTTTGCGTGTGCTCTATCTGCTATCTCTTGAATGCGCGGACTTATTATTGAATCTGATTTTTTTTCAGCAACTGAAGCAACTGAAGCAACTGGAATAACTGGAGTAGCAACTGGAATAACCGGAGCAACAACTGGAATTACTGGAGCAACTGGAGGAACTGCTACATCTACTAATTGATATTGAGGACCTACTATACCTTTTGGAAGTAGATAATGAGAAGGACCTACGACATCATATGATCTGATCAATTTCTTCATCCCGTCCTGCAATCCAATATAATTCTGAGATTCTTCGGCTGGATTGGGTTGTAGAAAATAAAAATCTTCGGGAGGAAATAAATTTAATATGAAGTCACAAAATAACTTCCCTGGATCTTTACCGGCGTCTTTTGCTTCTTGAATGCTCATTGCATTTTCAGGCTTGGTAATATTGCCCTGTTCATTAGGGAGAACCTGCACCCATTCACCGTTTACAAAATAAAATCGACTGCTATCAGCCACTATCTCCCCAATTTCTTCATCAAAGTATTTATTAGTAATTGAAAAAGCATTCGCGACATCGCCGATACTTTCTCGTATTATAATTGGCCACTTCCCATCATCCCTGTCAGGTGTTCTTAGGATAAGCTTACTAAAATATCCTGATATACGATTTTTGCCCGAAAAAATAAGAGAAGTCTCTTTCGCTTCATTTCTTGCTTCCACATTCACCTCGTCTATTTTTTAATAATTTGATTTATTTTAATACAAAACAACCCTGCAAATTTACACAGGAAAGCTTAAGGAAATATTAAAATTCGGTAAAATTTTAGACAATATCAAAAACGTTTGATATGACGTTCTATCCAGCGAGCAGCGATTACAATCAGCGAAACCATAATAAGATAGACCACAGCCGCAAACAAATACGCATTGAAAAATTGAAAATTATCGGCAGCAATACTTTGGATGCGTGCAAAGAAATCCGTATAGCCAA
Source organism: uncultured Coxiellaceae bacterium (assembly GCA_964427485.1). Classification (GTDB taxonomy): domain Bacteria; phylum Pseudomonadota; class Gammaproteobacteria; order DSM-16500; family DSM-16500; genus CAYRUP01. Next base: position 6,963 of record CAYRUP010000044.1, on the reverse strand, counting down.
TCAAAAAAACGATAGCCGTATCTTTTAAGTTACCAATGGCTTGATTCGTGAGTGCGGGTACGGAGGTACGTAAAACTTGCGGCAAGGTAATCAAACGATAGATTTGAAAATCACTAAACCCTTGGGCTTTAGCTGCTTCTAATTCACTCTGATCAAGACCACGATAGGCAGTACTCAAATAAGTGGCATTATAGGCAGAAACATTTAATGTAAAACAAATGACCGCGACCATAAATGCAGATGGACCAAAGCCATACTCCGGTAATCCATAATAAATCAGAAATAACAAAACCAATAAGGGTGTGCCAATAAAAAATGAAATATAGGCCGCAGTCATTCGCCGCACGATCGAATATTTACTAATCGTAAAATATAAAATGACGATACCACCCAATAACCCCGTGATTTGTGATGACCAATGCCAATTGTAAGGTGTTTCCCAAACCAGATACGATTAAGGGCAAGTTTTCAATTAAATCTTTTTTAAATAAAATCAGGTTTTCCATAGCTACCTAAAAAACTGGCTAATATCGGGGTCTGCACTTCTTTTTAGAGAAGCGATAGTATCTTCAGTTTTAATTTTGCCATGATCCAGAAATGCGATTTGATCTGAAATTTGCTCGGCTAATGAAATATCATGCGTAACGCAAATAACCGTTACATTTTCATCGCGCAATTTATTAATTAACTGAGCAACTTCTCGAGTCATCACCGGATCTAATGCCGAAGTAGGTTCATCAAAAATAATAATTTCTGGATCCATTGCTAACGCACGCGCCAAAGCTAATTGATACCCGAGAGTACTTCTTTTTGATCGAATTTTTTTACTAGGTTTTGTATTTGAATCAGTTTCATTTATTGGTATCCCACTTAAATTTTTCTTCTACTGATTTCATGCAAAATAAACAGATTCGGTAGATAAGAAAATAGAAAACGCCGAGAATCAGATAAATGTAAAGACTATAATTTATGGTTGCTGTCAGAGCGACTGCATGACTGGTTATTTCAGAAATACCAATCGTATAAGCAAAAGGGGAATTTTTAAGTGTTGAGGTAAATTCATTAACCATTCCAGGAAAAGCAAAACGCAACATTTGCGGTAATTCGATATAAATAAGTCTTTGCAGTGTGCTCATGCCGGAAGCTTCCGCTGCAAGCAATTCTGCAGAATCAATTGACAGTAAAGCGCCGCGAAATACCTCAGATAAATAAGCGCCAACCACCAGACCGAGGCTTAAATTCATTGCCAATAAAGGTGGAATTTTTAATCCTATTCCAGGAAAACCAAAATAGACTAAAAAAACGAGTACTAAGACTGGGACGCCGCGAAAAATAAAAGTAAATGCATCGACTAAACTCGATAACCCAGGAAAATTTAAGCTACGCAAACCAACCATAATGAGACCCACCACGGTACCCGTTAGGAAACAAGATACCGTTACGAGAATGGTCTCTCCGACGCCTCGGAACAGTTGCCAAACGATATTCAAAAAGACGCTAGAATGCAATTAGTTCATCCATTTATCAATCTAGATTACATAAGATGGGCTAATGGGAGCCGCAGGCTGAGGTGGTAATACCTCAGTAGGTTCAATACGAATAGTAACGGATTTAAAAAGTCCAGGTTGATAACCACTTTTTTGGTCAGTCACTAATTTTGTCAAAAAATCTTCAGTAATTATCTTTGATTTTGCAACATATTCAGCAACTAATTGTTCTATTTGCGGTACATTCTCATCGGTTAAGTTGTCTATTTGTTTTAAAACATCATTGCGATATTCTTTAAACTCACTCATTAATTTTTTTAATTTTTCATTATTTTTATTGTAAGAAAGACTTAAATCAGCTGGATCAATTGACTTCCTAAATGGGTCAAACTTATTTTTATCGCAATAAAGTTGAATATCCTTGCGTTCATAAAGACGACCATTCAAAAGAATAGGATCGACTGGATAGTCCAAATTGAAAGGACATTCTAATATTCCCGGTATTTCACATCGGGCCCGAAACTGATTTTTTAAATTTTGGAGGGGGGAAGATTCTTTCTCTTCCAATAAAGTATAAATATTTTGACAAGGAATAGGGGAGGTTGTATCGGTTGTTAAAATTGTTTTAATGCTGTTTCTTTTTTGCAGAATATGACGAACAACATCCACACCTATTCCAATTGCCAAACCGCTGGCTATTATGACAGAAGCGCTTGCGATTGGAGAAAGGGCTAAGAATGTTGCAATAGCAATGGTTGCAGGTGGAAAGAATAAACAAATTGCTCCCACTCCTAAACCAATAGTCGCACCTAAAATGGTGCCCCAGGGTATTTTGAAATTTCTTCTGGGTAAGGCAGGTGGATTGAGTAGTTTTGTAATGAGTTTTAAAATTGCTGGCACTTTATTTAATGTGTTATGGATTACTGGATTATTAAATTCATTCAAAATACGCTTTAATTGAATGATTTCAGCATGGGTAAATTCAATTGCGTTATTACTCGCAATATCCCTTAATTCATCAATCGATTGCAGTGTAAATAAATCCATTTGTTCTTGTTCGGTCAATTCTAACCGTAAGAGTTTATTATATTTATCGAGAAGTTGCCGTACATCGGCTCTTGAAAACGCCATATTACACCTTTAGAAATTAATTAATATTTAAGAATTCTCAATCGAAGTTATTTAGACAAAACTGCCATCGTTAATCGATTAACTGAAATTAATTGTTTATGTTCATTTACAATTTCAATACTCCATACTTGCGTCGTTCGGCCTAAATGATAAGGTTTTGCTGTGCCAATGACAAAACCATTGCGAATGGATCGAATATGATTGGTATTAATATCAAGTCCGACGCAATAAAATTGGCTTTGGTCCACACAACAATTGGCCGCAGTGCTTCCAACCGATTCCGCTAAGACACAAGAGGCGCCGCCATGCATGATGCCAACAGGTTGCAGTGTTCGATGATCAATAGGCATACGTGCCGCAAGATAGTCATCACCTATTTCTGTTATTTCGATACCGAGGTATTCCATCATGGTATTTTTCCCTCGGGCATTGAGTGCTTCGAGGGTGATAGCATTTTTCCAGATTTTCATGGGTCGATTTCCTATTAACGTGACCACCCTCATCCCCAACCCTTCTCCCAACGCTTTGCGTCGGGAGAAGGGAGTTTTATGTATGTTATTATCTCCCTTCTCCCGGCGCAGTATGCGCGGGGAGAAGGGTCGGGGATGAGGGTCTACACACACTCACAAATCACTATCCTCATCCTCTTTCTCTTCCTCTGTTTCACCCGCATTCACTTGATTCGTTTCTAAAATAAATTTCACCGATTGATAGTCGACTTTCCCACTGCCCAACACAGGCATTTTCTCTAGAATAAGTAGCTTACGTGGAATTGCAATTTCAGCGACACCACGCAGTTTGAAATGTTCGATAATCTGTTTCTGCGTCGCATTTTTATTGTTAGTAATCAAAATAAGTTGTTCGCCTTTGCGTGGATCCGGCAGATACAAAATAGCATGCTGATTTTCAGGCCACAGTAGATAAACTTCATCTTCAATTGCCGCTAGCGATACCATTTCACCCGCTATCTTTGCAAAACGTTTTGCGCGGCCTTTGATGGTGATATAACCTTCTTTATCAATTGAAACAATATCTCCCGTATCATGCCAACCATCCTCTAAAGGTTGAATGACACCAGGCGTATGCGCAAACATATAACCAAGCATGATATTCGGTCCTGAAATACAAAGCCTTCCACCTTCGTAAATACCTTCAACAGGCCGTAATTCATATTTGATACTCGGTAATAATCGACCTACCGTACCTGCTTTATATTGCATTGCTGTATTCGTCGATAAAACAGGAGACGCTTCTGTTGCGCCATAACCTTCAAATAACCGAATGCCAAATTTTTGCATCCAAATACGTCGCGTTTCTTCACGCAATTTTTCAGCGCCAGCAAAAATATAACGAATACTGTAAAAATTATAAGGATGAGCGTATTTTGCATAACCTGATAAAAATGTGTCAGTACCAAATGTAATCGTTGAATTCGTGTCATAACAAATTTCAGGCACAATACGATAATGTAGGGGGGAAGGATACATGAATACACGCATGCCAGAAACAATCGGTAAGATAGTTGCAGCTGTTAAACCAAATGCATGGAACATGGGAAGCGCATTAAATACGCGATCTGCTGGGCTGAAATCAACACGCGCTGTCAATTGAAAACGGTTTGCCTGAATATTAGCGTGACTGAGTAAAACACCTTTTGGCGCGCCTTCAGAGCCGGATGTGAATAAAATGACAGCGGCTTTTGTTGGAAATTCATGCTCGTTGTGTTTGTTAATGCCATTATAAAAACGATAATAAAGTTGGGGAAAATAAGAAAATAATGTGCCTAGCAATTTCTCTCCTAATCCCATTTCTGCTCGCACATTTTCAAGATAAATCAGCTTAATTCCTTCCGCAATTAAACTATCCGCGACGGATTGCAGATCAGCAAGTTCTATGAAACGTTTCGATGTGTAAACATATTTAATTTGCGCAGTGCGGCAGGCGAGCAGTAAATTTTGAATTCCGGCTGAAAAATTTAGCATGGCGGGAATGCGATGATGCGCTTGCAGCGCGAAAAATGTGACAACACAACCGACTGAGTTAGGAAGTAATAAACCGACATACTCGCCTGATTGCGTGGTTTTTGCCATGCGCCGACCTAATACAATACTACCTAAAATTAAGCGCTGATAATGCATTGGCTTTCGTTCAATATCTTCCAGGACAATATTCTTTTTGCCGTGGACAGATTTCGCGTTCAATAAAGATTGAAATAGAGTTTCTTTGATATTACTACTCAGAAACATCGTATCACTCATGATGTCATAAAGTCGTTCACTGATTTGCTCTCTACGTTGACGACCCATAATGGAATCAGGTAAGTCGAATGTTCGAGGTTCTAAAATGGTAATCGTGATTTTGGGGAACCAGCGAATTTTGACTTTGCCTCTTAAATAAGAAAACGGCGAATATTGTGCGCCATCAATTCGAATAGGAAGTAATTTAGCACGTGCTTTATCGGCGACTAACCCGGGTCCCTCGTAAATTTTCATCAAGCCACCCGTGACAGTGATACGTCCTTCGGGAAAAATCACGACACGATTATTTCGTCGTAAATATTCAATCAAGGATTTGGCTGCCATCGAGTTAGTGGGATCGACAGGAAATGTGTTAACTAACTTTAATAATATTTTCACCCAACCCTTTTGTGCATATTGATAATCAACGGCGAAAGTGAGTTTATCCGGTAAAAATGCGGCGATTAATGCGGCGTCTAAAAAGGAAGTATGGTTTGATATAATTAAAACTCGATTGCCAGCATTGTAATAATTTTCGATGCCGCGCACTTCAACGCGATAAAATGTTTTAAATAACCAGATTAAAAATGATTTAACTAATGCATCGGGTAATAAATTACAGATGTAAATGGCCACTACTAGGTTTGCAATAGCAATCAAAACAAAAACATCCGTAACTGAAAAATGCAGGAAGAGCATAACGCTGGTGACAATGGCAGCTATCACCATAAACAAAGCATTTATGATATTGTTGCAGGCAATGGCGCGTGAACGATAGCTTGGGTCGCTGTCATTTTGCAACATCGTATAAAGAGGAACTACATAGATACCGCCACAAGCAGAAAGAAACAAAAGATCCAACAAGACATGCCAGTTTTGTAAATGACTGAGAAATTCTGTCAGGGTCATTAAATGGCCCGATTTAGTCACGATATGCTGGCTAGCCAATACGAGATCGATTGCAAAAAGTGTCATGCCCAGTGCGGCAAGTGGTACGTAGGTTGCATGGATTCGACCTTTGAGGAGACGATTACAGTAGAGCGAGCCAATGCCGATTCCGATTGTGAAAAAAGTAAGGAAGAGCGTCACAATAGAAGATCCTGCGCCTAACACGTCTTTAGCATAAGTAGGGAATTGTGAAAGGTACGTTGCACCCACCAACCAAAACCATGAAATACCAAAAATAGCGAGCGCCAATTCGCGATTTTTCATGGTCTGTCGAATAATGTTTGAAGTCTCTTCAACAATATTAAATTTTAATTTAAGGTCAGGTGCGGCTATCTTCGCAATGGGAATATAGCGGCTAGTCACATAGCCAAATACTGAAATGAGCACAATGGTGATCGTGATTAAGGTAGGAGCCGCATGCAGCGAAGCCAAGACTCCGCCGATAATCGTGCCGAGTAATATGGCAAGATACGTTCCAGCTTCTAGAAGCGCATTGCCTGCAATTAATTCATTTTCTTGCAATTGATCCGGCAAAATCGAATATTTCATAGGACCAAAAAAAGTGGCTTGAGTTCCCAGTAAAAATAGCACAATCATTAAAAGGGTGATGCTATGCAAGAAAAAACCTGCACCCGCTATTAAGGTCAAAATGATTTCAGCCACTTTGGTATAGCGTATCAGGCGTGATTTTTCAAATTTATCAGAAAGTTGACCCGCAGTAGCTGAAAATAGGAAAAATGGCAAAATAAAAATGCCGGCAGCCAAGGTAATTAAGACTTCCGCATTTAAATTCATGGAGGTTGCAAGTGTATAAGTAATTAAAATAACCAGCGCGTTTTTAAAAATATTATCGTTAAAAGCGCCAAGAAATTGGGTAAGAAACAAAGGCAGAAACCGTCTAACTTGTAATAGACTAAGTTGATTTGTTGCCATGTATTATTGCTCCAGGATTTATAGTTATCACATCGTGTGTTCAGTGATGGAATAGTATAATAGTAGGCTTGAAAGTTAAAGGGTCCTGATCGAGCTATTAACGGGTGAGAATGTTCATAAAGGAAACCAATTTGCCGGACAGTGGTGCGCGAAGGCGGCATAGGCATCAAGTTAAGGAACAAATGTCATCCTGAGCGCAGCGAAGGATCGCCTTATTATAATTTAGT
>CAYRUP010000043.1:3233-14354 GCA_964427485.1 uncultured Coxiellaceae bacterium | reverse complement strand
GAATGACATGTTTGCGGATCGCTTAACTTAATGGCAGTGAACGGGCGGATGGGGGAATCAAAAAATTGTTATCTTGCATATTTATTTGATCCCCCCATCCGGCCTGTCGGCCACCTTCCCCTAGAAGGGGAAGGGATTCTAAGCAGGATGCGAGATTTGCACTATGCTCCCATCTTCAACTGTTCCCAATATTTTTCATATAACGCAAATGTCTCTTCGCCAATATCGTTTTCAAATTCACCTCGACGCAATACATCGCGTGGCGGATAAAGGATAGGATCATTTTTGATAGTGGGCGGCAATAGATTTTTTGCAGCGAGGTTTGCGGTTGAGTAACTAATACTTACGCTGATTTCTTTGGCAATATCGGGACGCATGAGAAAATTTAAAAATTTGTAAGCGTTGTCTTTGTGAGGCGCATTTTTCAAAATGGCAAAATTATCAACCCAAATTTCAAAACCATCTTTTGGATAAATAAAATCAAGTTGAGAATTTTCCGCGCGCGCTCGGAGTAAATCGCCATTCCAGGCAATTCCAATCGAGGCATCTTCGTCAATCAAAATGGAAGTCACTGCGTCAGTATTAAATAATCGAATATTCGGCATCAATGCACGTAATTTTTGATAAGCTTGTTTAATGTGCTGTGGATTTTTGTCGTTGATGGAATAACCGAGCATGAGCAGTGCCATCGAAAAAGCTTCGCGTGGATCATCGAGTATCATCAACTGATTCACATATTTTTGATTAAATAAATCAGACCAATAAATGATTTCATTTGGCGAAAAATAATGTTTATTAGTAAAAATGCCCGTCACACCCCAGACAAATGGAATGCTATATGTGCTATTTGGGTCATAACTTAAATTGAGAAAATCGGGATCGAGGTTTTTAAATTCAGGCAATTTATTCCGATCTAAGGGTTCCAACATGTTTTGATGACGCATGCGATCGACATAATAACTGGAAGGCTCAATGACGTCATAACCAATGCCTTTTACTGCACGCAATTTGGAATACATCACTTCATTGGTGTCATAGGAGGAATAATTTACTTTGATACCGGTTTCTTTTTCGAATTGGGCAATGATGGAGTAGGGGATTTCTTCAGACCAGGTATACACGTTTACAATATTATCTTGACCCGCGGATGCGGTGTGAACCAACAACAGTGCCAGAAGGGAGGTTAGTGCAGTGCAAAAAAAACGTAGCATGGCTCTTTCCCTTAAGGCGCGCTGCATTGGCTATACAGTAGAAGTTTGCGATTGACAAAAAGCTGAATCGCGTTGCTGTGGTGCGTAAATTGTATATCCATAATCTCCGAGGTATTCATAACTATGTGGGATCATTATGGTGTTAATAAAAGGGAATGTCTATATGTTATTTTATCCATGACAGCTCACCCTTCCATCTTAAGTTTTTCCCAATATTTTTCATAAAGCTCGAGCGCTTTGTCATCCATATCCGCTTGCAATTCCCCCCGGCGTAAAATTTCCCGCGAAGGATAAATGGCTAAATTCGAGCGTACTTCTTTGGGTAGTAATTTTTGGGCGGCTTTATTTGGCGTTGCAAAATTATTACTTAATGCGACAACTTTTCCGATGTCCGGTCGTAACAGAAAGCTCAAGAATTTATACGCATTATCACGATGCGGCGCATTTTTTGCGAGGGCAAAACAGTCTACGTAAATCACGAAACCATCACTGGGAAAAATATATTCTAGGTTAGGATTTTCTTTTTTGGCTTTATATAGATCACCATCCCAAGCCATCCCAATATTCGCATCTTCATCGATCATAATAGTAATGACCCCATCGCTTTTAAATAATTTCACGTTGGGCAACAGTTCTTTCAATTTAAGGTAGGCGGCATGGATGTGAAGGGGATTTTCATCATTCCCCGAATACCCTAACACGCGTAAACCGATGGCGAAAACTTCGCGCGAATCATCCAAGAGCATCAATTGATTTTTATATTGGGGATTCCAAAGGTCAGACCATTTTGTCAGGGTTTTTGGGTCAAAATAATTTTTATTAACGTAGATACCCGTCGTTCCCCAGATAAATGGGATGCTAAATTTATTCTCTGGATCGTAACTTTGATTGAGAAACTGGGGATCAAGATTGTTAAACCCGAGCAGTTTGGTTTTGTCTAACGGTTCTAGCATGCCTTGCTTGCGCATACGGTCAACATAATAACTGGAAGGTTCAATCAGGTCATAGCCCGCGTCTTCTGTCGCTTTCAACTTGGCATACAGCGTTTCATTGCTGTCATAGGTCGAAAAATTAATCTTGATTCCGGTTTCTTTTTCAAATTGCTGAATCACAAATTCAGGTATGACGTTAGACCAAGTATATAAATTTAAAATTTTTTCTTCTGCCACTGCGTTGGCGGAGCAAAAAATTCCGTAGCAGGCGATGCAGCCCAATGCAACCCATTTATAAAGCACACCCCTCATGGTTTTTTCCTTAAAGAAAACTGCGAGAGTATGATGAGCACCAATGTTAAGGCAAATGTGACGCTGCAAAGCGCATTGATTTCCGGCTTCACGCCCAATCGTACCATGGAATAAATTTTTAAGGGTAAAATTTCAAAATCCGGACCCGCGACAAAATAACTGATAATGACGTCATCCAGAGACAGAGTGAAGCTCAGTAACCATCCGGACAAAAGCGCAGGCCACAATAAGGGCAAGATAATACGCGAGAAAATCATCGTGTCAGTTGCACCTAAATCTTTGGCCGCTTCAAAAATATAGTGATCAAAACTCACGATTCGACTGTAAACTGTCACCACAACAAATGGAATACAAAAAGTAATATGAGCCAGCAGCAAACTCCAAAAACCTAACGAAACTTTGATGAGACTAAATAAAATCAACAGCGAAATACCCATCACGATATCGGGTGATAAAATCAAAATGAAAACGAGGCCATATAAGACCCTTCGACCCAGAAATAGATAGCGATACAAACTGATCGCAGCTAATCCCCCTATGCACATTGCGATCGTAGCAGCGACAATACCCAAAACCAAAGAATGTCCCACCGCAATCCACAAGTCCATATCAGAAAATAATTCTTCATACCAACGCACGGAAAATCCATGCCAGACTAATGAATATTGGGCGTTATTAAATGAATAGGCAATTAATACAATAATGGGGATATAGAAAAATAAGTAAATGGCGGTAAGATAAGAGCCGACCGGTATATTCTTCATAACAGATCCTGCGTGTGGCTGCCGCGCGTCGTGCGCCAATAAATTAATAACAATACAGCCAGTAGCAAAGTGAAAACGATGCTGATGGCGGATCCTAGCGGCCAATTTTCTGCAATCAAAAACTGATTTTGAATTAAATTACCGAGCAAAATGGATTTTGAACCACCTAGTAAATCCGGAATATAAAAAATCGTCATCGCAGGCAAAAATACCAGTATGCAGCCTGACAAAATCCCAGGCAAAGTGAGGGGTAAAATAATTCGGCGGAAAGTCGTGATGCGATTCGCACCCAAATCACGCGCCGCATCAATCAGCCGCCCATCGAGCCGTTCAATATTCGTTAACAAAGGTAGAATCATGAAAGGCAATAAATTGTAAACCAAGCCAATCATAACAGCGGTATCCGTAAATAACAGGGAAAGTGGCTTATCAATCATACCCGTCCACATTAAAATAGTATTAATCACACCTTTGGGTTTCAAAATAGTGATCATCGAATAACAGCGAATCAATGAGCTCGTCCAAAAAGGGATGATAATTAAAAGAATAAACAAACCTTTGTAGCGGTTTTGCATGCGGGCAATCGCATAGGCAAAGGGATAGCCGAGCAAAAGACAAATGACGGTGCAAATACCTGCAATATTAAAAGACTCTTTAAAAATTTTAATATAGATCGAATTATGGAGTTCAGAATAATTCGTCAGCGTAAACGGCAGTTGAATTAAATGATTATCGCTATGGCTCATGAAGCTTGCGATGGTAACCAGTCCAAATGGTAATAAAGCAAAAATCAGCAACCAAAACCAAATGACTGACAAAGAAAATTGTTTGAACATGCGGTCATGCTTCATGTGGCAAGATCACCTCCCAGCCGGAAAGCCATGTAGTCCATACCTTCTCACCGATCGCATACTCCAGGCGATCGTCATCTTCATCAAAAAATTCCGTCGCTGCAACCATTTGATTATTGGATAAACGTACCATGAGGTCAACGGTTGTACCTTTATAAATAACTTCTTCTACTACGCCTGGAAACATATCATGTGTGTCATCGACTTCAGAACTATCCCAGACGCGTAAATCTTCGGGACGCACGAGTACATGCGCTTTTTGTCCCACGACAAATTCCCGTGAACTTTTTACCACGCGCTCTTTTCCCTGAATGTTGACAGTGACTTTTTTATCGTTAATGGCGATGACTTCACTATCGAATATATTGACTTCACCGATGAATTTTGCGACGGATAAGCTTTGTGGTTTTTCATAAACTTGTCTGGGTGTACCGACTTGCTCAATGCCGCCTTCATTCATAACAACCACGCGGTCGGACATAGATAGGGCTTCTTCTTGATCGTGCGTAACAAAAATAAAGGTAATGCCCAGTTTGCGTTGCAATTGTTTTAATTCGATCTGCATGGTTTTGCGCAGACGATAATCCAATGAACTGAGCGGTTCATCCAACAATAAAACCAGTGGACGATTGACAACCGCACGCGCGATCGCCACGCGTTGTTGCTGGCCGCCACTCAATTGCTCAGGTTTACGTTGACTGTATTTTTCCAATTTCACGATTTTTAAAACTTCACCCACGCGTTCTTCAATTTCTTTTTTCGATAATTTTTGACAACGGAGTCCAAAGGCAATGTTTTCATAGACTGTCATATGCGGAAAAAGCGCATAACTTTGAAAAACTGTATGCACATGCCTTAGGTGAGGCGGCAGGCCATCGACGTTTTTGCCATTAATAAAAATTTTGCCGGTGGTCGGTTCTTCAAATCCGGAGATCAAGCGCAGCAACGTTGTTTTACCACAGCCAGAGGGACCGAGTAAGGTGAGAAACTCGCCGTTGCGAACTTCGAGGTTGATATCATATAAAATTTGATGGTCGTGGATCGATTTAGATACGTCACGAAGCTCAATCACATTGTTGTTCATTTCCCTCTACAGTCTCCGTGAATGAAGAAAAGGTACAAATTATGGAGCCTATCTCCAAGGTTGTCTAGCAACATATTACCGAATTTGTGCCAGGCAACCTACTATTTTAATAAAAAACTTGTGTTACATTAGCAACCCTTGGCGTATATGAATGAAAAAGAAATGTGAGGGAAATATGTTTGCTGCAGGAGCGTTGCCCAAGACTTTAAAAAATCTGATTAACCTGGATTCTTTACCCAAATTTTATGGGATAACGGATTCTTTCATCGAATATCTGATCTGCAAAGAAAAATTAACAGAATTTATTCGCCAGCATGGCGAAAAAGAAGTCAATACGGAAAATCTAGCTTTGCTTAAGCAATTCCTTTTCGATCACTGGATGGCAGAGAAATCTATCCGCAAAACGGATTTCGCCTATCCACATTGCCCCGATCATGTGATCGCGCAATTTTATTTGGCTTTGAGCGAAAGATTGAGCGCTGCTTATGCTGCATTGCCTGCGAACAACGAAGAGGAAAAACAGGGTCGTACCGATCGCTATTTTTTGCTTATGCCTACGCTAACACAGGAAATAGAAAGTGACGGGCTAACGCCACTCGAGCTGCAATTTTTTATAGAGTACACAGCATATCAAGCAAAAACATTGAAATCAGGGCACATACCAAAGTCCTATGCTGACTATTTTCATGATTTACGCAAACCATTGCCTCCTGCTCACAAGGAACGAATTGAATTAAAAGAATTTATTTTGTCGGATGAGGATGATTATCTGCCTGTGATAGATACCTTACAAACAGCAGAATATGACGGGATATTAAAAAATATTAACACCGGCAATACACTTTCTGAAACAGAAAAAGCGCGTCTGCTGGGTCATAGCAAAGAAGCAAACGCTTATTATGCTGCAATCCAAATTCATCAACAATGGTTAGACGCTGTCTCGCCAGTCGGTATTGCTTATAAAGAGTTACTAGCTGGTTTAACAGAGGGTGATGCAATAGTTGGAAATGGGCAACACAATAATGCGGGAAAATCAGCGAATGAGGCGATCTATCAATTTTCGGAATTTTTAAATTCATTAGAGACAGTTGATTCTGCATTAAAAAATGATTTATTTCAGCTGCTAGGATTTTCTGTACGTTTTAAGAAGTGGTTCAGTTTTGGAGAAATGTGGAGCCGGTTATCCAATCCCACAGACCGAAAAAATATCCTTGAAATTTATTGTATATTTTATATTCGTGAAATTCTGAGCGGAATATATGATAGAAATTTATATTTTTTTAATGATAACAATCAGTTTATTGATGCCGCGATCAAAGCAAAAAGTCTCGCTCTGGAAAATTTGCAAAAAGCGGTCGCAAATCCTGATTTTAAAGTGCAATCAAGCTATAAAGAAGCTGGAAAACAAAGACTGCAAGAATATATTCACAGTGAGCATCACAGTAGGTTACTTGCAAATAGTGAACTGGATGATTTGCAAATGCTTTTTAAAGAAAGCGATTTAAAAGAATTGCTTGTGAGAATATGGCAGTGTTTATCGCCTAATAAGAAAGAAGCTGTAGTGGAAGTATTAGATGGAGAACGATTACTGGATATGCTGAGGGCCCAATCGCCAGAGGATCAAGCAAGCGATTTTATGACGGCAAGAAATCGATTAGCTGAATTAGTCTCTCTCAATGATTATTTGTTAAATAAAATTGATGCTGCCAGATCGACGTTATCCGCGATTCATTTGCCGTTATTAACAGAATTAACTTATCGTTCGGTATTGCGAAGCCTTGATCCAAATAATGAAAGTAACAATCAGCGTTATCCCATCGTGTCTCAAGCTATTGCTAAAACGGCATGTGGAAAAATGGTGGGTGGTGTTGCATTAGCATTATTTGGTGGGAGTGTATTAACAGCGGCAACTTTATGCGCTCTTGCGAGCGCCGACGTCCCGAGTCCTTTATCAACGGAAGTCGCAATAGCTGCTGCTAAAATCACAATGGAAGGTGTTATTACTACCACTGTGGGAGCTGGGCTCGGTGGTATTGCGAGTCTCTCGGTCGGATCTTATCTGACGCATAAATGGAAAAAATTCAGTAACGTCGCATTTGCCGCTAATCGGTTTTTTAATTCGGAAGTTAAAACAGATACGAACCTTTCACCACCAGACTCAATTCCGAGTGTTAACATTTCCATGTTGAAAAAACCGTAGAGGCACGGCACTAAAAGCCTTCCCCTGCTGTCATCCTGAGCGTAGCGAAGGATCGCTAAATTATAATAAGGCGATCCTTCGCTGTGCTCAGGATGACACTGTAGGGGCACGACGTGTCGTGTCCGAAAAAACTATCGCCCAAAATCACGTTCCATGCTATCGTAGCGCCCTAAAACGTGGGGAGTCATAATACTATGCTTGCACATTCAGAAGCCCTGGATTTTACCGAATTGTCACACGATGCAATTCGTGCTCTGCTTGCGAAATACAACCTCGTTCTCACCGTAGATGAAGCCCTCACGATTCAAAACACAATTTTAAAACGACCCCCGACATTAGCCGAATTAGTTTTATGGTCTATTCAGGGTTCAGAACATTGTTCCTATAAATCCAGTCGCAAACATTTAAAAACGCTCGTCACAGAGGGCCCCAATGTCATTTTGGGAGCAAAAGAAGATGCCGGTATTGTGGAAGTCGCACGTGATCAGGACGGCAAGCGTTACGGTATTGTCATCAGCCATGAGTCACACAATCATCCCTCACAAATTGTGCCTTATGAAGGCGCTGCAACCGGTGTTGGCGGCAATGTGCGGGATGTTTCCTGCATGGGCGCTGAAGTGATCGCGGTGGCCGATGGTTTGCGTTTTGGTGATATTAAACGTCAGAAAACCAGTTGGATTCAAGAAGGCGTCGTTTCTGGTATCGCAGGTTACGGTAACCCAATCGGTGTGCCGAATCTTGCTGGCGATGTTTATTATGATCCTGGTTACAATGAAAATTGTTTAGTGACGGTTGTGACGCTTGGCATTGTGCGTGATGATCATGTTATTCATTCTTATGCACCGAAAAACGCGGAAAATTATGTCTACATTCTTGTGGGCAAACCCACCGATAACAGCGGTTTTGGTGGTGCGAGTTTTGCATCAACAGATCTTTCCGAAGAAAACCAGGAACAAAACAAAGGCGCCGTGCAAGAACCCAATGCATTTCTAAAACGCCATTTACTCAAGGCGAATAATGCTTTGTTTGCGATTTTGCGCGAACAGAATTTAATTGACAGAGTAGGCTTTAAAGATTTAGGCGCAGGCGGTGTTGCCTGTGCATCTGTGGAGATCGCCGAAGCAGCAGGTTATGGCGCAGAAATTGATTTAGAAAAAGTACCTACCAGTATGTCCCATTTACATCCTTCTGTGATTCTTTGCTCTGAAACCCAAGAACGTTTTATGTGGGTCGTGCCGCCCGAATTAGTCGATCTTATCTTGACGCATTACAATCAAACATTTGCATTGCCCGACATTTCTTTTGGTGCGGAAGCAAAAGTGATCGGCAAAATTCGTAACGATGGTTTATATGTTGTAAAGTTTCATGGCCAGGAAATGGTGCGTGCACGCGCGTCGGATGTGACCAAAGGTATTCTCTATGATCGTCCTTATGCTCCGCAGTTAAAAAAATTCGTTGAGCCAACATTGCCTTTGCCTTCCGATTACAATGCAATACTATTGCAATTACTTGCACATGAAAACATTGCTTCGCGCGCGCCCATTTTTGAAATGTATGACAAGCAAGTGCAAGGCCGCACCGTTTTGGAAGCGGGTGAAGCGGATGCGGGGGTGATGCAACCTTTCAATGAAGATAAATATCCTGTCGAAATTCGTCAAACCGGTATCGCGCTCTCACTTGATCAATGTCCACGTTACAATAAAATCGATCCGTATTGGGGTGCTGTCAATGCTGTGATTGAAGCAGCACGGAATGTTTCCGCGGTGGGTGCATTACCACAAGCGGTGACCGATTGTCTTTGCTTTGGAAATCCAGAAAAACCCGAGCAAATGTGGGATTTCACAGAATCTGTGCGTGGTATTGCCGATGCGTGTCGAGCGATTGGCTTAAAAGAATTTCCAGGCGCAGCGCTTCCCGTGATTTCTGGCAATGTATCACTTTACAATGAATCCAAAACTGGCGCGATTCCTGCGAGTCCCATGATTAGTTGTCTCGGCAAGATGCCTGATGTCAGCAAAGTTATCACTAAAAATTTCCAACGCACGGATTCATTGCTGGTATTGGTCGGCGAACGCAAAGATGAATGTGGTGGCAGCGTTTATTATGATTTGCATAATGAGTTAGGCGCTCATGTTCCAAAACCCGATTTAACGAAAATTGCTGCGGAACTTCATGCGTTAAATGATTGCATACAGCAAGGCTTGATTTTATCTGCCCATGATATTTCCGATGGCGGTTTGGCCGTTGCCTTGGCAGAAATGAGCTTTAAAAATCAGATCGGTGCTGTTATTGATGTGTCCGGTCATTTATCCAATGAAAAAAAATTATTTGGTGAAACCGGTGGATTTATTTTTGAAGTCGCAAAAGATAAATTGCCGCAATTAAAAAAAATATTTTCATACTATCAAATTCCAATCGAAGTGATTGGTAACACACAAGCACAACCACGTTTGCAAATGCAAGCCTGTATTGATTTAGCCATCAGCGCTGCAAAAGCCGCCTGGGAGAATGGTTTAAAAGAAAAATTATTGTAGGGTGAACCCATGACAACAATCGACTACAAATCCGCCGGCGTAGACATCGCCGCTGGCAATGAAGCCGTGCAACGCATAAAAAAAGGCGTTGAAAGCACTTTCTCCAATGCCGTGTTAACGAATCTCGGTAGTTTTGGTGCACTCTACGATTTAAAAACCATCCTAGCGGATTATAAACATCCGGTGCTGGTACAAAGCATCGATGGCGTTGGCACAAAAATCATGATTGCTCGCATGCTGCAAAAATTCGATACGATCGGTGCCGATCTCGTCAGCGCGACAACCAATGACATTATTGTCTTAGGCGCCAAACCACTGACGTTGTTGGATTACATCGCAAACGATAAATTAAAACCTGCTATCGTCGAACAAATTGTCATGGGTATGGTCAAAGCGTGTCTCGAAAATGAAATTTCACTCGTTGGCGGTGAAACGGCTGAAATGCCCGGAACTTATCTCACTGGCGAACATGATTTAGTGGGGGTGATCACGGGTGTAGTTGATAAAGAAAAAGTTATTTTAGGCAAAGCTATTTGCCCAGGCGATATTGTGCTTGCCTTTACTTCAAGTGGTTTGCATACCAACGGCTATTCACTCGCACGAAAATTATTTTTCGAAATTGGAAAATTAAAAGTGGATTCTCATTTACCCGAATTCAATCGCACATTGGGCGAAGTGCTGCTTGAACCCCACATCAATTATACGCGCCCCATTTTGCATTTATTAAAAAATGCCGTCGCGATTAAAGGTATGGCACATATTACGGGCGGCGGGTTACTGGAAAATATTCCACGCATTTTGCCAGCGGGTTGTCAGGTTGAAATTCAAAAAAATACGTGGCCCTCGCAGCCAGTTTTTTCCATGTTAGGCAAATTAGGCGGTTTGGATGATGAAGAATTGTATCGCACATTTAATATGGGAGTCGGTTTAGTCATGATGTTGGCAGCGGATCAAGTCGATCACGCGCATCGTGTCTTACAAGCAATGCCAGAATTCAAACTGCATGAAATTGGTAAAGTCGTTCGAGGCGAAGCAAGAGTTAAACTGAATGGGTAAAATAGTATGCGCATAGGCATTATACAATTTCCAGGTTCGAATTGTGAACGTGAAACGATTCTCGCTGTCAAACGTGCGGGAATGCAGCCACAAGAATTTTTATGGAATGAATCGAAAGAAAAACTGGCTGATTTTGCCGGCTACATTATCGTGGGCGGATTTTCCTACGAAGATCGT